>NZ_JAWOTL010000004.1:0-326686 GCF_033338835.1 Vibrio sp. Vb0888
TACGAAGAAGTATTGGTCTCGATTCGTCAGATCATCCGCGCTATTGATTTACATTCTAAAAAGCTGAGCAAAGAGTCTGGATTGACTGCTCCACAGTTGATTTTGATGCGCGCTATCAATGACTTAGATAACGTGACGATTAAACAGTTGTCTAGCCACACTAACATGAGCCAAGCGACCGCAACGACCATTCTAGATAGACTAGAACGAGGCCAGTTTGTTGAGCGTCAGCGCAGTGTTCAAGACAAGCGTAAAGTGCATGCTGTACTTACGAGCAAGGGCCAAGAAGCCTTAAAACAAGCACCAACGCCGCTGCAAGAGCACTTCATTAATCGATTCCAAAAATTGGAAGAATGGGAGCAATCCCTTCTACTATCTTCCGTTCAACGCATCTCGACGATGATGAATGCAGAGGACATCGATGTTGCTCCAATGCTAGAGCTTGGTAGCATTACCAAAGCCGATTAGTTTCGCTCCCACGTGCTCGCTTTTTGCGGGCACTACTCTCCTACTCAGTCAAGCCAGTTTCAAACGCATATTTTGCTAACTCTGCCGTCGAATGTAAGTCCAACTTGTGCTTAATGTTATGGCGATGCGTCTCTACCGTTCGATAACTAATATTGAGTAAAGTGGCGATTTTTTTGCTGCTGTTTCCTTGAGCAACTAATTTAAGTACCGCTTCTTCCCTGCGGCTGAGAGGATTCGTTTTTTGCGTGGCAGGCACCACTTCTTGGGTAAAGAGTGTTTGTGTGACGGATTCACAGAAATACGTCGAGCCTTGGTTCACCGTTTTTATTGCTTGCACCATTTTCTCGGCCGAGATTTCCTTGAGCATATATCCTACGGCACCAGCTTGCATGACCTTCATGATGTACTCGCGATTATCGTGCATGGTCAACATAAGTATTTTGCTCTCTGGGCGAGCTTCTTTAATTACACCAGTCGCTTCAATACCGTTCATTATTGGCATGCTGATATCCATCAATATGACGTCCGGTTGCAAGTGTTTTGCGACCTCTATCGCTTCCAAGCCATTACTTGCTGTACCCACCACTTCGATGTCAGACTCTAACTCCAAACGAGCCATGAAGCCATCCAATACCACTTGATGATCATCGACAATCACTACACTAATCGGTTTATCCATAAACTATTTCATCCAAATTAAGCAGCACAGTAATCTCTGTTCCCAAGCCAAGCTCACTCATTAGCTCAAATTCACCACCGATGAACTCTACACGCTCTTGCATGTTCCTTAACCCAATCCCTTGTTGGTGCACTGCATGGTTAACCACAAATCCAACCCCATCGTCACGTATGAGTAATTGCAGCATATTGCCCATTTTTTGCAAAGTAACCGTTACTTTTTTCGCTCGCGCATGTTTTTCAATGTTATTCAAAGACTCCTGAGCGACGCGATATAGCGTCGTTGCGACTTCCGAAGTCAGTTTGTGCTGCTGAGTATCGAAATTGCTCTCGATATCAATCCCGGAATGGGAATGAAAATCCTGTAGCAAGGTCGTCAGTGCTGCTTCTAAACCGATATCATCGAGGGCGCTTGGACGGAGCTGATGAGAAATATGCCGCACCTCATTTATCGCGGTGACGAGCGATCGTTGTGATTTATCTAAGTGGGATTTGAGTTTTTCGTCTTCCAGTCTATGACTCATTAAGTCTAAATGACATTTACTGGAGACTAACAACTGATTGATTCCATCATGCAGTTCTCGCGCTAAATGCTTTTTCTCATCTTCTTGGAACATCACGGTTTTATGTGCCAATTCTTTCAGGTTCTTATCAGCGAGGCGATGCTCGTGCAGATTGATCGCCAAAGTGAGAACAATGATTACAGCAACGGTCACCGCTAAGATCACGACGACTGAGAAAAATGTCGTTTCGATATTTTTGTTCACTGCCGCGCGCATATTGGCGACTTCTCGGCTGACATC
The DNA here is from genome assembly GCF_033338835.1 of Vibrio sp. Vb0888. Lineage (NCBI taxonomy): Bacteria > Pseudomonadati > Pseudomonadota > Gammaproteobacteria > Vibrionales > Vibrionaceae > Vibrio > Vibrio sp. Vb0888. The sequence goes on from NZ_JAWOTL010000004.1 coordinate 1,950, forward strand.
CTCAATATACAGCCCAGTCCCTATCATCCATTCCCACTTATCGAGCCATGCAGCGTAACTAAGCTTAGGGACAACTTCACCTGTAGATGGCTTTTGCCACAGGTACTGATGAAATCCACCACCTGATTGCGCTTGATACAATAAAGCTTCGATTAAGCGATCGCCATTTTCGTCTTCAAGATAGAGTAAGTTTTCCCCGACAAGCTCCGGAAGAACTGGGTGTACAAGGTTGGTACCATATTTATCATAAGCAAAAAAATAGCCGTCCGACCCATAACTCAAACGATTTAAAATCGCTTTCACACGCGTTTTGGCAACACTCTCTTCTAAAGTCGGATCGTTGTAGATGTAAGAAATGGAGTCAAAAGCGACGTCGACCGTATCTTTCAGCGCCGCTTCTTTTGATTGGATCAAGTTTTGATGAAAGATCTCCACCTCCCTTTTGCCAAGGGTCTTGGTTTGATAGATAGAGATCCAGCTGATACTCGCTGACACCAATACCACGGGTATCAGTGTCAGCAGAATTAACTTTGCTTTGAGAGGCATCCCTTCCCTCCATGAAACGCTGCCTTTACAGCTTACTATCTTAGCAGTACAAACGAATCGATTGTGTCTGCATAGACATAATTAACAGCTTAACAACTTGTCTCAAAAGGTAAAAACTCTCAGTTCACAAAATCTCTTTATTATCGAGTGATTAACTCATACCGTAAAAACCTGGGAAAAACAGCAAAGACGCCAACACAACAATCTGAATCGCGATGAATGGCATCACACCTTTGTAGATATCTCGCGTAGTAACCCCTGCTGGAGCGACACCTTTTAGATAGAACAAACTAAAGCCAAATGGCGGTGTGAGGAACGACGTCTGTAAGTTCATCGCAATAAGAATCGCAAACCACGTCATATTAATGCCCATCAATTCAGCGACTGGCGCAATAATTGGCACGATGATAAAACAGATTTCAACGAAGTCGATAAAGAAACCTAAAATCAGAATCACCACCATGGTAATAATAAGGAATCCCCACTTTTCACCCGGCAGTTCTAACATCCACTCTTCAACTAAATAATCACCACCAGTGTAGGTAAATGCCATTGAAAAGGCGGTCGCACCAAGTAAGATCGCAAAGACCATTGCGGTTACTTTAACTGTCTCTTTTGATGCATCATAAATCATCGACCAACTAAACTGTTTATACAATAGTGATAAAATTATCGCACCTGCACCGCCCAGTGCCGCTGACTCTGTTGGTGTTGCAATCCCTGCAAAGATGGAGCCCAATACCACGATGATCAATGCTAAAGGTGGCAATACAGCTTTCAGTGCGGTGAGCACTTCTTGTTTACGACTGATCGACTCATCGCGCTCTATCGCCTGTGCGGCTTGAGGGTTCAACTTCGCGTAGATGAGAATATAGATCACATAGGCGCCAACAAGTGTAATACCGGGCCAGATCGCAGCTTGAAATAGGTCCCCTACCGGTACGCCAAGTACATCACCCAACAAGATCAACACGATAGAAGGTGGGATAATTTGGCCCAACGTGCCAGACGCACAAATAGTCCCACACGCTAAACCTTTGTCGTAATTGTACTTGAGCATCACAGGAAGAGATATTAAGCCCATCGCAACAACTGATGCGCCTACCACACCCGTTGAAGCCGCAAGCAATGCGCCAACTAACACGGTAGAAATAGCGATACCACCGCGAACGCCACCGAACAAACGCCCCATTGATTCTAGTAGCTGTTCAGCAAGCTTCGTTTTCTGTAGCACTAGCCCCATAAAAACGAACAGCGGTACGGCCATTAGCACCGTATTTTCCATAATGGACTGAATTCGATATGGCATAAAAGCAAACATCTCGATGCCTTCAGCCCAAACACCAAAAATCAGCGCGATACCACCAAAAGTAAAGGCAACGGGAAATCCCAATAGAAGCGCAAAGAGCGCAACAAAAAACATCACTATACCGATCATAATGACTTCCTTTTACGACTTACCGTTATTACCGGCATAGATGAGATGAGGGTTGACAATTTTGTTGATTGAATGAAGTAACAATCCAATACCACTCACCGCCATAAAGAAAAATGACAGCGGAATCATCGCTTTGATAATCCAACGATATGGTAAGCCACCTGGGTCACCAGACGTCTCGCCTAACGCGTAACTTTCCTTGGCGAAATCAATACCAAACCAAGCTACCAGTAGGCAAAAAGGGAATAAGAAAAATAGTGTGCCTATGATGTCGATGATGGATTGTGCTTTGTAAGATAAGCGTTCATAAAAAATGTCGACGCGAACATGGCCACCGGACTTAATTGCGTAAGGCACACCAAGCAAGAACACGGCAGAGAATAGATGCCATTCCATTTCTTGGAATGCGATAGACACATCATTAAACACGTAACGCATGACAACGTCGTACACAACGTTTGCTAACAACAAAATAAACAGGATGCTGGATAACCATCCGAGAAAATCGCTAAAGCGGTTAAATAATCGCTCAATATAAATAAGACTTCTCATTCCGAACTCCGTGGAACGTTTAGATGCGCTCCGCTATAGTGCGGAGCATTCATTATGAAGTTTTCTTGGGCTTCGATAGCAGGCTAAACCTCTTGGCATCGCCTGCTTCATAACGTTATTGTTGAGCTTGACTGTTTAAGTACGCTCGGTGCGAAATATCTGACCATGGTCGAACTTGATTCATATAGTTCGCTTGTGACTCTTGAATCTCTTTCGCCAAAGCATCTTTTTCTGCATGTTCTTTCAACAAACGATCGTTTGCTTCTCGCAACGCAGCTACGACTTCAGGTGGGAAATCTTTTACTTCAACATTTGGGTATTCAGACTTAATAGATGCCCAGTTTTTGCCGCTTTCGTGTTTCGATTGCGTGTACATATCGTAAGCGGCCGTTTTCATGGCTACTTGCAAAATCGCTTTTAGATCATCAGGTAGACGGTTCCAGGTGCGCTTGTTAACGAGGAACTGAAGCTCAGTCGCTGGCTCATGCCAACCTGTGTAGTAGTAAGGCGCGATTTTGTGGAAGCCCATACGTAGATCCAGCGATGGACCAACCCATTCCAAGGCATCAATTGTGCGACGCTCTAGAGAAGTATATAGCTCACCAGGGGCGATATTCGTTGGCTTGGCACCTAACTCAGCCAAAATCTCACCAGCAAACCCTGGGATACGCATTTTCAAACCCTGTAAGTCCTTGACGGACTTGATCTCTTTTTGGAACCACCCGCCCATCTGAGTATCGGTATTACCGCCAGGGAAAGACATCAAGTTATGTGGAGAGTACACTTTTTCCATCAGCTCCATACCACCGCCGTAGTAAAACCATGCATACTGCTCAGTTGGCAACATACCGAAGGGCATAGAAGTGAAGTAAAGTGTGTTTGGAACCTTACCCTTCCAGTAATAAGACGCTGAGTGGCCCATGTCATACTGACCCGACTTAACCATATCAAACACCCCAAAAGGCGCTTTATGCTTGTTTGCGGAATCAATGCGGATTTGCAAACGTCCGTTGGACATCTCTTCCGCCATTTTGGCCATGTTTTTTGTGGTATCACCAAAAATTGGGAAATTAGGCCCCCAAGTTTCAGCAAGCTTTAAACGATAGACTTTTTCAGCAGCGTTTACAGAAGTCGCTGCGAGTGCCATCGCGGCAGCGACAGCGGTTGTTTTGAGCACTCGTTTTAAAGATTTTTGGATTAGACTCATCGTTCACGTCCTTTATCACCAAGGTTATTGTTGTCATCCATTTCATTAGGATTGGCTGTATTCGGTATAAAAGATGTAACAATGTTGTCTAATGCGAAATGGGCATGAACACGGAAGCGAGTAATTCATCAATAAGGCATTAGCCTAAGGTATTACGTATAAGTACGTAGGATAATCGTCATGACAAAAGACTGTTAATAGCAAAATCAATAAATTATATTTTTATCTATGAATAAAAATAAAAAACAATACGTACGTATTTTTCTGCCAAAAAATTTACATAGTATTTAAGAAAATGTGACAAACCACTTATTGGCAGTGTTAAAGTCAGTACTTAATGCATTATTTCCAATGCCAAGATAAAAAAATACCTCGGCATCGGCCGAGGTATTCAATCCAGAACGGTAGCGGTAATTAAACTGCTTTGTAGATAACTTTGTTACCTGCTAACTGCTCTTTTTGAACTAGGTTTTCTTCAAGAAGCTTCTTTAGTGCGCCAGTAGCCCATGATGCCGCTTTAGTATCTTCTTGACCTGCAGCTAGACCGATGCCTTTAGGGTTAATACCTTCAGCATTCGCCATAACGATGTCTAATACTTGTTGTTGCTTAGGAGTAAGGGCAACATCAACTGTTTTCACTGCAGCTACTTTTTTATCAGCTACTACTTTCTCCGCAACAGCTTTTTCAGCAACAGAAGGTGCTACTGCTTTTTCCGCAACAGGCTTCACTGCTTTAGGTGCTGCAGCTAAGTTTGCTACTGTCGCTTTAATGCGTTTTTGCAGTTTCATCTGCACTTTACGCTTATGAGCAAGTCTCATTGAATATTTCTCCAGTTCACTGCATCTCAGCAGGGATGAAAATTTGAAGCGCGTTTTATACCAAAATTCACAAGCAATTTGTAGGTTTTAGCGGCGAAACGCGATGAAAAATGCGCTCAAAGCATAGAACGTCTACTATTTAATCAGATATTTTATGAACGGATTTATTGAATACTGGGTATAAAAACAGAGGTTTGTTTTATTTTAAATGCAAATCAATGCACATAAAGCTACCCACTTATTTTTGGACAAGTATTCGATGAGGTTATAAGCATGGAAACGCTGCACCTAACAAATTCACATTTCAAACCCGACTCCCCTATCAACAGAATACTTTTGTTGCTCGTTGCACTCATCACTTTGTTTTTGGTTGCCATTTCTCCGGGATGGAAGCAAGCCATGTTGTCGGTCATTTTGATGTCTGCAATCGTTGGTTTCGCCATCTTGATGATTAAGAAAAGCCAAGTCACTTTTACGCTAACAGCTTCTCACTTTCAGCAACACCTTTTTAAAGGAGGTTGGGTCGTCCGATGGCGAAATATTGAGTCAATCGGTATTTGTAGCTACCAACAGGAAGGGTGGCACCAACCGCTACCTTGGATCGGTATTCGTCTAAAACACTACTCACCCTACTTAAATTCAATCTGCCCTCGTATAGCGACAGAAATTCTCCTCAGCCAGCGAGCACTGCTTTACTTAGGCGCGAAACAAAATCAGTGTGAAGATAAGTTTGAGGATATGGTGCTTGACCCTAAACCGTATATAAACAGAGATGGGATTGAGTACAAAGGTTTGTTAGCGATGCTCGCCAACCGGATGAAGTATCAGAGAGGTTTCTACGGCTACGATCTATTTATATCAGCAAGTGATCTAGATCGTGAGGCTGAGGATTTTGTGGGACTGACTCGGCGATACTTAGCTGCCGCCGAGCCAGAATAATGCTTAGTACACGCACTTTTAGTAAAGCGGCATCTCGTCAGCAACGAACGGGTTAGTTTTACGCTCATGACCGAAAGTCGATTGAGGGCCGTGACCAGGGACAAACGTGACATCATTGCCTAAAGGCCACAATTTCTCTTTGATAGAGCTAATCAACGTATTGAAATCACCTTGTGGGAAGTCAGTTCGACCAATGCTACCGTTAAACAAAACGTCACCCACAAACGCTAAACGCGCTTCTTCACTGTAAAGCACAACGTGACCAGGTGTATGACCAGGTGTGTGGAATACGTTCAGCACTTGATTACCGAAAGTGACAGTGTCACCCTCATTTAGCCATTGGTGCGGTTCAAACGCTTCTGTCAGCGGGAAACCAAACATTTGGCTCTGACCTTCCAAACCTTGCAACCAGAAGTTATCTGCCTTGTGAGGACCAACAATCTCTGTACCGCCAAGCAGTGCAGACAGCGGCTCCGTGCCACCTACGTGGTCCAAGTGGCCGTGTGTTAGCACTAGGTTTACCACGTCAACACCCAGCTCTTTGATAAGCATAGCGAGCTGCTTTTCATCGCCGCCTGGGTCAACCACAATACCTTTCATGGTTTCGTCACACCAGACAATAGAACAGTTTTGAGAGAAAGATGTTACTGGAACAACTTGGTATTTCAGAGCCATAGATAACCTATACCGAATAAATTTGCATGAAAACTGCCGCAACTATGACACTAAGGCCTAGCGACTTCAAGCTTTGAACTGTGGGTAATCGACGACGTTCTGAGACTAGAAACCTTGTCTCAACTAGCACTACCAGGAACGAACAGCTCCCGTATCGATATGAACAAAGTTACTACCTGGATAATAACCCACGCCACCGGCTTTTAGGCTTAATGCAGCATCACGAACCGTTGAAAGCTTCACGCCGTCTAAACGAAAATCAATGGCCTTTCCTTCCATGTGCATGCTCTTTTTCGCTACACGAGAAGACCCGTTGCGCAGCGAGGCGTTAGTGGCAGGAGAACGGTAACCTGAAATGACGATCACCTCTGCTTCTGTACCAATTAACTTTTGAATTTGGCTTATTTGATCGAACAAGCGTCGATCCATCGGATGAACCTCATTCCGTCGATGGTCTCGACAAAACTCATTCAGCCTTTGAAGTTCATCATTAATGTATCGTTTTCCATCGAAATAGCATGTTTCGAGGATCTCTCCAGTATTAAGATTGTTCATCGCCAGCGCACGTGGCTCGTCAGGGAGTGAAGCCCAAGAAAATGATGGCAGGGCAGACGCCAACACCACACCACCAGCGGTCATTTTAAGGAAATCTCGGCGGGAAAAGTTACGACTTACCATTTCAAAATACAGTGCTCAACAACTAGACAAGTCGTGGACATTAACCAAACACATTTGTCACGTCAAATGCATAAAACGCTCCATCTTGATTTTCAGATGCAGTAATTATTGCTTAATTATTGAACGAAAAGAGAATTCTTCGTTTTGTAAATTTTCCTTAAAGATTTCAACTGCGGTGATCGTACTTATAGATATCATCACGGTAGTAAAGCGTTCCCTCTTCCAACCATGCTGTTTGATAAATGATGTGTACTTGAATGCGCTCTCCCAAAGGAACTGACGTGTTAGACCGACGAGAACTTTCTCGCTTTTTCGCTAAACGTTCTTCCAACCCCTGAGTTTTGAACAGAAGTTCTGCTAACTGGTCTGCATGTTCTACACGAACACATCCTGAGCTGAATGCGCGTCTGTCCTGTTCAAACAAGTTCTTACTTGGCGTGTCATGCAAATAAATAGCTTGTGGGTTAGGCATATTGAACTTGTACAATCCCAGTGCATTTTGTAAGCCCGACGCCTGTCGCATACGATAAGGAAATGTTCTCGGATTCACCGTTGCCCAATTGATGGTTGTAGGGTCAATAATTTCGTTCGAAGTCCAAGACCGAATGATTTGAATGTTATGGTTAATCAAATACATCGGATTACGTTTTACTTTAGGAATAATGTCTTTAACCATGATAGTCCAAGGCACGTTCCAAGTTGGGTTGAGAATAACTGAATCCAGTGCTACCGACATGATGGGCGTTTTTCTTGATGCTCTCCCTACCACAACTTTAGACTCAAACAAGGGTTGACCATCATGCCAATACGTGACTTCGTATCCAGGCACGTTAACAAAGACAACATTATCCCTTTCTTTCGACCAAATTCTTGAACGCTCAGAATTCAACGCCAGCAGATGCAATCGCTCTTGAGGAGAAAAGTTGATCCATCGAATGGTATTCGGGCCGATAACGCCATCTTCTTTCAAACCATGAATACGCTGGAACTCTTTTATCGCAAGCTCTAATTGTTCGTCATATTCTTCAGTGACTAAATCCAAGTAAGAAACATCTACGCCTACGATCTCCATTCGCTCAATCAATAGGGGTCTGTTTTCTAATATATCGCCAACACGTGCTAGCCCAGTTTGTTGATAGGCAGGATATTGGTACTGAGAATGTTCCGATAGCGAAGAATAGGCGGAGTAGAAAGCATCATCTGTTTGTAATGGAGACCGGAGACTTGCCAAAAACTGACCAAGTTTGCCAACCGTAATCTCATTACTCAGAACCGATAAAGTATCGATGCTAGGAGCGGGTAACGTAACATGGGCTTTGTCTGTAAATAGCCAATTAATCCCTTCTTCGGGGAGTTGCTCAAGATAACTAAGGTACATCAAGAGTGAATCTGTCATCACTAAATCGAAGTCGAGATTATCTCCCTGCCACCTTACTTGGTTTATCCGGTGAAGTTGATTTTCGAATTCATCGGTGACATCCGCAAGTGCAACCAGGTTTACTTGAAAAAGAAACTGCTCAATATCACTTTCATTTTCCCAGTTCAAACGGTAATTGGTGCTTTGATACAGTTGATCAATCACCTCTGGATAATGGATCATTTTTTCTACAGACAGCTTTTGTACCGCTCCCTCTTGCTCGACTTGCGCTGAAGCTTCGAGAGAAACGACGGTGGAAAAGCTGCAAAACGGCACCAGAAGTGCCGTCATGATTAAAACCCTAGCAAACACTGAAATGATCCTTGCGCTACTTGCCATAATAAAAAGTATGGCAAATATCTCACAGCTTGCAGGTTTAAAATTAAGAATCTGATGCCGAAAACGACAACAAAACTCTCTATAAGTAATTACTCAATGATCTTTCTAGATAATTCTCGACCAATGGTTGTCCCATTGCACTCCGCTTGCGAAGGTACTTTTTGACTCCTCAGGTCTTTGCTCTACCACTTTTCCCGCCCCAGAACTGACTCGGAACTCATCGCCATAGACCACAACACCAGAGGCATCTGGTAACGCACTTAGCTCGACCAATTTGCCCGTAGATTTAGACCATATACCATAACAACTGCCCGGAGGCGAAGTGGCTAAGATCCATTCATCGGTTGCTGCAATACTCGCAACGTAGTGATTGAAACGCGCCCACTCTTCAGGATCAGCTTGTAGATCCTGCATCTCACCACCACGCGTGTGCATGGCGATCAAGGCTGGATACTCGTCCGGCTCACCACGATATTGCTGACCACAAAGCACGGTTTCCGCACCATCATGAGCTAAATGGCGAATACTCAACTTATGATCCGGTAAAGACACTTGATCCAATAGCTCCCCTTCTTGTGAAAGGTAACTCAGACTCGGTCTCATGCTATCAAGATTGAGAGGTTCACGGCCATTAGTGTGTACGCCACCAACGCCAATCGCCAATGCGCCATCAGGCATCATGATCACTTCATGAGGGCCAAGGCCAAAGCCTGTTAACTCATCGATCTTTTGATATTGCTTCTGTACATCATAAACACCAATGATCCCGCGGCTTGTCCCCCTCTCCCCTTCTGTGGCAAATAGCAACGTGCCGTCATGGGAGTAAACACCATGTCCGTAAAAATGGCGATTTGGCGTTGCTAGTTGCAGTTTGATCATCTGCTCTGAGCGATAATCAAACACCATGAAGAAAGTACCAGGTCGACGACCAAAAACTACGGCGTGGCCTTGTTGGTTGGTTGCCACACCGTGACCACGCTCAGGAATCGGCAATGAAGATAGCGGCATACCATGCTCATCCGCCACCACCGCTGCATATTTATCTCGACCAATGATAGAACAGCCGATCAACGCAGGCTCACGTGAGCTTGTTGAAGCACAACCAAATGGCATCATAGGTGTAGCCGCCCCGAATAGAGCGGCTTTCAGCAAAGTTCGGCGGGTTTGATCAGTCACCATCGGTTGCATTAAATCCTATAACTACGCCAAGCTCGATCGCCACTTCTTCGTGAATCAGGTACTTCAATTGCTCTAGCTTATTGTATTGAGCAAGCACCATGCGATAGCCTTCTTTTGTTTGTAGTGCAGCAAACAAGCTCTTATCTTCTGGCCAAGTTTCTAACGCCATTTCAAACTGATGAACAACACGGTCTGCGAGATCTGCATGGCCTTGCTCTCTAAGTAGCGCATCTAAACCATTCCCGTTAGCAAAGTACAACGCTTCCATCCCTTGAAGGTTGGCTTTTAAGTTTGAAAGCGAGGTCTCGGAACGCCACGATTCTGAGAAATACGGGCGAGGCTTACCAATCTTCGCTAGCGGTCGGCTCAACTTCTTCATGCTGTATTCAAGCTGATTCGATAGCAGTGAAATGTACTCAGATTCCCATTCTGTCATCTCTAGCGATTTCCAAGGGTTTTCTGCCCAAGAATCCGCGATGATCTGCGCTTTGTCATCAAGGTTTTCAGCAATCGAAACGCCTGTCGCACAAGTATTGCCGTTGCTAGATAAGGTCGACGCTTTATCGTAAAGCAGCCATTCCAATGCACCTAAACCTTGCACGGTGACACTTTGGGTGGAGATATCTTCTGCACTCCAAGCTTGATCAGATTTCGTCAGTACAGACATTTTACGACCAGTGGTGTTCTTTTTATCTGGCCAAAACTGAACATTCCAGCTTTGCTCCAACGCCGTAGCAGGGCCACGTTCTTGACCTTGTAATGCCATCCACGCAAGCATCGTTTGATGCCATTGCTGTTTTACTTGTGCATCATCTTTCGACTCTGATGCGCAGTAATCCGCGAAGCGCTGTTCAAGTTCTGTGGTTTGCGCTAAAAACGTCTGAGCTGATTGAAATTCGACCTCGTACACGCTTTGAGAAATATGACTTGTACTCTCAGGCTTGGCTGAGCTCGAACCGATGGTCGATTGGCAACCAACCAAACTTAACGTTGCGGCAATCGCACTCACTAACAGTGTTTTTTTCATGGTTGCTTCCTTATAGAGAGTTCAGAAACGCAATGAGAGCATCACGTTCTTTTTTGTTCAGAGCTAAAACATTTTGTTTCGCCGTTTCAGCTTCGCCGCCGTGCCACAACACCGCTTCCATCAGGTTACGAGCGCGGCCATCATGTAGAAAGTAAGTGTGTCCGTTTACTTCTTCGGTATAACCAATGCCCCATAGCGGTGCCGTTCGCCATTCACGGCCGTTTGCTAAGTATTCCGGACGGTTATCGGCTAAGCCTTTACCCATGTCATGCAAAAGCATGTCTGTGTATGGGTGGATAAGCTGCTCAGAAAGCGCTGGTAACTCTGGTCGTTTCGCCGTTTTAACACTGGTCTTGTGGCAGCTTTCACAGCCAGACGCAGCAAAGATTTGCTGACCAAGTTTCACGTTAGGATCATTGACGTTACGGCGAATAGGTACGGCTAAGTGTTGGCTGTAAAACTCTACGAAGTCGAGAATATTTTCACTCACCTCTGGTTTGCCGCCATTTGGCATGTCGTCACAAATGCTTTGTTTCGAGGTACAGTTTTCATTTGGGAATAAATGGCTCGTAAGACCCACATCACCATTAAATGCTGCTGCATTTTGCTGCATTAGCGTCGGTTGTCCTGCTTTCCAGCCAAAACGACCAATCGAGAAGTCGTCCTTCTCAATATCCCACACCTTATTGACTTTGCCTGAGATACCGTCTTTGTCGGCATCTTGTTCATCAGCCCAAGCAAGTAGCGTTTCGTCGGGAATACTCTCTAACAAACCAAGGCCGATCATTGGCGGTGCCACGCGTGCTGAGAACTCGGTATCAGGGTGCATATCGCCGTAACCCAGATCGGTAATGTTCAAATGAGGTTTTCTTAGCGTCACCGTCGTACCGTCTTTAAATTTCACTGGGACATCGGTGTAAGTGATTTCGATTTTGCCTTCTGGCGTTTGATCTTGCAGAGCGAAATCTTGAAGCTGGCCACCATAAGTCGGCTCAGGTATGCCGCCATCTTTGATGTAAGCTTTCTTTTGTTCTGGCGTCATCGCAGGAATGCTTAAGCGCACTAACATAGACACGGCATGTAAATCATCTTTCTCTGGCGGATGACCACGACCGTCTTTGATGTGACAATTCTGACAACCATTGGTGTTAAAAAGCGGGCCTAGGCCATCACGAGCGTCCGTTGACGCTGGCGCTTGTACCCAAGGGTTACGGAAAAAGCTGTTACCTACGCTAAAGTCGAGGCGTTTGCTCATTGGCAAGTTAGCAGCAGGAAGAGAATAGGCATTCGCGCCGTCTTTTTTAACACTGGTTTTGCCACCAGACTTAACATCATAAGCCATGGCAGAAGAAGAAAGGATCGCGGCTAGCGCAGAAATTAGGTATGGCTTCATATCATTGCTCTACATAGACAACAAGGGTGATAACAACGAGCTCAAACGTCAAAAGGGCTCACAAAGAGCCCTTATTTATTATGGTTTTCTTATTAAAACTCGTGGTCAGCAGTATCAGGGCTTAGGCTGTCGATGCCGACAATGCTTGCCGCACGCTCAATCGCACCGGTTTGTGCTACCAACGACATGATGGTGTCGTTTACTAGCGCGTTGCCTTGTGCGTTACCCGCTGCAATAAGTTGGTCAAAGTGCTGGTTGTTCTTCTCTGCAGAAGTCACTAGCTCACCAACTTGGCTACGTGTTGTATCAAACTGCTTTTGAATTTCGGTCGCGGCTTTCTTGTCTTTTTGAGCAACAAGGTCAGCGATACTTGGACCAGATAGCTCTTTGCCGTTTACACCTTTGTATGTACCTGTGTAAACGTTGTAGATGCCTTGCTCATTGTAGTAGTGAGAGTTGTGCGTGTTGTCTGAGAAACAATCGTGTTCGTCTTCAGTCGAGTTTGCCTCTAGTGCCACCTTCATGCGCTCACCCGCTAGCTCACCTAGAGAAAGAGAACCCATGCCGAATAGCATCTTACGAAGACCATTGTCAGCAGATTCGTTCAATAGCTCTTCACGGTAGTTGCCTTTCACTTCTGCAGACCACTGCTTTTCCATCCACTCTAGGTCTTGAACCAGTAGATCAGCGGCCGCTTTTAGGTACTCACCACGACGATCACAATGACCATTCGTACACTCAGAGCCAACGACGAAATCAGTGTAAGCACGTTGACCTGCACCCGCGTTAGTACCGTTTAGGTCTTGACCCCAAAGCAAGAATTCAATCGCGTGGTAACCTGACGCGACGTTTGCCTCAGAACCGCCTACTTCGTTTAGATCCGCTAGCAATTCTGGAGTGATTTTTGAAACGTCCAGTTTAGAAGCACCAATCTGCAGACTTGTGTTCGCGATGATGTTGGCAGCAGCGCCCTCGTTACCCAATTCGTATTGGTAATCAGCCGCTACGTAGTCAATCAAACCTTCATCAAGTGGCCATGCGTTCAGCTGACCTTCCCAATCATCAACAATCGCGTTACCAAAACGGAAAACTTCAGACTGTTGGTAAGGCACGCGAGAATCTAGCCAAGCTTGTTTTACTTCTTCAAGCTTTTTCGCTGATGGTGATTGTAGAAATTCGTCGATTTTCACATCAAGCGCTTTCGCTGTTGTTACTGAATCAGCAAATACAGCATGGGCAACGTCCGCGTAATGTTCGACTACTTGTTGTTTAGTTACTGTGGCAGCAACGGTAGAACCACTGGCAATGAGGAGTGATGCAGCAATAGATTGGACTAAAACTTTTTTTGCATTCATCTGAAGCATCCTTGTTGAGCTTTTCAATTATCGTATTGGTAGTGCTAATTATTCTTATTTGCACTTTAGTCTCGAGATAATACAAATTTACAATTTATTTGCAACTCCAGATACAAAAAAACCTCATAAAAATGAGGTTTTTCACAGACTTTATTGTCAGTTTTATCTTTAGGATTAAACCTTTAGGTCATGTTTTCCGTGAGAGACTTTTGCCTTCAGATAATTTTCGTTGCCATCTTTGATATGTGCAGAGGTATTGACAACCTCGCCAATTTCAATTCCGTACTCAGATAACTCACGAATTTTCTTAGGGTTGTTCGTCACGAGGCGGATCTTATTCACGCCTAAAGCTTCTAGCATTTGTGCTGCTTCTGTGAAATCACGCAGGTCATCATCAAAGCCCAAATGGTTGTTAGCTTCGTACGTGTTCATGCCCTGGCTTTGTAAGCGGTATGCATCGATCTTATTGTACAAACCAATACCACGACCTTCCTGACGGAGATACAAGATGATACCACCGGACTCGCCCATGCGATTGATCGTCTCTTCTAGTTGCTCACCACAGTCACAGCGTGAAGAGTGAAACACATCGCCTGTCAAACACTCAGAGTGCATACGAACTAAAGGCATGTCCTGAGTTTGGTCCGCTTGTTTAAAGATAATAGCAACATGCTCTTTGTCTGTCTTCAGACCATGGAAAGACAGAATTTCGGCATCAATGTTACTTTTTGCCCCGACTTTAAAATCTACTCTGGCACGTACTTCCGCCATATCTATACTCACTCGATTTATTGCTTGATGCGCTTGATGCGTTTTCGTTATTGCATTCATGGGATTTACTCGTTGCTCTTCAACTATGGGGACTGATACCGCATTTTGCAATATAGAGATCACAATTGAGGGCAGTTATCCACTCAAGACAGCAAAAGAGAAACACTCTCCAACTGAACAATTGTTATATTATAACAATTTAAAAAAACTACAATAAAAAACCCCAGACAAATTTTGTCTGGGGTTTCAAGAAGGTCGTTTGGTCTATCTTTTAATGGGTCTGACTGCGCTTCCAAACGGCGAGTTCAATCCAAACTGCTTCGAGTTCTTGGATTTCCTCGTCGGTCAACACGGCGAGCGTTGAAGTAACTTGAGGCAGGTTCGGTGATTGCAATGCACGAATCTGCGAATAGAAGTCTTTTTTAAGTTGTAATATAACTGAATCCACTGCGTGCACCTATTTCGTTCTTTTATTACTTATCCAGCTCAAAATTTTTATTTTCTTTATACTGGAAACTTCATAAATTCGGAAAAATGATAACATTCTGCTTGTTAAGTGCACAATTTATTTTTAATAGTGGAATAACGGTCACATTAATTACGCTTCACCATTCGGATCGAATATAAGACAAAAAAGATCAAAAATAGCACAGGAAAGATCCACAACAGCGCCGTGGAATAATTTAATGGTGGTTGGTACAGAACAATATTCCCATAACGAGCAACTAGATAGTCCTTTATTTCTTGATCTGAGCTGCCTTCATTGGCCATCGTATACACTTTCAACCTCAGGTCTTTAGCCGCTTGTGCATTAGACTCGACAAGGTTTTGGTTTTGACACTGCGGGCAGCGTAATGCCTTGGCTAACGAGGTTGCACGCTGTTGCACTTCAACGGAATGAAATTCAAACAGATCAACATTCTGTTCTATATCCGCACTTCTCGTGAAAGGAGAAAATAGTATAAATAGGATTAAAGTGAGGAGAAGATTATTAAATCGAAACATTCAAGTATCCTGAAAATATATCGTTCCATTTATCTGCCGTTAGCTCTCCACGATATTTGATCAATATACGACCATTTGGATCAATCAAGTAAGTTTCCGGCGTTCCGATAACACCTAGCTCCACAGCGAGCTTTCCATTAGGGTCACTAATTACTTCAATATATGGATTTCGTTTAGAGCTCAAATATTCACGAGCGGCTTGTTTTTGATCTCTATAATTCAGCCCAATAATAGGCACACCGAGTTCTGCTAACTGCAATAATTCTTCATGCTCTCGTTTGCATACTCCGCACCAAGATGCCCAAACATTCAATAATTTATATCCGTCGCTTTTGAACAACTGCTCAGAAACCATGCCATCAGAGATCAGAGAAGTAGAGCGAAAATTAGGTGCATCTAAATTTCGTTGTGGGGACAATTCAACATGTGGTCGCTCAGACAAAGCCACCGCAGTTACTACAGCAAACACGGCAACAGCCACAAACAGACCTGCGAGTTTAAGCGTATTTCTCGATCGCATTGATAGCCTCTCTCCTTTTCTTTAGGCCGGTTAATAGCGCACCAAACACAGCTAGTAGCCCGCCAGACCATATCCACCAAATACCTGCGCGGTACTGAACTTTAATCGCATAAGCATGAGTGTCGACTTTATCACCCAATGTCACGTAATAATCGCCATGCCATAGTGAACGAATCGCGGGCTCGGTCATATTCATCACTCGCACAGGGTAATGACGCTTTTGCGGGTTGAAATTGAGCATGCGGCCATCTTCCAAGTGCAAGGTGATCTGTCCTTGTTCCGCGGTATAGTTCGGCCCCACTAGCCATTCGATACCATGATAATCGATAGTGATCCCTGCCCTTTGTTGAGAACTGCCGGGTTCGACACGTAAATTGTATTCATAAGAGTAGTGACTATTGAATACAGCCCCACTCACCGCCAGTGCAAAACCGATATGTGCCTTCACGATTGGCATGAGTTTACGTTTATTGGAACAGCGAAACAGCATAACGAGATGCGCCACAATCACCCAAGTAGCCAATGTTATGGTTAGCAATACTTCGAAATGCAGTGCGTGCACTAAGAAGATAAACCCGCTCCCAGCGACAAGAGATAACGCAATACTGATCGCAATATCAGCGCTTACACTCGGAACTGTGCCTTTTGTCCATTTCAGCACCGGCATCAAAGCTAAGGCAATCAGAGCCAGTATGCTTAATGGGAAGATCAGACTATTAAAGTAAGGTGCGCCAACCGAAATGTTCCCTAAGCCGAGCAGTTGATAAACCATCGGATAAAAAGTGCCAAGAAAAACGATGGCAGTCGCAATAACCAGCAGCCCTTTGGCGATATAAGCAGTGTAAGCTCGGCTCGCTAGAGATTGAAGTTTGAAACGAGGGAGTTGTTCTCCTCGCAAAATCAGTACGCCAAAAGTGATAATGACAAGCAAGCTCAATACACCAATCAGCACCAAACCTTTAGTTGGGTCCACCGCAAAAGCGTGCACTGAAGTCAGCACGCCAGAGCGCACCACGAATGTCCCTAAAATGCTTAGGCTGAACGTAGCAAACGCCAGTGCATAGGTGCTCCAAATTGCGCTTCTGTTACGTGTTGCGACAACACCGCTGTGCAACAAAGCAGTACCAGTAAGCCAAGGGAGTAGAGAAGCGTTCTCCACAGGGTCCCAAAACCACCAGCCGCCCCACCCTAGCTCATTGTACGCCCACCATGATCCCACCAAGATACCCAACGTGAGCGTTCCCCATGCAAAAAACGCTGCGCTTCGAGCAACCACATACCAATCGCTCATCGGTTGTTTACCCAATAGCGCTGCTAATGCAAAAGCTAATATTGCTGCGTAACCGACATAACCGAGATAAAGCAATGGTGGATGAATGATAAGCCCAACATCTTGCAACATTGGGTTTAGATCTCGTCCTTCCGACGCCAATACTTGGGCATACTCGAACGGGTTAGAGGTCATTAACGTGAACCAAGCAAATGTCGCAATAAGAACGTTCATGATTCCTAAACAGTCACAAGTATATTGGGCGTTGAGCGGTGACTTAAATGCAATAAACGACGCCCATAAACTCAAGGTGACGACCCAAAACAACATGGAGCCTTGGTGCCCACCCCAAGCGGCAGCAATTTTGAACGCCACGGGAAGTTGACTGTTGGAATGCGTAACAACATATTCCAACGCGAAGTTGTCTTGCACGAAGCAGACGATCAGAAGTGCTAAACAAATGATGGAAGCTAAGCTAATGATGTGGGACATCGCGACTTGATGCGGCAATGTCGCCTTCTTACCCATAGCACGACGTAGCCAATGCAGCAACGATGCACAAGTCGATGTTACAGCCACCAATATCAGTAAGAAGAACCCTAGCTCAGCCTCCATTTTTCCCCCTTACACTATGGTCATTTGACCGGCATAGAGAATGAAAGTACGTAGCATAAGTACGCCAACCAAGCTCAACGTCGTGACCACAAAAACGTAACTGCCTTTGTGGCGCACTTCTGAAGGCGTTAACCAATTGAGAGTCAAAGGCGTAATCATGCCGATGAACACTACCCCACCCCAGAACCATTGAGCCCAGAATCCACTCGAAATAGCATTCCAAGCCGCGACTTCGTTCTGACCACCGCTGAAGATCAGTCCAGTAAAGAATGTCACTAAGACAAACAACTCAAACAACACTACAGGGCGTTCAAATCCGTGCACCCAAGACACACTTGGGCTGCTGGTCGACTCTTTAAACACCAAGATGCCGAACATCAAGCATGCTGCTGCACCCGAGGACAAACTAGAGAACAGGAACAAGATTGGCAGTACTGGATTGTTTAGCATTGGGTAAGTCTTCAACGCAGACAATAGAAAGCCAGTGTACGCTGCAAGTACGATGGCTAAGAAGCCCAAGAATAATTCAATTGCGTTGTTGGCTTTCCCCGCCTTAATCAAAATGCCATCGGCAAAATCCAGCAGTTTGCTTGGTAACTTCCCTTCACAGAAGCTGATGATTTGATGGCGGAAGATAACGCCAATCCAAACAAACAGCACTAGCATGTACACTTGGAACAAGATCACGCCCATCGACATCACAGACGTTGGGTTGTAGTAGATCATGATCTTCCAAAACTCTAAAGGCTTGGTTAAATGGAAAATCAAAATTACCAACCCAGCAATGATGCCAAATGGTGCGAGCCAAGCCATCGCTTTCATGATGCCGTTGTTTGCGGGATCACCTTCAATCACTTTGCGTTTTAAATAGATAGAAATAATCACCGCACCCGCTGACATCCCAGCAAGGAATAAGTAAATCGCGATGATCCAATCCCAGACTAACGAGTCAAAGTGGAATGCACTTTCGAAGCCGTTCATGATGACACCTCCCCTTTGCTATGCGGAATTTTGTACAGTTTAGGTTGCGTACCTAAATGCGATTTATCGCGATAGACAACATGGCTTTCGATAGCTTTGCTCACCTCGCTAGTTGGGTCATTTAAATCACCAAAGATGAGTGCTTTTGTTGGGCAAGATTCCACGCAAGCTGGCTGCTTACCTTGCGC
Organism: Vibrio sp. Vb0888; assembly: GCF_033338835.1. Taxonomy (NCBI): domain Bacteria; kingdom Pseudomonadati; phylum Pseudomonadota; class Gammaproteobacteria; order Vibrionales; family Vibrionaceae; genus Vibrio; species Vibrio sp. Vb0888. The sequence goes on from NZ_JAWOTL010000004.1 coordinate 20,864, forward strand.
TAGATTGGTATCACGGCAGAAGTTACATTTATCCGCAGAGTGATCGACGGGATTAAAGAAGCGCACTTGGTAAGGGCAAGCAGCAAGGCAATAACCACATCCGACACATTTCTCTTTGTGTACATCCACGATGCCTGTCGCTTCATCTTTGTATGCAGCGCCTGTTGGACAAACGTACACACATGGTGGGTTATCACAGTGCTGACAGGATTCGCGAGTAAACTGGTATTCCACATCTGGGAATTCGCCAATCGGTTCACTGCGATGAATTTTAAGTCGGGTCACGCCTTCAGGGACTTTATTTACTTCGCGACAAGCATCGGTACAAGCGGTACAGCCTATACAGGCATTTTCATCATGAACCATACCCATGCGCTTCGCTTGTTCACTGTTGCTGGCATAAAGAGAGGAGCTAACAACGGAAGTGCCTGCAACGCCTGTAGTTAAAATCAACGCGCCGCTGCCGGCTAAAAAATTTCTTCTCGAACATTTCATGCTATCTCTCCTCTTCTTTGGCAAGTTCAGGTTCGACGGCAAATTCAGAGTGACAATCCACACACTGCTTGATCAGTTGTTTTCTATCGTACGACAACGCTTTGGTTTTCGCTGCGTGTACATCGTGGCAATTTGAACAAGTGAGGTTTTTGGCGTGCACATCGTGCGTCCAGTGGCTTTCTCTCAGTTGTGTCGGTGCATGGCAATCCACACATCGGCTGTTGGCTTTAAGAATCATGCTTGGATCAAGGAACACTTTGTCGTGTACCTCTTTCGATTGCGCGGCAGAAAACTTAATCACATCAGGCGCGCCTTCACGGTGATCAGGGCCGATGTTGCTATGGCAGTTAGTGCAATTGAGCTGCTTACCTTGACTCAATAACGCTTGCGAATCATGCGATAGATTCAGAGTCTCTTTGGCGTCCTTATGACATTGAAGACACTTGTAGTCTCGGTCACGGATCAACTCGACTTGATGACGCTCAGCTTGAGCACCTTCAATCGGCTCTGAAGAAGTCGCATGGGCGGCGATGGAGAAACCATAGATGGCAAAGACGAAGAGAAGTTTCAGCATTGTCTCTATGGTCAATTTTATATTGCCCATATTGTTCTTTCCTTAGCTCGACAATAATTGATAACTATTCTCAATTATTTATTTGAGCGACAATTAATTTCCTCTGAAGATATTTTTTAGATCTTCAAATGACATCAATTCTTATTTCGGAAAGCCACAACGCTAAACCTATATTTATAATACCTCTATTATTCATAAGGGGTAGAAACACCTGCTCAAAAAGCGAACTAAATCACCCTATTTTTAAAAAGGTTAAAACCCCAAAGCATTGTAGAACAATGACTTAACAACTACCACTTTAGAGGTATATAAATTCAAACATGACTGAGATCACTGGTGTAAATTGATCTAAAACAAGACAAGATTCACTCACTATTTCATCTATCCAATTAAGCAATATTATTAATCGTAGATCTCCAGTTCTTATTTGGAATAGCTCCTCACAACGCTGCTAATAAAAACGAATATGGAGATAACACTGTGAGCATAAAACACTGGATGAGCGCACCTATTGCGGTTGCGACCTTATTCGCCAGCCAATTATTTTTGGTTGGCGCTCCGTTAGCGGCAGAAGAGAAGGATTTTATCGATCCTCGAAATGACGCCTTTGAACAGAACCATCCCGACCAATACCACTCTTGGAAAGCAACATCCGAAAGTGAGCACATAGAAGATGCTCTAAGTGAAGACCCAAACATGGTTATCCTGTGGGCAGGTTATGGCTTCGCGAAAGACTACAACAAAGCGCGCGGTCACTTTTACGCACTTGATGATGTTCGCCAAACCTTACGTACTGGCGCACCAACCGACGAGAAGTCCGGGCCTATGCCGATGGCGTGCTGGAGCTGTAAAAGCCCAGACGTTGCTCGCGTGATTGATGAACGTGGTGAAGACGGTTATTTCGAAGGTAAATGGGCACGCTTAGGCTCAGAAATCGTCAACCCTATCGGTTGTTCCGATTGCCACAACACGGGCTCTGAAGCCTTCAAGAAAGGCGAACCCGCGCTGGCACTGACTCGCCCATACGTCGAGCGTGCTTTTGATACTATTGGTAAAAACTTTGATGAACAGTCTCGCCTAGATAAGCAAGCATCGGTCTGCGCTCAATGTCACGTTGAATACTACTTCACCGGCCCAACTAAAGCGGTTAAATTCCCATGGGATATGGGCACCACCGTTAATGACATGGAGAAATACTACGACGCGTTGAATTTCAAAGATTGGACGCATGCCGTATCTAACGCGCCGATGCTAAAAGCACAACACCCGGGTTTCGAAACTTGGAGAGCGGGTATTCATGGTAAAAACAAAGTGGTGTGTGTGGACTGCCACATGCCTAAAGTGACCAAAGAAGACGGTACGGTGTACACAGACCACAAAGTGGGTAACCCATTTGATCGTTTTGAAGACACCTGTGCGCAATGCCATACCCAAACTAAAGAGCAGCTACAAGGCATCGTCTCGACTCGCAAAGCGCAAGTACTGAACATGAAGCTAACCGCCGAGAAGCAAATCGTAGCGGCACACTTTGAAGCAGGCGCAGCGTGGAAAGCAGGTGCAACAGAAGCAGAGATGGAACCTATCCTACAAGATATTCGCCATGCACAATGGCGTTGGGACTACGCGATTGCTTCTCACGGTGTCCACATGCATGCTCCTGAGGTAGCACTAGAAGTACTTGGTACTGCAGTTGACCGCGCTGCTGACGCCCGTACCAAGTTGGTTCGCTTACTGGCAACCAAAGGCATTACTGACCCTGTTCAAATTCCAGATATCTCGACCAAAGCGAAAGCACAGCAAGCACTGGGCATGGATATGGATAAGATGAACGCAGACAAGAAACACTTCCTAGAAACGGTGGCACCAGAATGGGATAAAGCAGCAGCTGAACGCGAAGCCACATATTAGTCTAACTTGCAGAGGTTAGTTTATAGATACAACAAGGGGCGTACTGAACGCCCCTTTTCTTTCTTTATTATCTTTATCTCTTCATCCTGATTCTATCGAGAGACAAAAATCGAATGTACTAGCGACGAGGAAGCCTAGGTCTAGGTTGAATATTTGGACGTGCTTTAGGTATCTGCACATTTGGACGAGCAACTGGACGCTGGATCTTCGTTTCCGGTAATGCTTTTCTTTGTTGAACCTTTTCTTTCACCGCCTTGCCTTGTAAAGTCGCTGGTTCAATATGCTCCGGACGATTCTCCCATTGGGTTCGAATCTCTTGCTTTTGCTCGTCAGGCAGTGATTGCCAATGATCGTCAAGTTGGCGTTTCATGTTATCGATATTGGCGGACATATCGTCGTCTTTCCAATCTTCGACTTTGTCTTTGATGGATTGCTGTTGGTCTTCATCTAAACCATTCCACCACTCTTCCAGTTTCTCTTTGTATTCATCGTCGTTATCGCAACAGCCCGGATAGTAATAAATCCAGTAGTCGTCATGATCGTACCACCACGGGTCGTAGTAACCCGATGAATAATAAACCGTAGAGGAAGAGCCAGAATGATCGGAAGAGCTACAACCCGCCAGCACAGAGCCGCACAGCAAAACCAATATGCTTAGTGCTTTATTTTTCATTCGTTGCCCACCTTTCTCTCTATTGCTTGTTAAATTGTACGCTTACAATAGCTCTTTTGCTTTGTTAATAGAGTTAATGATTTGCACCCTATCTAAATTTGGATCATTAGAATCTAATAATATTACCCAGGCATCAATCGCTTCCTGAAATCGGAATGACAGAAAATGATCATTTGCGATCAAAGACAAAGCGGCTTCATTGTGCGGTTCTATCTGCAAAGCTTGCTCCAAAAGCAAGCTAACTTCTTGCGTCATTGATTGCTGGTGAATGTAGTACAAGGTCGTCGCCTTTGCAGCAAGTTGCGTGGCACTGACTGGCTCAGTCAGTTGGATCGCGTAATCAAAACAAATCAGCGCGCCATCAAATTCCCCCTCTAGCAGGTAGCCCTGCCCGAGTTGGAACCACAATTCAGCGTTGTTCGGATCTTCACGCAACTGGTCTTGAATCTCTTTCATGATGTCACGAGCAGTCATCATTCGTGACATTTCCGCTTGTATTGGTTTAGGCGGTGTTTGATGCAGCAATAAGAAACTGGCACTCGTCACGACAAGTACTAACAGGCAAAAGCCAAACCATTGAGCAGGTTTAACTTTTGATGCACTCAGTGATAAGAGTACGATAAACAACCCCATCAGAGTGATGGCAGCGAAAAACCAAACAGACATAACACGTCCTGTAAACAAAGATAACGTCAGTGTACGCATTTCTTACTTTAAATGCGTTGATACAGATACAAAAAAGCCGAGCAACTAAGGGCTCGGCTTTTCATATCAGGATAACGATGTAAGATTACTCTTCGTTACCTTCCTCTGCATCATCAGCAGCTGGAGCTTCTGAAGCGTCTTGCTGCGTATTTTCGCCTGTTGACTCTAACGCTTCTGCATCTTCATCAGCAGGCAGCTCTTCATCATCAACTTCTTCAATACGTTGCAAACCAACAACTGATTCATCTTCCGCAGTACGGATAAGCGTTACACCTTGTGTGTTACGACCAACCTGGCTAACTTCACCCACACGAGTACGTACTAACGTGCCAGCGTCGGTGATCATCATCATTTCATCACCTTCAACAACCTGGATAGCACCAACTACCGGGCCATTTCGCTCAGAAACTTTGATAGAAACTACACCTTGAGTGCCACGACCTTTTGTCGGGTACTCGCTAAGTGCTGTACGTTTACCATAACCGTTTTCTGTAACCGTTAGGATATCGCCTTCGTGCGAAGGAACAATAAGTGATACAACTTGGTCATTTTCAGCCAGTTTCATACCACGAACACCAGAGGCGGTACGACCCATAGGACGAACACCTTTAAACTTGATCTCTGGCTGACCATTCTCATCAAGAACTGGTTTACCATTTTCATCAAGTACTGGAATCTCTTCTGCTTCTTTAAAGCGAACCACTTTACCCGCTTTAGAGAACAGCATGATTTCGTTTTCGCCGTTAGTGATATCCACACCGATTAACGAATCGTCTTCACGTAGGTTCACAGCGATTAGGCCGTTTGAACGTACGTTTGCAAACTGGTTCAACGGCGTTTTCTTAACCGTACCGTCACCTGTTGCCATGAAGATGAATTTGTCTTCAGAGAATTCATCAACACGTAGAATCGCGGTAATGCGCTCACCTTCTTCTAATGGAAGGATGTTCACAATTGGCTTACCACGCGCAGTACGGCTCGCTAGAGGCAATTGGTAAACTTTCAGGCGGTATGTCTTACCACGAGTAGAGAAACACAAGATGTTATCGTGGGTATTCGCCACTAGAAGACGCTCGATATGGTCTTCATCTTTCATCTTAGTCGCACTCTTACCTTTACCACCACGGCGCTGTGACTCGTAGTCGCTCAGTACTTGGTACTTAACGTAACCACCGTGAGATAGAGTAACCACAACGTCTTCACGTGCGATCAGCTCTTCCATGTCAATATCATGGCTCGCAGCTGTGATTTCTGTACGACGAGCGTCACCAAAGCCGTCACGAACCGCTTCAAGTTCTTCACGGATCACTTCCATCAAACGCTCAGTGCTCGCAAGGATATGCATGAGTTCAGCGATTTCTTCTAGAAGTGTTTTGTATTCGCCAAGAATCTTCTCGTGTTCTAGACCTGTTAGTTTATGTAAACGTAGATCTAGGATAGCTTGTGCTTGTTGCTCAGTCAGGAAGTACTGACCATCACGAATACCATATTCAGGCTCTAGCCATTCAGGGCGCGCAGCATCTGTACCAGCACGCTCTAGCATTGCTGAAACGTTGCCTAAATCCCAACCACGAGCGATAAGACCCGCTTTTGCTTCAGCCGGTGTAGGTGCCTTACGGATAAGCTCAATGATTTCATCAATGTTAGCAAGCGCTAGAGCTAAACCTTCAAGGATATGAGCACGTTCACGCGCTTTACGCAGTTCGAAGATAGTACGACGTGTCACAACTTCACGACGGTGATCAACGAAGCACTTCAGCATATCTTTTAGGTTGAATAGCTGTGGCTGGCCATTGTTTAGGGCCACCATGTTGATACCGAAAGTGGTTTGCAGCTGAGTCTGAGCGTAAAGGTTGTTTAGAACTACTTCGCCCACAGCATCGCGCTTACACTCAATAACAATGCGCATACCGTCTTTATCTGACTCGTCGCGCAGTGCACTGATGCCTTCTACTTTCTTATCTTTAACTAGCTCAGCGATCTTTTCGATCAAGCGAGCTTTGTTCACCTGGTAAGGAATTTCAGTGACGATAATGGTCTCTTTACCATTCTTCTCCACTTCGATGTCCGCTTTCGAACGCATGTAGATTTTGCCACGACCTGTTTTGTACGCGTCTACAATGCCTTTACGACCGCTGATAAGCGCCGCCGTTGGGAAATCAGGACCAGGAATGTAATCCATTAGTTCATCAATAGTGATTTCTTCATTATTGATGTATGCAAGACAGCCATCAATCACTTCGCCAAGGTTATGAGGCGGGATGTTGGTTGCCATACCTACTGCGATACCAGAAGCACCGTTAACCAATAGGTTTGGAATTTTAGTTGGAAGAACCGCTGGGATCTGCTCAGTACCGTCGTAGTTTGGTACGTAGTCTACGGTTTCTTTGTCTAGGTCAGCCAATAGTTCATGGGCAATTTTGGCCATTCGAACTTCGGTGTAACGCATTGCCGCAGCAGAGTCGCCATCGATCGAGCCAAAGTTACCTTGACCATCGACCAGCATGTAACGAAGCGAGAACGGCTGAGCCATACGTACGATTGTGTCGTACACAGCACTATCACCATGTGGGTGATATTTACCGATTACGTCGCCGACAACACGGGCTGATTTTTTATATGGTTTGTTCCAATCGTTGCCTAGTACGTTCATCGCGAATAAAACGCGGCGGTGTACTGGTTTTAGGCCATCACGCACATCTGGAAGAGCACGACCCACGATGACTGACATCGCATAGTCTAGATATGAACCTCTAAGCTCATCTTCAATGTTTACGGGCGTGATCTCTTTAGCTAAATCGCTCATAGAGCCATTATCCCTCTATTATCTGATCGTAATTACGATACGTGTAAGGTGCAAAAATATAACACACAATTCATCACTTCGGCATCACTTTCCCTCTCCTTTTATCAGGTTGTGAGCTTGGTTATGAATCAAATGTCGAGAATTTGCACACTCATCCCATATCTTTCTGATTAGTGGTTATATTTCGGTCAATATTGAGCAAAATCGGACTCTTTACGCGGAAAAGCGATGTAAATTCCTTTAACTACACAACGCGAAAATGCAGGTTTTAGAGTTATTGTCACTGGCACCAGTTCAAGGATGAACCAAAAACAATAGTTAGCGCTTTACAAATTACAGGCACCTGTCTCGATTGCCGCGCCAGTGAACTCTGTCATTGTCCCTTAACTAAGCACATCGAGGTTGTTTGGGTGTAAAACGTTGGAGTATACTGGCGCCCTCTAAAGGACTCAGATTGAATGCAATAAAACCAATTATGACTAAAGCACAAAACGTCGACCCAAGTGAAATTAAGAAATTCGAGGACATGGCTTCTCGATGGTGGGATTTAGAAGGCGAGTTTAAGCCGCTTCATCAAATTAACCCACTTCGTTTGAACTATGTACTTGAAAAAGCAAATGGCTTGTTTGGCAAGCGCGCACTTGATGTCGGCTGTGGTGGTGGCATTCTTGCTGAAAGCATGGCAAAAGAAGGCGCTATTGTGACGGGGCTTGATATGGGTAAAGAACCATTAGAAGTCGCGCGACTACATGCATTAGAAACAGGTACTCAACTGACCTACATTCAGAGCACAATAGAAGACCACGCTATAGAAAACGCAGGAACTTACGATGTCGTGACTTGTATGGAGATGCTTGAACACGTTCCAGATCCTCTCTCCGTTATCCGCTCTTGTGCTGCACTAGTCAAACCCGGTGGTCACGTGTTTTTCTCAACTTTGAACCGAAACATTAAGTCGTACTTATTTGCTATTGTCGGTGCTGAGAAGCTTCTTAAGATTGTTCCTGAAGGCACTCATGAGCACGATAAGTTTATCAAGCCAGCCGAAATGATGAAGATGATAGACCAAACTGACCTGACGGAAATGGGCATTACTGGGCTTCATTACAACCCTCTAAATGACAGCTACAAACTCGGTCGTAATGTAGATGTAAACTACATCGTTCATACTAAAAAATACTGAACGCTATTAAGTTAAAAAATGAGTTTTGTGATTGACATTTTTTAAAGAAAATGAATCGGAAGCGGTAGCACATAGTTGCCGCTTTTTTTGTCTTTTTATGGCTAAAATTCGTGCTCTAGATTCCATTTTGACCAAGCTATTTTTCGTAGATAAAAACGGCCAAAGATCAAGGAAAATATTTTTGCATGCGGTTATTTCTAAACCGATCTCGAAACCGTACTTTTAACCATTCAAGTCTGCCCTTTTCTCATCGGTTAGTGTTCACTTACTGATTTTTTTCATTTTGTCAGTTATCCACAAGTCATCCCCGATCTGTACCTTGATAAATCAGTGTAATAGCACTATCTTGTAACCCGCAAACAAATGAACCCCTATATGTTGTGTTTAAGCGACAATATATAGATAGACTTTGATCACAAAGCCGCCGCAAGCTTTACTCATATTGCACATAAACAAACAAAAATACGGCTTTTATCAGTTTTCTTAGGGAAATAAAGCAGAATGAACCAACAACTTACCGTCACCAAGCGTGATGGCCGTAAAGAAAGTATCGATCTGGATAAAATCCACCGCGTTATCACTTGGGCTGCAGAAGGTCTAGATAATGTTTCGGTTTCTCAAGTAGAACTTCGCGCTCACATCCAGTTTTACGACGGCATCACAACGACAGATATTCACGAGACAATCATCAAGTCTGCGGCAGACCTGATCTCTGAAGAGACTCCGGATTATCAATACCTAGCTGCTCGCCTAGCGGTATTCCATCTGCGTAAAAAAGCGTATGGCCAATACGAGCCACCAACGCTTTATGATCACGTGTCTCGCCTCGTCGATATGGGTAAGTACGATCAACATATTCTAGAAGACTACACAAAAGCAGAACTCGACGAACTTGATGCGTACCTCGACCATAAACGCGACCTAAACTTCTCATACGCGGCAGTTAAGCAGCTAGAGGGTAAGTACTTCGTACAGAACCGTGTTACGGGCCAAATTTACGAAAGTGCTCAGTTCTTGTACATCCTTGTAGCAGCGTGCTTATTTGCGAAATATCCAAAAGCGACACGTCTTGATTACATCAAACGTTTCTACGATGCGACATCGACATTTAAGATTTCTCTACCTACGCCAATTATGTCTGGCGTGCGTACCCCTACTCGCCAGTTCAGCTCATGTGTTCTGATCGAGTGTGGAGACAGTCTTGATTCTATTAACGCAACAGCAAGCTCAATTGTTCGTTATGTATCTCAGCGCGCTGGTATTGGTATCAACGCAGGTCGTATCCGTGCATTAGGCTCAGAGATTCGCGGTGGTGAAGCATTCCACACTGGTTGTATTCCGTTCTACAAGTACTTCCAAACAGCAGTAAAATGTTGTTCACAAGGTGGTGTACGTGGTGGCGCAGCTACTGTGTTCTACCCAATGTGGCACGGTGAAGCACGCTCACTAATGGTACTTAAGAACAACCGTGGTGTTGAAGAAAACCGTGTTCGTCACATGGACTACGGTGTTCAGTTAAACAAACTGATGTACCAACGTTTAGTTGAAGGCGGCAATATTACGCTATTCTCACCATCTGATGTACCTGGTCTGTACGACGCATTCTTCGAAAACCAAGAAGAGTTTGAGCGTCTATACGTGAAGTACGAGAACGATCCTTCAATCAAGAAAGAAACGGTTAAAGCGATTGAAATGTTCACTCTGCTAATGCAAGAGCGTGCATCAACGGGTCGTATCTACATCCAGAACGTGGACCACTGTAATACTCACAGCCCATTTGATTCTGAAGTCGCTCCAGTTCGTCAGTCGAACCTATGTTTAGAAATCGCACTGCCAACGAAACCATTAACTAACGTTGAAGATGACTCAGGCGAGATCGCACTGTGTACGCTTTCTGCATTCAACTTAGGTGCTATCAAGTCTCTAGATGATTTCGAAGAGCTATCCGATCTTGTTGTTCGTGCGTTAGATGCACTGCTTGATTACCAAGATTACCCTCTACCAGCGGCATACAAATCGACTATGAACCGTCGTACGCTAGGTGTTGGTGTGATTAACTTTGCTTACTACTTAGCGAAGAATGGCGTGAAATACTCTGACGGTAGCGCGAACGGCCTAACTCACCGTACGTTCGAAGCAATGCAGTACTACCTATTGAAAGCATCTGTAGCACTGGCGAAAGAACAAGGTAAGTGTCCTTCATTCGACGAGACGAACTACGCGAAAGGCTTACTGCCGATTGATACGTATAAGAAAGATATCGACCTAATTTGTGACGAAGCGCTGCACTACGACTGGGACAGCCTACGTAAAGAAATTATGGAGCACGGCCTACGTAACTCAACACTGACTGCGCTAATGCCTTCTGAGACTTCTTCTCAGATTTCAAACGCAACTAACGGTATTGAGCCACCACGTGGTTACGTTTCAGTAAAAGCTTCGAAAGACGGTATCCTGAAGCAAGTTGTACCAGAGTTCACAGAACTTAAAGACAGCTATGAACTGCTTTGGAATATCGGTTCGAACGACGGTTATCTACACCTTGTGGGTATTATGCAGAAGTTTGTTGACCAAGCTATCTCTGCTAATACTAACTACGACCCGTCACGTTACGAGACTGGCAAGGTTCCAATGAAGAAACTACTTCAAGACCTGCTAACAGCGTATAAGTTTGGTGTGAAAACGCTTTACTACCACAACACTCGTGATGGTGCGAAAGATGAACAGAAAGACGCTGTTCAACCACAAGATGACGATTGTGCTGGCGGCGGTTGTAAGATTTAATCTTCCCGTACCTAGCGAACCCGTAAAGACAGACTATCGATAACCTCCCCCTTACGGGGAGGTTTAAAAGGAATTGAGGCATTATGGCTTACAGTACTTTTAACCAAAAAAAGAATGACCAATTGAAGGAACCAATGTTCCTAGGTCAATCAGTAAACGTTGCACGTTACGACCAACAAAAGTTTGAGATTTTCGAAAAACTTATCGAGAAACAACTTTCTTTCTTCTGGCGTCCAGAAGAAGTAGACGTATCTAGCGACCGTATCGATTACAACAAACTGCCAGATCACGAGAAGCACATCTTCATCTCTAACTTGAAGTACCAAACGCTTCTTGACTCTATCCAAGGCCGCAGCCCTAACGTGGCACTGCTGCCGCTTGTGTCTCTGCCAGAACTAGAGACTTGGATTGAGACTTGGTCTTTCTCTGAAACGATTCACTCTCGTTCTTACACACACATTATTCGTAACATCGTGAACGACCCTGCGGTGGTGTTTGATGATATCGTTGAGAACGAGCACATTCTGAAGCGTGCAAAAGACATCGCGCACTACTACGACGATTTGATTCAAGCGACGAATGATTACCATCGCTACGGTGAAGGTGAGCATGTCCTTAACGGTGAAACGGTTAAGGTTAGTCTGTACGATCTTAAGAAGAAGCTTTACATCTGTCTGATGTCTGTTAACGCATTAGAAGCTATTCGTTTTTACGTAAGTTTCGCATGCTCTTTCGCTTTCGCAGAACGCGAACTAATGGAAGGTAACGCGAAAATCATCAAGCTGATCGCTCGTGACGAAGCACTTCACTTAAACGGCACGCAGCACATGATCAACCTGCTACGTAACGGTCAAGATGACTTCACTTTCATGCAAATCGCAGAAGAGGCAAAACAGGACTGTTTTGACCTATTCAAAGAAGCGGCTGAGCAAGAAAAAGAGTGGGCAGAGTATCTATTCAAAGATGGCTCTATGATCGGTCTAAACAAAGACATCCTAAGCCAATACGTTGAATACATCACAAATATTCGTATGCAAGCGGTAGGTCTACCAGCAGCGTATCCAGAAGCAACAACCAACCCAATTCCATGGATTAACGCTTGGTTGTCTTCAGATAACGTTCAAGTTGCGCCTCAAGAAGCAGAAATCTCTTCTTACCTTGTGGGTCAAATTGACAACGAAGTTCGCGCAGATGACTTCGAAGGATTCGAGCTGTAATGGCAACACTCAAAATCAACAAACTGATCAGCATTGAATCCAACCCTTCCAATACGATTTTGGAAACAATGGAGCAAGCTGGCCTATTACCAGAATACAACTGCCGTGATGGGCACTGCGGCGCCTGTCGCTGCAAATTGGAGTCTGGTGAAGTGGAGTATGTTGGTTTTGCCATGGCTTACACACAAAGTGATGAAATATTACCTTGTATCTGTAAAGCAAAATCAGATTTGTCACTTAGCGGCGTTAACTACGCGATGAAAGAAAAGCAGCGCGCATAACGTTGACTCGACGGTATAAAATGCAAAAGCCAAGGCAATCACCTTGGCTTTTTTGTCTCTGTGTTTTGTCTCTCAGACTACTGTAGAGAGCTTTGGTTATAAAGCACTGCTCGGGAGGTGCATCTCTTTAACTTTCTCCAAAAATGCATAATGCGCAAACATCGGTTTACGTTCTAGGTAGCGACGCAACAAGTCTAGTGCTGCCGTGCTGATCACTTTAACTTGATCACTGCGCTGATACTTTTTCGAGAGTTTATATAACGCTCCCCACTCGCCTGACGGTGTCGATAAAGCGACGGAAAAAACACCCTCTTCAATATGGCCAGTAACGAGTGATAAATCCGTCCCACACTTCTCTCGCGTAGCACCAGCCAGAGCAAACGTTTCCGCTAATGGATCTCCGCTGTTGGCCATCGCTTGAGTCAGGCTCGGTAGTATCCAACCATGCCCTAGTTGCTTTTCAGCGTTTTCATCACCGTTTAGCCAGTACGTTAAGTATCCTCCGCTACTTTTTTCGGAGGTCGACACTGTTAGTCCTTTATCGACCAACAACTGGCCGACATTTTCAACCATAGGTAAATCAATACTAACGGTATTACTCTCAAGGTGTTTATTAATTATCTGTACGAGTTTCAAACGCTGTTCAAGCTGATCTGAAGGACCAAAAAGTTTCACTTCAATAAAAGGCAAGTAAGAGCGATACCCTAGCTCATAGCCTTGAGGAAGTTTTAGCTGATCTAGCTTATCTGAAATACCGGATTCAGACAGACCAAACGTGTAGATTCGACTACAACATGAACCTTGAACATCGGGAAACACTCTTCTCAGATCGGGAAGAATTTGCGTCTCTGCCATGAGCTTAAATTCACTTGGTACACCCGGTGTGAAATAAAAAATGGCATCATTAATCAGCATTTTGAAACCGCAAGCAGTGCCTATCGGGTTGTCCAATATCTCTGCCGTTTCTGGCAGCATTGCTTGCTTTAAATTACTGTCCGGCATAGGGATGCCACGTCGAGCATACAAACTTTCTAGATGCTGCAACCACTCTTTGAATAGCACCAGTTTACAATCGGCGGCTCTCGCGGCGGCGGCAGCACTCATGTCATCCGTTGTAGGGCCTAAACCACCATTAACAATAACCACATCGTTGTTAAAGCTGAGCATTAAAAACTCTTCAACCAAACTCGATAGGCTATCACCAACCGTTGAGCGCTTTGTTAAGCCAAATCCATGTTGATAAAACAGGCTAGACAACCATGCCGCATTAGTATCAACAATATCACCGTGGAGGACTTCCTCACCAGTACTAAGCATTGCTATTTTCACAACTGACTCCTGAACGTAAGCACAATCCTATTTTCGTTATAGCGCTTATTTTTCTTTTTATTTGGACAAATCTCGCCGAGGTTTGTTGGGACTAAATAAGGGTCAAGTGTTTAAATGATTGATGTTTTGAGGGATAATTACGAGCCCGAACATACACCATTAACTCGGAGACCTTTGTGTCAAAATCATCCATGTTCAAGACGACTCTAACAGGCCTTTGCTTGGCTTCGTCAGCGCTTGCGCACGCAAGTCACTATGACCTAAGCCGTCATACAGAGTTTTCTTACACACCTGATTGCTTGTCAGGTTACTGCGAAACGACGACTCTGTACACCTTCGAGGCTCAAAATCGCGGTGTTATGTATGAACAGAATAATGATGATTCGCTAAACCTTGACGCAGGGCTTCAGCCTAAACATCTCATCATCCCTCAAGATAAAGACTGGGATTACCTGATGGGTCAAACCTACACCATTCTAGGTCTCAGTATCGCGACCGTAGGCATGATGACTTTTCTTCCAGAAAGTATCACCAAATGGGACGAAGAAGACCGAGACATGAGTAAGTTGGGGCAAAAGTGGAAAGATAATGTCTCTGACGGCCCCGTTTGGGATCGCGATGAACATGTCCTCAACTACATCATGCACCCATATTTTGGCGGCGTTTACTACACGGCAGCACGTCACGCTGGCTATAATGAATTTCAGTCGTTTTTGTACTCCGCAACTATGTCGACGTTCTTTTGGGAGTATGGCGTGGAGGCGTTCGCAGAAGTACCATCTTGGCAGGATATTTTTATCACACCATTCTTTGGTGCTGTTGTTGGTGAAATGATGTTAACGGCTGAGCAAGACATTATTGCAAACGGCGGCGAAGTTATGGGCTCTGAAACCGCAGGTGATGTTTCGCTCTTCTTCTTAAACCCTGTTGGACATATTCATTATTGGGTAACTGATGCATGGGGCGGTAGTGCAGAACTACAATTCAATTCATCACCTTGGTTTGGAAACCAAGATGTTGCAAAATTCGCCATGGACGCAGGCGCAAACTATGACAGTCAATTTTATGGTGTCGAGTTAAAAGTAACCTTCTAATCCTAAGTTGATACTCGGTAAAAAGCAGCCTTACGATGGCTGCTTTTTTTGTGCTCTGAACATTGTTTTAATTATTTGCATCACGAATTAGTGTTAAAAATTGACTTTCATCAAACATTACCCGCCCTTAGCACCTACACTAAATAAAAGGATTTATTCCAATAACTTAAGTAGCACGTTTATTCGTACTGCGTCCAAACCTTGATTCCAGGAGGGGACATTATGAACACCGTATTTATTGTTAATTTTGTCGGACAAGCGTCACCCGCCACGATTAAAGAGCTCGCTGCAATCACACACGAAAACGGCGGGAAATGGCTGATCAGCAAAGTAAACTTTATCGAAGACCAAGTTGCAGGTGTCATCAAAGTAGAGCTTCCAAGAGAAAATGCCGACATCGTTAAACAGGCGTTCTCTTCTTGTCAGACTCTTGTTGTTAGGTTCGTCGACTCTGAACCTCATTCATATCGTGAAGACACTATCTTCCAACTTCGTTTAGATGCCAACGATAGAGCGGGTATTGTGAATGAAATTACTCACGTTCTCGATAATCAAGGTATCTCAATTTTAGATATGGATTGTCAGCGTGTATTCATTGCTGGAGGCGGAGGGGTAAGCTCTAGCTTATTCAGCGCTAAAATGGCGATAAAACTACCTAGCGAGCTAGAAATTGAAGACATAGCCAATGAGTTAGAATCTCTGAGTGAAGACACTCGTGTAATTGTAGAAAGCTAACTGCATACCTTTAACGCTTCCCCAATAAAAAGAGCAGCAATTCAGCTGCTCTTTGTCGTTCTAATACTCAATACGTTTTATTTCACTGACCACTGAGACAGTGAACGTTTGAAATCAGAGTAGTCAAATTCATTCAGTTTTTGAATGTCACCATTCGAGCGTTCACAGTAGACCGACGGCATACGTAGACCGTTAAACCAGTTCAGTTTCACCATGGTGTAACCGGCACTATCTAGAATATGCAGACGCTGTCCTATCTCTAGAGGCTGTTCGAAGTTCGCCACGCAGAACTGGTCACCAGCCAAACAAGAGCACGAGCCGATCACATACTCATGTTCACCATTTTCAGATGCTTCAAGAATTGACGCTGGCTCATTGTAGATCAACGTATCTAAGCGGTGAGCTTCTGTGGCTGAATCGACAATCGCCGTCTTCTTTACGTTCTCTACAATATCAACCACTGTTACAACGAGATCAGTTGTCTTAGTAATTATCGCTTCACCCGGCTCTAAATACATTTGTACGCCGTGTTTCTCTGAGAACGCTTTAAGTGCTAACCCCAACTTCTCGATATCGTACCCCGGCCATGTGAAGAACACGCCGCCGCCCATGCTTACCCAGTCCAGCTTATCTAGGTACTCGCCAAACTGATCTGAAATAGCATCGAGTAAGCCGATAAACGCATCCACGTCTTTGTTCTCACAGTTCATGTGGAACATTACGCCATCAATACCATCAAAAATTTCCGGTTTGATGTGATCAGCCTGAACACCAAGACGAGAGAATTGACGCGCTGGGTTTGCTAAGTCTTGCCCTGCATAGCTCATACCTGGGTTTAGGCGCAAGCCAATCGATGCTTTGCCTTCGACAATATGACGATAAGCCGCTAGCTGTGACTGAGAGTTAAAGATCATCTTGTCACAGATGTCCGCCACATCGCGAACGTCATCTTCGCTGTAACCCACACTGTATGCGTGTGTCTCACCACCGAACGTTTCGTAGCCAAGCTTCACTTCAAACGGGCCAGAACTTGTTGTTCCGTCTAGGTAAGGCTTGATGATGTCGAATACACCCCATGTTGAGAAGCACTTCAGTGCTAATACAAGCTTCACACCAGAGATGTCTTTTAGCTGTTTTGCTTTCTCTAGGTTCTCAATCAGCTTGTCTTCATTGATCATGAAGTATGGCGTTTTTAGTTCGTTTTGTTGCATTTTGATACCTTACGTCCCTTCGCCTTAGCAAAGACACTATAAAATCGAACAAAGCCGACGCAAGTGCATCGGCTTAAACGTACAAATAAGAGTCGCTAAATTCTTACTTCAATTTATGGATAACAGGTTGTCCTGGCTCCAGTTCTTGAACATGCCAATCTAGACCAATAGATGGCATGGTTTCTAGGAATGGGTCTGGATCTAGCTGCTCCATGTTGAACACGCCTTTGTCTGCCCATTTGCCACGGAAGAACTGCAAAGCCGCAGTGATCGCTGGTACGCCAGTGGTGTATGAGATAGCTTGGTGTTCAACATCTTCGTATGCGACTTCGTGATCAGCGTTGTTGTAAATAAATACACTGCGCTCTTTACCATCTTTCTTACCTTGAACCCAAGTACCGATACACGTTAGGCCAGTGTAGCCTGGCGCGAGTGATGTTGGATCTGGTAGTAGTGCTTTTAGCACGTGCAAAGGTTGAACAACCGTACCGTCATGAAGCGTTAGTGGATCTGGGCTGAGTAGACCGATGTCGCGCATCACATTGAAGTAGTTTAGGTAACGGTCACCAAAGCCCATCCAGAATTCGATGCGTTTCGCAGGGATGAACTCTTGCATAGATCGAACTTCGTCGTGCGCCATTGAGTACACTTTGTGTGAACCACAATTCGGGAATTCAAACTCAAGCATACGTGAGTGACAAGGTACTTGTTTCCACTCGCCGTTTTCCCAGTAGAACGAATCGCCTTGAATCTCAAGCATGTTCGTTTCTGGATCAAAGTTAGTTGCGAACTTCTTACCGTGGTCGCCTGCGTTTACATCCATTACGTCGATAGTATCGATTTCATCGAACAGATGTTTCACTGCGTATGCGGCAAACACCGATACTACGCCCGGATCGAAACCAGCACCAAGAATACCTGTAATGCCCGCTTCTTCAAACTTCTCACGGTAACCCCACTGCCAATCGTAAGCTTGAGGTACTTGTTGGCCTTCAGAGCACAAATCAACCGCAACAGATGTATCAAGGTATGACACTTTAGCTTGGTAACATGCTTCCATAATAGACATGTTCACCCAAGGAGGACCTGCGTTGATCACTAAGTCAGGTTGTACTTCTTTAATTAAAGCAACTAAAGAATCTACGTCGTCCGCGTTTACCGCTCGCGCTTCTAATTTCTTAGTTGAATCTTTCAGATTGTTTTTCTTCTGAATCGATTCGATGATTTTCTCGCACTTACCTACGGTACGTGATGCGATTGTGATATCACCCAGAACGTCGTTGTTTTGTGCTGCTTTATGTGCAACTACCCAGCCAACGCCGCCTGCACCAATCTGTAGAATTGCCATAGTTTTCCGTTACCTTTGTTAAACTAGCTCTGCCGCTAGCGTATTGATTTTTGAGAGCAAAGATTCAAAGTCCGCCGTCGTCAGACACGGGTTCAAAATCGTAAATTTCAATGCAGTTTTATCGTCGACAATGGTTTCACCCAATACCGCGATACCGCGTGTTAACGCTTCTAAGCGCAACGTTTTGTTCAGTTCATCAAGATCCGCTGATTCATGTGTCGCGCGGAACAGAACCGTAGATAGTGATGGTTCAGCCAACAACTCAAAGTGTTTGTTATCTCGAATCATGTCCGCCACTTCAAGCGTCTGTTCAAGCAAATGATCATACATATCGCCTAGGGCTTTTGGCCCTACGCTTTGCATCGTCATAAACACTTTGAGCGCATCAAAACGCTTAGTTGTCGCAATAGACTTATTCACCAAGTTCGGTAGTTCGTCGTGTTCGCGGTTCAAATAGTCTGCATGGTGAAGCAGGAATTTAAAGTTAGACTTGTCATTTACCAATAGCGCACCACAACTGATGGTTTGGTAAAACAGCTTATGGAAGTCTACGCTGATGGAATGTGCACGCTCACAACCTTTCAGACGCGCTTTTTGGCTACTTAGAATCAGAGCTCCACCGTATGCACCGTCGACGTGCATCCACATGTCATGTTTCGCTGCGATATCGGCGATAAAGTCTAAGTCATCAATAGCACCGTGATCCGTTGTACCCGCGGTGCCAACAATGGCAAATGGGATCAAACCTTCTGCTTTGGCCTGATTGAGAACTTCGTCTAACTTAGTGACATCCATCGTTCCATCGGCATTAGCATCGACGGTCATGACCGCTTTTTCACCCAATCCCATCCAAGACGCTGATTTTTGAACCGTGAAGTGGGATTTTTTCGAACATACAATACGTAGCTTGTCTGCGTATTCAGGAAGGCCAAGCTTTTGAATTGAGTGTGCACTGAGTTTGTCAGCAATCCAATCTCGCGCAAGCATCAAACCCATTTGGTTACTTTGCGTGCCGCCGCTCGTGAAGATACCGTCCGCTTTTTCACCTAACTCATATTTATCGCATAGCCAGTTCACAACTTTCTGTTCAACATAAGTCGCTGATGAAGCTTGATCCCATGAGTCCATCGACTGGTTCAAAGCCGCAATCATTGCCTCTGCCGCAATCGCTGGCATCAACGGTGGAGTATGCAGGTGAGCAATACAATCTGGATGTTGAGTAAAAATTGCGTTTTTCGCGACCAGATCAGCAGCATCGTCGATAACGGATTTAAGAGGCGCATTTCCATTATCAAGATCAACGTCGTGAATCGCTGCTTCCAATGCTTTTGGATCCACACCTGAATACGGTGCAGTCACTTGTTCAAACACTGACTTCATTGCCGTAGTAGTGTGATTCATCACCGAAGCAAATTCATTGCTGCCCATCTCTCCAGTGTGGATGAAATGCTTCTTCCATTCATCTTGTGGCTGAGTTTCGATGTGACTACCGCCAGCGGCTAAAATCGCGTCTTCAAATACACGTAAAGCAAAGTCGATTTGCTCAAACGAGATGATAAGAGGAGGAAGGAAACGAATTACTGCGCCTTCGCGTCCACCTTTCTCAACGATCAAGCCACGCTCGAGTGCTGCGCGTTGAATAGAAAGTGTGAGTTCACTATCCGCTTGAGGTTCACCAAATTTATTGAGCTCACCGTTTGGAGTTTTAATCTCCACGCCTAGCATCAAACCTTTGCCACGAACCTCTGCGATACAGTTCACACGCTTTTGAATACTTTCAAGGCCGTAGCGCAAGTACTGACCCGCAATATTGGCATGCTCAACAAGATTATCACGCTGGATAATTTCTAATGCTTTCGCACCAGAGACCATGGCTAGCTGGTTACCACGAAATGTACCTGTGTGCTCGCCCGGCTTCCATGTATCATGTTGCTTGTTGATAACCAATAGCGACATTGGTAAGCCACCACCAATTGCTTTTGATAAACACAGAATATCTGGAACAATGCCCGACTCTTCGAACGCGAAATTGTAGCCAGTTTTACCAACACCACACTGGATCTCATCGAAGATCAGTAAGATACCGTGTTCATCACAAATACGACGTAACTCTCGTAGCCAGAATGCTGGCGCAGGAACAACACCACCCTCACCTTGCACTGGCTCCACGATAATCGCGGCAGGCTTCATAATGCCTGACTCATCATCGTTTAAAAGACGATCGATATAGCGAATACTTGCTTTTGCACCTTCATCACCGCCAAGCCCAAAAGGACAACGCAGGTTGTATGGGAAAGGCATAAAGTGCACATCCGACATCAAACCAGTTCGACGAGCTTTGGTGCCTAAGTTACCCATCATCCCCATCGTACCATTAGTCATACCATGGTATGCGCCACGGAAGGCAAACATAGTGTTGCGACCGGTAGTCTGTTTCGCGAGCTTGATAGCAGCTTCAACCGCATCAGCTCCAGACGGGCCACAAAATTGGATAACGCTGTTCTCGCTTAACTCTTGAGGAAGAAAAGACTTAACAGATTGAATAAACGTCGTTTTTGCTGATGTTGCAATATCTAGCGTCTGATATGGCAGTCCTGAATCTAATTGCTCTTTCAGAGCTTGGTTTATTTCAGGATGGTTATACCCCAAAGCTAGAGTGCCAGCCCCCGCAAGGCAGTCTAGAAAGATCTGTCCACGCGTATCTTCAACCAAGCACCCAAAGGCTTGTTTAATTGCGATCGGCAAACGACGTGGATAAGAACGTACTTCAGATTCATGCTCAGCCTGATCAATCAATACTTGATCTGGCGTTAAGTCATACGTTCCCTCAACGATAGGAACCTGAGACGAAAAAATGTTTGCGATATTGCTATCGACTTCAAAGGCAGTGCTCATACTACATAATCCCTTGAATTATAATAATTCTGTATCCTGTATTAATAATCATTAGAATGAAATTACAGGAGGTGTGAATACCCCTCCGCATTTGTCAGTGCATAAATGACAAATACAGATCATCCGCCACGATACTCGCGACTTTATATGTAAAAGGGATTAATCAAGGTTCTGTAATGCACCCGTTTTGTAAAACAGGACATTTCGGCAGTATGAAGCTGATTAGTGTGTGTTTATTCAAAGGTTTCAATGTTGGGTTTCCCATTAATATGCCGCGTTTACAGCATTAGTATCCCGTCTATCGACAAAAGGCTTTGCCGATACCTACCCTACGCAGTGTCACAATCAGCTTGAATGGTCACTACGCGTATCCCCCAGAGATCAAACGTTGTTAATTACGCTCCGAGATTGCGCGCGAATTTATCACAAAATAAAATCTTCTGGCAACGATTTTTCATATTAGTAACAGTGATGTAAATCACAACAAAACATACCCCATCGCAACTGTCGTGCTCATAGTCGTGAGCTATGCTTTTCTGCTTCTCTCAAACAGCTGTTATTTAAACAAATATTCTTGAGATATCATCACCTCATCCAACAGAGGTTTAAGGTTGTGCTGCTTAATCGTAAAACATTCCTTTCTATATCCGGAACATTTAAAAAGATAGCATTCTCGTCACAGCTTTGCCTGGATCAAGAGTGGTTATTCTCCACAAGTGATGGTTTAAACATAGACTAGTAGGAATGGCTAAGATGCTTTGCAATGGCAGAATGAACAATCACTTGAGTCAATGAGACAAAGGGTTCGTTACTTAACGAAGTCTGTGACAGAAAAGAAGTTTGAGATTTTCAAAAAAATACGAAAAAGGCCTAACATTTTCATGTTAGGCCTTAAATCTGGAGCGACACACGAGGTTCGAACTCGTGACCTCAACCTTGGCAAGGTTGCGCTCTACCAACTGAGCTAGTGTCGCATTTAATATGAGATGGTGCCCCGGGCCGGACTTGAACCGGCACAACGCGAACGTCGAGGGATTTTAAATCCCTTGTGTCTACCAATTCCACCACCAGGGCACACAAATATTCTTTGTGATGCCTTTACAGAAAAGTAAAACACCATCTGATATCGCCAATGCCATATCAATAAAATTTGGAGCGACACACGAGGTTCGAACTCGTGACCTCAACCTTGGCAAGGTTGCGCTCTACCAACTGAGCTAGTGTCGCATTTTTCTCGAAAGCCATTCGCTCTCAAAAGAATAATGGAGGCGCCTCCCGGAGTCGAACCGAGGTCCACGGATTTGCAATCCGCTGCATAGCCACTCTGCCAAGGCGCCTCATTTGTGAATAAAGCTAAGCTTTTTCACCACCCTTTTGAGCCGTGCTCTCTTGGGTACGGGATGCATTCTACGGATTCGAGCGATCGAGTCAACACTATTTTTATTTTTTTAAATCGTTTGACTAGAATTTGTGCGAAAGACGATGGATTGCTTAGTTTTAATACTAAAAATCGCTTAAATACACTTGTTTATCATAAAACTTTGGCTACGCCTTACACTGCTGGCCGTGCGTTGCGTGCATTGAAGTATTAATAATCAGAAGACTCGCCTCTCTAAGACTCTCCAAGGACAAAAACAAGACTTAGATCACAAATGGAACTCTATCGAAGCAAAAGCCCCAGATACAAATTGTAAGCATGGCCGTTAGCAAGCATTGAAAAGCGAGAGAAGCAAAAAATGCTGTAGATTGTCTTAGATACAAAAAAGCAGGCTATTAAGCCTGCTTTCTAACATCAGAATTTAATGGTGCTCTTCATTCAACAGATCGTCTTTCGCAGCAGCCAAATATTGAATCATTGACCAATATGTCAAGAAAGTTGCCACATACAAGGCCGCAAAGCCTAGCCAAACCATCCATTCATCGTAACGCCATATCAACACCCATAAGGCGAACATTTGCGAAACAGTTTTTACTTTGCCAACCCAAGATACCGCAACACTCGCTCGCTTACCGATTTCAGCCATCCATTCTCGCAATGCTGAGATAATGATTTCTCGCGCAATCATCGTTACCGCAGGAATGGTCACCCAAATTGAATGATAATGTTCCGTGATTAGAATCAATGCCGTTGCCACTAGCACTTTATCAGCGACAGGATCAATAAACGCGCCAAAACGAGAAGTTTGGCCAAGTTTACGGGCCAACATGCCGTCAAGCCAGTCAGTAAAACCCGCTACCCAAAACACCATTGCTGCTGCAAACGGTGCCCATGAATAAGGTAGATAAAAGACAACCACAAAAACAGGGATTAGGAACAGTCTAAGAAGAGACAGAATGTTCGGGATATTCAAACGCATTTTATTATTCTCTTACACATTGCGGCTTAATGTTGCGCGATTTTCCTTATTGTTTCAATGCTTGGAAAATAATTTCTGCTAAAGAGTGACTTATTCCCGGTACTTTGGCGATTTCTTCGACACTTGCACGTTTAAGTTCTTGTAACCCACCCATGTACTTGAGTAACGCCTGACGTCGTTTAGGGCCGATTCCCTCAATCCCTTCGAGTGCACTCGTACGTCTGGTTTTACCTCGCTTAGCACGGTGCCCCGCTATAGCATGGTTATGACTTTCATCACGAATATGTTGGATAAGATGCAGCGCAGGAGCATCGCTTGGTAAATGAAACTCGTCCCCATCGACTGTAATCAGCGTTTCTAAACCTGGTTTGCGAGTAACGCCTTTTGCAATACCTATCATGATAGGACGCTTTGGCCAATCCCCCCAGTACTGCGAAATGATGTCATGCGCACGATTTAACTGACCTTTACCGCCATCGATAAAGATGATGTCGGGAATTTTCTCTACGTCCAATTGCTTCGAATAACGGCGCTCCAACGCTTGTCCCATTGCTGCGTAATCATCACCACCGGTAATCCCAGTAATGTTGTAGCGACGATACTCTTGCTTTACGGGGCCTTCGTTGTTGAACACAACACATGACGCAATCGTGCTTTCCCCCATCGTATGAGAGATATCAAAACATTCCATTCGAGCTATAGACTCCAAATTCAATGTTTCGCGAAGCGCATGAAAACGTTGATTAATCGTCATTTTGTGATTGATTTTGGTGGTAATCGCCGTTAGTGCATTCGTGTTCGAAAGCTTGAGATACCTTGCTCGAGAGCCAGTTGGCGACGTATGAAAATGAACCTTACGGCCTGCCACTTCACTTAACGCTTTCTGTATTGGCGCAATATCTTCTGCCAACTCTTGATTCAAAATAATACGAGAAGGAATTGTACGTGCTTCGTTATGGCTCAAATAGTATTGAGTCAGAAAACTATCGAACACTTCCTGCTGGCTTGTATTTTGTGGGATTTTCGGAAAATGGCTACGGCTACCAAGCACTTTGCCTTGGCGTATCATCAGGATATGGATACACGCGATACCATTCTCCTGAGCAAACCCGAGTACATCCATATCATCCATGCTGTCTTCTGAGACGTACTGCTGCTCTTGAACACGCCTAATCGCTTGGATTTGATCGCGAAATTTAGCGGCATCTTCAAAGCGCAATTGCTGACTGGCAACTTCCATTTTCTCAATCAACTGTTTGAGTACTTGCTGATCTTTGCCTTGCAAAAACATGCGCACAAAGCCAACCAACTCTGCATATTCTTCATCAGAAATGATGGTATTAACGCATGGTCCTGCACAGCGACCAATTTGGTACATCAAACATGGGCGCGTTCGGTTGGAATAGACAGTGTCTTCACACTGGCGCACAGGAAATATCTTTTGCAGCAAATGCAATGTTTCTCTTACTGCACCAGAATCTGGGTAGGGGCCAAAATATTCACCTTTGCGCTTCTTGGCGCCACGGTGGATAGAAAGCCGTGGGTGCTTATGACCGCTAATAAAGATATAAGGGTAAGACTTATCATCTCGCAGCAACACATTGTATTTCGGCAAATACTGCTTGATGTAGTTATGCTCTAAGATCAACGCTTCTGTCTCAGTGTGAGTCACCGTGACGTCTATTTTGGCGATATTACTGACAAGCGCGCGAGTTTTCTCACTGTCTACTTTTTTTCGAAAGTAGCTTGAAAGGCGCTTTTTAAGGTCTTTGGCTTTACCTACGTAGATTACAACAGCTTCGGCGTTGTACATTCTGTAAACGCCGGGCTGATGAGTTACTGTCTTGAGAAAGGAAGCCGAATCGAAAGGAGGATTCACGCTAAAGGGTCTCGGTGTCCAGCATTCCGTGGCGAATCGCTAAGTGAGTTAACTCAACGTCACCATTAATGTCCAATTTACTAAAGAGTCGGTAGCGATAGCTGTTGACTGTCTTTGGACTTAAATTAAGTTGCTCAGAAATATCCGTTACCTTTTGGCCTTTGGTGATCATAAGCATGATCTGCAATTCACGTTCGGATAAGTCTTTAAAAGGGTTCTCAGAGGCTGGAGAAAATTGACTCAATGCCATCTGCTGCGCAATCTCTGGTGAGATGTAACGCTGACCACTATTAACTACACGAATCGCATTCACCATTTCGTCAGGGCCAGCACCTTTGGTTAAATAACCAGACGCACCTGCCTGCATCACCTTGGTTGGAAACGGGTTTTCTGTATGAACGGTAAGTACGATGATTTTCACATCAGGATTCACGCGAAGAATTTTTTTAGTGGCTTCCAAGCCACCAATTCCTGGCATGTTCATGTCCATTAAAACGACGTCAGCATGATTACTGCGACACCATTTTACTGCATCTTCACCGCTGTCAGCTTCTCCTGCTACGTTCATTCCACGGACGTCTTCAATAATACGTCGTATCCCTGTGCGAACCAGCTCGTGATCATCTACAAGGAAAACATTTATCAAACTTGTATCTCCACACTTTGTATTGGTTCTGCACCCACATAACCATTATTTGTTAAATGTGGATATCAGTATGACTGCCTATATACTAACGTAATCGACAAAAAATTGCTTTCTATGAATATGTGCTGAAACGCAAACTTTAGCAAGAACTTATTCATAAACCACTCTATTATTTTAGAGCGTGATGAGCAGAACCGAAATCTAAGAAAAGACAATTAACAACATTAAGTACAATAAATCAAGTAACTAGGTTTCATATTGCCCAGAGAAACACGCTATAACTTAAAATGACACTGTCCCTCTTGCACCAAAGACTAACTTGTAATCACTAATTCCAGCAAAAATTTGAGACGCTTTCTTTACTGGTTATTTTTACAGTTCTTAGTGTTAAACTAACGTTCTTCAAGTTTTCTAAGGTTTCTCACATTTGAATATTCAACAAGGCTTCCTGCTAACTCGACAGGCACGAGACATCAAAGGTCAAACTCAAATCGAGCTGTGGCTTTCGACAGAAGCAGGTCCTACTCAGTTACTTATTAATGGTGAGAAGCCAGTATTTTTCATCGCTCAGAAACACTCAGAACAAGCAAAGACACTCGCACGAGAAAAAAACATATTCGTCGACATCCGCCTTTTGGATCTCAAAACGTTTGAACATACGCCTCTTGCTGCCTGCTATACCAATGTAACCAGAGACGCTCTCGCACTCAAAGACACATTCGCTCAAAAAGATATCACTACGTATGAAAGTGATATTCGCCTCGCCGATCGCTACCTAATGGAGCGTTTTATCAAAGGCAGTATCGAGTTTACAGGCAATGTGACTCGCACCAATGGCTACCAACGCGTCCAGAACGCAAAATGCCGTACGGGGCAATATGAGCCGAAGTTAAACGTTGTCTCGTTAGATCTAGAATGCTCTGAGAAAGGCATTCTTTACTCCATCGGATTAGACAGCGTCATGGATTCCCGCGTTATCATGATCGGAGAACCAGAACCTTCGGATACACCGATACAATGGGTCCAGGATGAAAAGGCGCTTCTAGAAGCACTCATCGATTGGTTTAAACAATTCGACCCCGATGTCATTGTCGGTTGGAACGTCATTGATTTTGACTTTCGCCTGCTACACAAACGAGCAGAATGGCACAACATGAAGCTAATGCTTGGCAGAGCAGACCAAGCCAGCTTTTTCAGAAGTTCATCTCAAAGCCAACAAGGGTTTATTTCCATTCCCGGGCGAGTTGTAATGGACGGTATCGATACGTTAAAAACGGCGACTTATCACTTTCGGTCTTGGTCATTAGAGTCTGTATCTCAAGAACTCTTGGGGGAAGGGAAAGAAATCCACAACGTTCATGACCGTATGGATGAAATCAATCGTATGTACCGCTCCGACAAACCATCGCTGGCTAAATATAACTTACAAGACTGCGTGTTGGTGAACAAGATTTTCAATCACACTCACCTGCTTGACTTTGCAATAGAGCGCTCTCGTCTCACTGGTGTCGAACTGGATCGTGTCGGCGGTTCGGTTGCAGCATTCACAAACCTATACATGCCTCAGATACACCGAGCAGGCTACGTTGCCCCAAACCTACACCCTGAAAATTGGATTGCGAGCCCCGGCGGTTACGTGATGGACTCCATCCCTAACCTATATGATTCTGTTTTAGTATTGGATTTTAAGAGTCTATATCCATCGATTATTCGCTCGTTCTTGATTGATCCTATGGGGTTAGTTGAGGGGTTATTGCTCGATATTGGAAAAGAAGAAAATCAGGCTGTACCTGGCTTTCGCGGTGGGCAGTTCCATCGTACGAAACACTTTTTACCAGAAATGATTGAAAAGCTTTGGGCAGCACGTGATGTTGCAAAGAAGAACAATGAAAAAGCTTTTTCTCAGGCAATCAAAATCATCATGAACTCCTTTTATGGCGTACTGGGCTCATCGGGATGTCGTTTCTTTGATACTCGGTTAGCTTCTAGTATTACCATGCGCGGACATGAAATCATGAAGCAAACTAAGGTGCTGATTGAGGAGCAAGGATATCAAGTGATTTACGGCGATACGGATTCCACATTCGTGTCGTTGAATCGACCATACAGTCAAGTAGAAGCTGACGCTGTTGGAAATCAATTAGTTGATTACATCAACTCTTGGTGGCAAGAACACCTGCGTTCTGAGTACAACCTAACATCTATGTTGGAAATCGAGTATGAAACCCATTATCGCAGATTCCTTATGCCAACGATTCGTGGCGCAGAAACTGGCTCGAAAAAGCGCTATGCGGGTTTAATCGGTGAAGGAGAGCAAGAACGGATTGTATTTAAAGGGTTAGAAAGTGCCCGTACTGACTGGACCTCGTTAGCACAGAAATTTCAAAATACACTCTATAGCATGATTTTCCATGGTGAAGATCCAAGCGACTATGTCCGAGAGATGGTTGAGAATACTAACAACGGTGAATTTGATGAACAGTTGGTGTATCAAAAGCGACTGCGCAGAAAACTGCATGAGTATCAGAAAAACGTCCCGCCACAAGTGCGTGCAGCTCGTTTAGCGGATGAGATAAATGCCAAGCTTGGCCGCCCATTACAGTATCAAAACAAAGGACGAATTGAATACATTATTACCGTGAACGGCCCTGAACCTTATGAGTACCTCAATAGCCCGATTGATTATCAACATTACATTGATAAACAACTCAAACCCGTTGCAGATGCGATTCTCCCTTTCATTGGGACGGACTTTGACAGGCTTTCAGCGCCACAAATGGGGTTGTTTTAGCCGATACGAAACTCTGTTTTCTGGTACTGTTTGACTAACCAATCACCAAACGCATCAATTAGCCCGATAACAGAACGCTTGGGAATCCCCCGGCCAGAAAGTAAAATTTCTAGCCGCTCGATCTCAAGCTGCTTTTCAGGATGATAAGTTAAGAATACCTTGCCACACTCTACGGGGTCATCAAACCAACGTTTATCTCGATACATCACCAAAGAGTATGACGCTCTTAGTAACTTTTTAGCAATCACGCGCTGGGCGGCCACCTGCTCTTCTATCGTCTTCGCTTGTACGATTTTTTTGCGATACACCGTAATCCAATCTTCCACATCCATATTCCAGTGCTTAGCAATTTCCCAACTTGGGACGTAATCACCGAAGCAGTCTGCTAGATCATCACCATAAACACAGACACAGCAATGCTTAAGCATAAAGCCCCAAGTAAAAATACTATCTAAATTAGCCACTTCGCTCACTAAGGCTGTACGGACCGATACACCATTAACTTGAGAGTAACTCTGCTGCGCACGCCACTTAATTGTGTTGAGCAAAGTCGCGCGATTGTGCTCAAAGGATGATTGAGTAACGACAACCAGGTCTAAGTTCGACTTCCCAACGATCGCTGTTTTACGAGCAACACTACCGTATACATAAACGCTGTGTAAGTTTTGCCCCAATCCACCTTTGAGACAAGCGGTGACTTCCCTAATTAAAGGCGCAAACTCTGGTTGAAATGGTTGTTTAGGATCGATAACAGGCAGAGACATGACTTAAAACGTGTTCTCAGATGGTTCAAGAAGTTGGGCTATATGTTCTCTTAGCCGACTCACCGAATCAAGTCCATTCAGGTGTTTAGTCATGGGAGTAACAACAAATTTCTGCAATGAATTTTAATGCTAGGCGGCTAACTTAGCGCTATAATCACCGAGTTTTGCTTAATAAGTATGAATAGGAATATACAATGCCAAAGGCAAGTGAAATCAAAAAAGGCTTCGCAATCGAGTCTAATGGTAAAACTCTTCTAGTTAAAGACATCGAAGTAACGACTCCTGGCGGTCGTGGCGGCGCTAAAATCTACAAAATGCGTTGTACAGATCTAAACACGGGCGCACGTGTAGATGAGCGTTACAAGTCTGATGACGTTGTTGAAACGGTAGAAATGAACAAACGTGCAGTTGTGTACTCATACGCTGACGGCGATGAGCACATCTTCATGGATAACGAAGACTACTCACAATACACATTCAAGCACAATGAAGTTGAAGACGATATGCTGTTCATCAACGAAGATACACAAGGTATCCACATTATCCTTGTTAACGGTGCTGCAGTGGGTATTGAACTACCATCTTCTGTTGAGCTAGTGATTGAAGAAACTGACCCTTCAATCAAAGGAGCTTCTGCATCTGCTCGTACTAAACCAGCACGCTTCGCTTCAGGTCTTGTCATCCAGGTTCCTGAGTACATTGCAACTGGTGACCGTGTTATCATTAACACAGCTGAACGTAAATATATGAGCCGAGCATAAGCATGTCTGATTTGATTTCTTACGACGACGTCATCGACGCAGCGTACGACATTTTCCTTGAGATGGCTCCAGATAACCTAGAGCCAGCTGACGTGATTCTGTTTACTGCGCAATTTGAAGATCGTGGTGCCGCAGAACTTGTTGAAACCGGTGATGACTGGGTTGAACATGTTGGCTTCGAGATCGACAAAGAAGTATATGCAGAGGTTCGTATCGGCCTAGTAAATGAGGAAAATGACGTTCTTGATGACGTATTTGCTCGTATGCTAATCAGCCGAGACCCTGAACATAAGTTCTGCCATATGCTTTGGAAACGCGATTAACGTTTCTTCATCATGAACAAAGATACCAGCCTAGTGCTGGTATTTTTTTATCTGTTGTTTTCGTCTAGCTGAGATATATGTTTATACAAAGCACCCTGCTCTATATAGGCTTTAGATCCTTTTGTTATGTAACAGATAAGAAAAAGGCTTGCCGAATTGGCAAGCCTTTCTGATGTTTTGCTATCGATTAACGATGCTTGTTGCGTGCGCCTTGGTCACCAGCAGTCTTCTTCGGCTTACGACGAGAAGGGTTGTTGCTGCGACCTTTTGGCGTGTTAACACGCTCTTCATGGCGCTTAACTGCGCGACGAATTTTTTGGCTGCGTGCACGCTCTCGTTTGCGTGACGTATTGTCTTTGTTCAGATCAAGCATGGTTTCTTTCTCTGGACGAAGCTCTACAAGCTCACGCAAGTAGTTTACTTCTTTCAGGTCAAGCTCCATCCAACCGCCACGAGGCAGTTTCTTGTCTAAGAAGATGTCGCCGTAACGAACACGTTTCAGACGGCTAACGGTACACTCTTGCGATTCCCATAGTCGACGAACTTCGCGGTTACGACCTTCGTTGATAACAACGTAAAACGTGTGGTTCATGCCTTCACCACCCGCGTAAACAACATCTTCAAAGCGAGCTAAACCGTCTTCCAGTTCAACACCTTTTACTAGATTACGAACTTTCTGTTCAGTTACTTCACCGAACACACGTACTAGGTATTCACGTTCAACTTGGCGGCTTGGGTGCATTAAGCGGTTCGCCAGTTCACCATCCGTTGTGAAAAGTAGAAGACCAGAAGTGTTCGCATCCAGACGACCAACTGAAATCCAACGAGAGCCACGAATTTTTGGCAGACGATCAAAAACAGTACGACGACCTTCTGGATCGTGACGAGTACACAGTTCACCCTCAGGTTTGTAGTACGCAAGTACACGACAAATCACTTCTTCTTGAATCTTTGCAGAGACAATGTGACCATCGATACGAACTACGCTGCTCTCGTCTTCAAGTCTTTCACCAAGCTTAGCGACTACACCGTTCACGCTAACGCGACCAGATTTAATTAACGATTCAATCTCACGACGAGAACCGTGACCAGCACGTGCTAATACTTTTTGTAACTTTTCGCTCATTTATCTACCTATGTGTCGTCTTCACAGACGTCTAGACCAGGATTGGTCTGCATTTTGCTATTTACCCATTTCAGTGGGATTTTTCGGTCGGACATTATACGTAACTTTCTTAGTTAATGTAAGCTAAATCGGCGCCATTCTCCACACCAAAATTCACTTCAAAAATGACTGAAATATTTGTCCTATTCTGCAACTTTTTTACTACTTAATGCAGGCATTGCTCAACGAGAATCCCACTAATATCGGTCTTCCTGAACCACTTTAACCACGCGGTACCTGATAAAATTGTCAGGGTTACAACAATAACCACTTGGGGTGTGTTTACTGTTCGTATTGCTAGAAAGCAACGAAGAATAAGCCGTCCCTGTTTGCTGCTAAGTAATACCAATCACCGCAGACAATGAGCACTCATAGCAAAACAAGGTCGTGGGTAACAAGACAAAAATTGTCTTTAAGTCATTAGTTCACATCAAAAATAACACTAATGCTATCGTGTACTCTGACTCACTAGGTTCGCTCTGCACTCTCGGCGATTGGCATAAATCAGACAAAAAGGAATAGAACAATGTCTATGCTAAATCTCGACCTAAATTGGATTTTTGGGACATCTCAAGATGACGATATGACAGGCACAAAAGGCTCTGAAACAACCGATATTTTCTTCGGCTTCTGTGGTGATGATAAGTTTGTAGGATACGGAGGTAATGATATTGTCTTCGGTGGCTGGGGAGATGATACCTTGCTTGGTGGCCGAGGTAACGACTTTGTTTCTGGCGGCTTTGGAAACGATTTCCTATCCGGCGGATTAGGAAACGACAAACTCTTTGGTGGCTGTGGCGACGACACAATTTTTGATTATTCAGGCAACAACTACTTGAGTGGTGGCTGGGGTAACGACACGCTCGTTGTTGGTGATGGTGAATCAGTACTGAGCGGTGGCTGTGGAGACGACACCTTCGTGCTTACAAACCGCCTGGCTATTGGTGTACCTGATCAGCCAGTATCTTCCAACGATATTGATGTCAAAGCCGACATTGTCGATTTTAATATTTTCCATGACAAACTTGTCTTTGATATGGGCCGAGACACTGATAACGATGGCATTCGAGATACGTTCTTGGATTCAGCGGATGATCTGACTTTATCGTACAATGAGTGTGGCTGGGCAGTATTCTCAAGTGATGAATACAATGTTGAAGTGACACTAAACGGTGTGAGCTCTGCATACATCAACTATGCAGAACAAAATGGTATCGACATTTTCGATTTCGCTTAACCTCAATCAGTTAAGTTCAATGAGATATTCGATATGACAACTAAAATAGGAGGCGCGATGCCTCCTATTTTGTTTGACGATGATGTGCGCCTACTATTCGAATGGTGCAGGGTCACCTGATCCCAAACGAACCACAACAGGTTCACCTTCGCTAAAGTCAATTACTGTCGTAGGTTGTTCACCTAGGTAACCGCCATTAAGAATCACATCAACCGCATGTTCTAGTTTATCTCGAATATCCTCTGGATCAGATTCTGTTACGTCACTGCCAGGTAGAATCAACGACGTAGACATCATCGGCTCACCTAATGCTTCCAACAAGTCCAAGGCAATTTGATTGTCTGGAACACGGATACCGATGGTCTTACGTTTTGCATTCATCAAACGACGCGGCACCTCTTTTGTGCCTTTGAAGATGAAGGTGTAAGGACCTGGTGTGTTATTTTTCAGCAGTCGGAATGCAGAGTTATCCACTCGCGCATAGAGAGAAAGCTCCGACAAATCACGACACAGTAAAGTAAAGTTATGCTTATCATCCAGACGACGAATCTGACAGATTCGTTCCAGCGCCTGTTTGTTCTCCAACTGACAGCCAAGTGCGTACCCTGAATCAGTAGGGTAAACCACAACGCCGCCGTTACGAATGATTGCTACTGCTT
This sequence comes from Vibrio sp. Vb0888, assembly GCF_033338835.1. NCBI lineage: Bacteria > Pseudomonadati > Pseudomonadota > Gammaproteobacteria > Vibrionales > Vibrionaceae > Vibrio > Vibrio sp. Vb0888. Next base: position 54,684 of record NZ_JAWOTL010000004.1, read on the forward strand.
GATTAATCAAGCGAGCCTGTGGGTTTTCTGGGTGAACGTAAAAAAACTGGCTCATTGTAATTCCTCATTATCGAGCCTCTCGGCTCTATATTTTTATGGGTTCTCGACTTCGTATTACTGAGTGTTATTCAACGAAGGATCTATTCCCCAATCTTTCCAAACTGGTTCGACGCCAGCAGGCAACCATAGGTTCCTTCCTAGCTCCATCCACGGTGATGGGTAGTGAAAATCACTGCCTTGAGAGGCTAATAGTTTGTATTGTATAGCATAATCAGCCAAGTTGCGCCTTTCTTGTTGCGCTTGCTGTGGCTGTGCAACTTCCATCGCATCACCACCCGCTTCGACAAACGCTGCTAGAAGACGCTTAATCCACTTCGCTGTCAACTTATATCTACCAGGATGCGCTAATACCGCCATTCCACCAGCCGCATGGATAGCATCAACCGCATCCTTCATCGAACACCAATTCGGTGGTACATAACCTGGGTTATTACGCGTTAGGTATTTTTTAAACACCATTTGCATGGTTTTTGCGTAACCATTATCTACCAACCATTTCGCGAAATGCGCTCTTGTCACTGGGGCATCACCGGCGATTTTCCTTACCTCTTCAAGCACACCTACTCGAGTTGCTTTTTGTAGTCGCTCTGCAATTAACTCAGATCGTGTTATGCGATGCTGCTTCTGCTGTTCTATAAGGGCAGATAATTGTTCATTTTCCGGATCGATATTCAGGCCGACAATATGAATGTCTTTGTTTTGCCAGACGGTCGATATCTCAATGCCATTGATGATTTTTATCGGCAAATTATTATCTTGAACGTATTGCTTAGCTAACGCCAAACCGTCAACCGTATCGTGATCAGTGATCGCCAAAACCTCGATATCAAAACTCAGCGCCCTTTCCACTAAATCTTTAGGTTCTAACCGACCGTCCGATGCAGTGGTGTGACTATGTAAATCAATTCTCATATTTTTATCGTTTTAATGCCGTTTTGGGGTTGACTTTTTACTCTCGCACTAGTTAACTAGTACACAAATACAAAGTATGTAATTTAAGGTTCACCATGTTACAAGAATTTAACCAAAACCAAAAAGCGAAAGTTGCGGTTTGTCTTAATAAGGCAAACTCATCAGATCTTGCTTGGTGGCGCACTTGGACTAGTTCTTGGTGGGCAAACGTATACTTCTAGTTTATAGAACCAAACGTTGTAAAGCCCGCTACTTAAGCGGGCTTTTTTGTTTTGTTGCTCATTTCACATTCAACTGCCTAAACATTAATCGAATATAGCCAACTCTAGATTGGGAGAACGTTTGCTTTATGCGACTATGTACGGCAGGAAGATTTAAACAGCTACAAGGAGGTCTTGTGAACAAGGCCATTGAAATTAAGAAACTTGGACAGCTTGAAGTGCTAACGGCTTCCGTCCCTTATACTCAAGACCCGACTCGCTTGTTCCACACACTATGTGAGAACAAAACTGACAGCCTATTGCTGGAATCTGCTGAGATCGATTCAAAGCAAAATTTAAAATCCCTGCTGATCGTAGATTCAGCGGTTCGCATTGTTTGCTTCGGCCATACCGTTAGCATGCACGCCTTGACCAATAACGGTAAAAACCTACTGTCTCACCTAAACCAGAACATCCGTGGTGACGTTGAGAGCAAGTTCGATGGCGAAACGCTAACTTTGCAGTTTAACCAGCCATGCGACACGTTAGATGAAGACTCTCGCCTACGTGAAGCCTCTTCTTTCGATGCGCTACGTTTGGTTCAGCATAGTTTTGATATTTCACAGCAAGACAAACACGCAATTTTCCTTGGTGGTCTGTTTGCCTACGACTTAGTCGCAAACTTTGAGCCGCTTGGTAATGCCGAAGTAACAAATCAGTGTCCAGATTACGTTTTCTACGTCGCGGAAACACTACTTGTTGTCGACCATCAAACGGAATCTTGCCAGCTTCAAGCGACGTTGTTTGTTGATGGTTCAGAGAAAACAACGTTGGAGACTCGTATTGCAGAAATTAGCGCCCAGTGTGCAGCGCCAAAACTGTTGCCGAGTGCAGAGCAAATAACAGATGTAACGGTAGAACCTAGTGTGTCTGATGCAGCCTTCTGCCAAACCGTTCGCGACTTAAAAGAGTTCGTAGTGAAAGGCGATGTATTCCAAGTTGTACCGTCTCGTAGATTCACTCTACCTTGTCCTTCTCCACTAGCGGCGTACAAAGAACTGAAACAAAGTAACCCAAGCCCTTACATGTTCTACATGCAAGATGAGCTGTTCACTCTGTTTGGCGCATCACCAGAAAGCGCGCTTAAGTATGAAACCGATACCAACCAAATTGAAATCTACCCAATTGCAGGCACACGTCGCCGTGGTAAACGCCCAAATGGAGAGATCGATTTCGACCTAGACAGCCGCATCGAACTTGAACTGCGCACAGACATGAAAGAAAACGCAGAACACATGATGTTGGTTGACTTAGCACGTAACGACGTTGCCCGTATCGCACAAGCAGGCACTCGCCACGTAGCTGACCTACTAAAAGTCGACCGTTACAGCCACGTGATGCACTTGGTATCACGCGTGGTTGGTCAACTGCGTGAAGACCTAGACGCACTGCACGCATACCAAGCTTGTATGAACATGGGCACGCTCACTGGTGCACCAAAGATTCGCGCAATGCAGTTGATTCGCGATGTGGAAGGCGCACGTCGCGGTAGCTACGGCGGTGCGGTTGGTTACCTAACTGGTGAAGGCACACTCGACACGTGTATCGTCATTCGCTCAGCGTACGTTGAGAACGGCATTGCTCAAGTTCAAGCTGGTGCTGGCGTGGTGTTCGACTCTGATCCACAAGCGGAAGCAGACGAAACGCGCGGCAAAGCACAAGCGGTAATCTCTGCTATCCAAGCAGCGCATAAGTCACAATAAGGAATAGGGTTCAGAGATGGCTAATATCATTTTTATCGATAACTTTGACTCGTTCACCTACAACCTTGTGGATCAGTTCCGCTCGCTAGGTTACTCAGTCAAGATTTACCGAAACAACATCCCAGCAGAAACCATCGAACAAGCGGTAAACGAGCTTGAAAACCCAGTGGTTCTGCTATCACCAGGTCCTGGCGCACCGTCAGAGGCAGGCTCAATGCCAGAGCTTATCCAACGTATGAAAGGCAAAGTGCCAATGATTGGTATTTGTCTTGGTCACCAAGCGATTGTTGAAGCATACGGCGGCACCGTTGCTGGCGCGGGCGAAATCATTCACGGTAAGGTCTCTATGATGGAGCACCAAAACCATGCGATTTACCAAAACCTACCATCACCACTTGCAATTGCACGTTACCACTCGCTGGTTGCGACCAAGGTTCCTGAGAGCCTAACCATCACAGCAGAAGTGGATAACTTGGTAATGTCTGTTGTACATGAAGAAGATAAAGTTTGCGGGTTCCAGTTCCACCCGGAATCTATTATGACGACCTACGGAGCAACACTGTTGGCCAATGCCATCGAATGGGCACTTGAAGAACAAACTTCAGCGAACCCACTCACTGCTTAAAAAGCACTTGGCACATAAGAAATTTAGGAGAGGAAATATGGAAGCAATCATCAACCCTATTATTACCAAACTGTACGAGCAAGAATCGCTTACTCAGGAAGAGAGCCAACAGCTATTCGACATCATTATCCGTGGGGAACTAGACCCAATTTTGATGGCGTCAGCACTAACTGCACTAAAAATCAAAGGCGAAACGCCGGATGAAATAGCAGGTGCGGCAAAAGCGCTGCTGGCAAATGCAAACCCATTCCCTCGCCCAGATTACGATTTCGCAGATATCGTAGGTACTGGCGGCGACGGTCACAACACCATCAACATTTCAACCACTGCGGCGTTTGTTGCTGCAGCATGTGGTCTAAAAGTAGCGAAACACGGTAACCGCAGCGTTTCAAGCAAATCTGGTTCTTCTGACCTTCTTGATTCATTTGGTATCAACCTAGCTATGAGCGCAGAAGATACGCGCAAAGCGGTAGACGATATTGGTGTTGCTTTCCTATTTGCACCTCAGTACCACGGTGGTGTACGCCATGCGATGCCAGTGCGTCAAACCATGAAAACACGCACCATCTTTAACATTCTTGGCCCACTGATTAACCCTGCTCGTCCTAACATCGAATTGATGGGCGTTTACAGTAAAGAACTGGTTCGTCCTATCGCAGAAACCATGCTACAAATGGGTATGAAGCGCGCCGCTGTAGTACACGGCAGTGGCTTGGACGAAGTAGCAATTCACGGTGAAACAACCGTTGCCGAAATCAAAGACGGTGAGATCACAGAATACAAATTAACGCCTGCAGACTTCGGTCTAGACGCGCACCCACTAGAAGCAATCAAAGGTGGCGATCCTGAAGAAAACAAAGCGATCATTACCAACATTCTGACGGGTAAAGGTACAGACGCACAATTGGGCGCAGTGGCAGTGAACGTTGCTCTGCTAATGCGTCTATTCGGCCACGAAGATTTAAAAGCCAACACGCAACAAGCGATTGAGGCAATGAATTCAGGCAAGGCGTACCATTTGGTACAACAACTTGCCGCACACGCTTAAGGAATTGAAGAAGATGACTGACTTCAACACTCAGCAAGCTGACAACCTGTCTGAACACGTTTCTAAGAAAGAAGCAGAAATGGCAGAAGTACTGGCGAAAATTGTCCGCGACAAATATCAGTGGGTAGCAGACCGTAAGGTGTCTCAGCCGCTAAGCACATTTCAGTCTGATTTACTGCCATCGGACCGCAGCTTCTACGATGCTCTGAGTGGCGAAAAGACGGCCTTCATCACCGAATGTAAGAAGGCATCTCCTTCTAAAGGTTTGATTCGTGATCACTTCGACTTGGATTACATTGCATCGGTTTACAACAACCATGCTGATGCGATTTCAGTCCTAACAGACGAGAAGTACTTCCAAGGTAACTTTGACTTTCTTCCTCAAGTGCGTGGCCAAGTCAAACAACCGGTTCTGTGCAAAGACTTCATGGTAGATACCTACCAAGTTTACCTAGCGCGTCATTACAGTGCTGATGCCGTGCTACTGATGCTTTCTGTCCTGAATGACGAAGAGTACAAAGCGCTAGAAGAAGCAGCACACAGCCTGAACATGGGTATCTTGACCGAAGTCAGCAACGAAGAAGAGCTTCATCGTGCCGTTAAGCTTGGTGCACGCGTTATCGGCATCAATAACCGTAACCTTCGCGACCTAAGTACTGATTTGAATCGTACTAAAGAACTGGCACCGACAATTCGTGAACTGGCTCCTAACGCAACAGTAATCTCAGAATCTGGCATTTATACACATCAACAAGTTCGTGATTTAGCGGAATACGCAGACGGCTTCTTGATTGGTAGTTCGCTGATGGCGGAAGACAACCTTGAACTTGCAGTACGTAAAGTGACGTTGGGTGAAAACAAAGTGTGTGGCTTAACGCATCAAGATGACGCAGCAAAAGCGTATCAATCTGGCGCAGTATTTGGTGGCCTGATTTTTGTCGAGAAGTCGAAGCGTGCAGTTGACCTTGAAGGTGCTCGCTTAACCATGAGCGGTGCTCCACTGAACTACGTGGGCGTTTTCCAAAATCACGATATCGATTTTGTTGCTTCTGTCGTGACCTCTTTGGGTTTAAAAGCGGTGCAACTGCACGGTCAAGAAGACCAAGCTTACGTAAACCAACTTAAAGCCGAACTGCCAGCAGCGGTAGAAATTTGGAAAGCTTACGGCGTGACTGATGCCAAGCCAGAACTACTTGCAGAAAACATTGACCGTCACCTATTAGATGCACAAGTTGGCACTCAAACCGGCGGAACTGGTCAAGTTTTCGACTGGTCACTGATCGGCGACCCAAGTCAAATTATGCTAGCGGGCGGACTGTCGCCAGAAAATGCTCAACAAGCAGCGACACTAGGTTGCTTGGGATTAGATTTAAACTCTGGTGTAGAAAGCGCACCAGGCAAAAAAGATTCACAGAAGTTGCTCGCGGCCTTCACCGCCATTCGCAGCTACTAAAGCTGGATATCAGCTAAAAAATTTAAAGCTATTCGTAGCGAAAAATACGAGAAGGAATATAACGATGGCAAAACTGAATGCCTACTTTGGCGAATACGGCGGTCAGTACGTTCCGCAAATTCTAGTTCCAGCACTGGAGCAACTAGAGCAAGCGTTTATCGACGCGCAAGAAGATCCAGAATTCCGCAGCGAATTCATGACGCTTCTCCAAGAGTATGCGGGCCGTCCAACGGCTTTGACTCTAACTCGTAACCTAACCAAAGGTACGAAAACCAAACTGTACCTAAAACGTGAAGACCTACTTCACGGTGGCGCGCACAAGACCAACCAAGTGTTAGGTCAAGCGCTACTTGCAAAACGCATGGGTAAAAACGAAATCATCGCAGAAACAGGCGCAGGCCAACACGGTGTAGCAACGGCACTAGCGTGTGCGCTGCTTGGCCTTAAGTGTCGCGTTTACATGGGTGCAAAAGACGTTGAGCGTCAAAGCCCGAACGTATTCCGTATGAAGCTAATGGGCGCAGAAGTTATTCCTGTCCACTCGGGTTCAGCAACGCTTAAAGACGCATGTAACGAAGCGCTACGCGACTGGTCTGCAACTTATGAAGACGCGCACTACCTACTAGGTACAGCGGCAGGCCCTCACCCATTCCCAACGATCGTGCGTGACTTCCAACGCATGATTGGTGAAGAAACGAAGAATCAGATTTTGGCACGTGAAGGCCGTCTTCCTGATGCGGTTATCGCATGTGTGGGCGGTGGTTCAAACGCTATCGGCATGTTTGCTGACTTCATCGAAGAAGAAAGCGTTCGCCTAATTGGTGTTGAGCCAGCAGGTAAAGGTATCGATACTGACCAGCACGGTGCACCACTTAAGCATGGTAAAACAGGCATCTTCTTCGGTATGAAAGCGCCATTGATGCAAGATCCAAACGGCCAAGTTGAAGAGTCTTACTCAGTATCTGCTGGTCTTGATTTCCCTTCAGTTGGTCCACAACACGCCCACCTAAACGCAATCGGCCGTGCTGAATACGACAACGTGACAGACGATGAAGCGCTAGAAGCATTCCAAGAGATTGCACGCCATGAAGGCATCATCCCTGCTCTTGAATCTTCTCACGCACTGGCTCATGCACTGCGTATGGCTCGAGAGAACCCAGAGAAAGAACAATTATTAGTCGTTAACCTATCAGGTCGTGGTGACAAAGACATCTTCACCGTACACACCATCTTAGAAGAAAAAGGAGCAATCTAATGAGCCGTTATGAGAAGATGTTTACGCGCCTAAACGAAAAGAACCAAGGCGCATTTGTACCGTTCGTAACGGTTTGCGATCCAAACGCCGAGCAGTCTTACAAAATCATGGAAACACTGGTCGAGTCTGGTGCTGATGCCCTTGAACTCGGTATTCCATTTTCAGATCCTCTTGCGGATGGCCCGACTATCCAAGGTGCGAACATTCGTGCTCTAGATTCAGGCGCAACACCGGATATCTGCTTCGAACAAATTGGTAAGATCCGAGCTAAGTACCCAGAGCTACCTATTGGCCTTCTGATGTACGCGAACCTTGTTTACTCTCGTGGTATCGAGAACTTCTATGAGCGTTGTGCAAAAGCAGGCATCGATTCTGTTTTGATTGCAGATGTGCCAACTAATGAAAGTGCCGAATTTGTTGCTGCTGCAGAAAAGTTTGGTATTCACCCAATCTTCATCGCACCACCAACCGCAAGTGATGAAACACTGAAGCAAGTATCAGAGTTAGGTGGCGGCTACACTTACCTACTCTCTCGTGCAGGTGTTACTGGCGCAGAAACCAAAGCAAACATGCCTGTAGGTCATATGCTGGATAGACTGAACCAATTTGATGCACCACCAGCGCTACTTGGTTTTGGTATCTCTGAGCCAGCACAGGTGAAACAAGCACTAGAATCTGGCGCCGCTGGTGCAATTTCTGGTTCAGCCGTGGTCAAAATCATTGAAGCGAACGTTGAGCAGCCACAAATTATGCTCGACAAGCTAGGTGAATTCGTTTCTGCAATGAAAGCTGCCACTCAAAAATAATTTCAGTTTGATATGACACAACAACGCCCGCTTAACATTATGTTTAGTGGGCGTTTTCTTACTATCGTGTTTATACCACGTCATTTTTTGTTCAACGCCCGCACTTTCCAAATCTATCTCAAGCAGAGCACTCAAAGAGTGTTAAGCTTGGGTAACTTAACTAACTCAATAAAGCAATGTGCAGTAAGGTTGCTACATGGAAGAAGTCAAAACACTGCTAGCCAAATGTCCTGTACTATCAGGGCTGCCAGATAAAGGGCTTAGTGAAGCAGCGCAAATGACTAAGGTTCGCTGCTTCGACGAAAAAGCACTGATTTGCAATAAAGGTGCGCTTCAATCTTCTCTTATGGTCATAGCTCAAGGTGCAGTGAGAGTGAACTCAATTAGTTCAAAAGGCAAAGAAGTCACACTGATGATTTTCGAAGCTGGTGGCTGGTTTGGAGACAATGTTTTTTCTCCCGGTATGCCTCGTATTTTTGGTGCGACCGCGCATTCTGACGTGACTGTAATGGAGCTTCCTGGAGATAAATTTCGCCAATTACTCGCCAAATACCCTCAAAGTTACCCCACTATACTAGACTTACTTAGCCGCCGCTTGTGGTCTGCTATTTCTGTTATCGAAGATGACGCGATTAGAGGAATTGAAGAACGAGTCGCCAAAAGGTTGCTGCTACTTGCTGAATACCAACTTAATCAAGCGATCGATACTCGACCATGCGTTGTCAGGGTAACAAGAGAACATATCGCTAACATGATGGGGCTAACTCGTCAGAGCGTACACAAGATACTAAAACGACTAGAAAGTATCGGGATGCTAGAGCTAAACTATGGCTCAGTAACCATTACCAATCCGAAACGCTTAGAAGAATACTTTAAAGAACTCGAGCAATAGATTCATTCAACAAACGCTAAGTATTGTCTAACGATAGCTAAAAAACTTATGCATCTAATTGGTCAAGAGCACAACACCATTTGCGCTTAGGCAAGTGGCGCTGTGACACAAAAACCATTGAATTAACTAAGCTATATTCAATTCAGATTTCAACTCACGTTTCAAAATCTTTCCTGTCGCACTCATCGGGAGGTGTTCACGAATTTCGACATAACGAGGATATTTAAACGAGGCTAATTGCTCTTTACCCCACTTATGTAATGAATCGGCGTCAATGTATTCTTTTGGTTTAAGTACAACGTAGGCTTTTATCTCTTCGCCATACTCTTCATTTGGAATCCCTATCACCGCTACCATTGAAACTGCAGGATGAGTCATGAAAACTTCTTCAATTTCTCTGGGATAAACATTAAATCCACCTCGAATGATCAGATCTTTCATTCTATCGACAATAAATAAATTACCTGAACTGTCAAAGCGGCCCACATCACCAGTATGGAACCAACCATTTTGTAGCGCAGATTCAGTAACTTCTGGGCGGTCAAGATATCCCTTCATAACATTATGACCACGCACAACAATCTCACCTTCTTCGCCTATCGGTAGTGCATTGCCTTCAATGTCGATAACTCTTACTTCGACGCCTTGAACCGGTTGACCTACCGAGCCTGGTATTCGCTCCTGATCTAAATGATTAAAACATGCAATAGGACTTGTCTCCGACAACCCGTATCCTTCTAAGATCGGCACATTAAATGTTTCTTCAAAGGTTCGAAAGATTTCGGTTGGTAATGGCGCACCACCGCTTACTGCAACACGCAATGACGAGGTATCAAATTGATGCTGCACATGAAGCAGACCGATGTACATCGTTGGCACACCAGCAAATATCGTCACCCTATGTTTTTCCACCAGCTCAAGAACATGTTTAGGCTCAAACCTAGGCACTAACACCAATGTTGCCCCGCCCAAAACACTAGCATTTAAGTGGACGGTTTGACCAAATGTATGAAATAAAGGCAAAGTTACTAAGTGAATATCATCGGCCTGGCTGCCCATAATGTTTTGTGCCACCAGAGCGTTCATTATGATGTTCTGCTGAGTCAGTTCAGCGCCTTTTGGTAAGCCTGTCGTCCCTGATGTATACAAAATCACACATGTATCATCCGCATTACGCGGTATATAATCCGGCAACGGTTGGACATCGGCTATAAACGCATTGAGAGTTATTACACCATTCCAATAGCTTTCATCTTGAGATTGAGTCAATACGACTATGCCTTCGCATGTATCGACTTGTTCAAAGGCTTTGACACCCTCTTTTGCCATTGGCAGTTCTTTCGTCCCTTCAAAGCAGAAATAAAACTTCGCTTTTGAATCTTCTAAGTGATACTTAATTTCTCGCGCTTTCAAAAGCACATTTAATGGGACTGCAACCGCGCCAGCTTTTTGTATTGCATAATAAACAAACGCGAAAAAAGGAATGTTTGGGCATGAAATCGCAACGCGGTCACCTGGCTTTACGCCTTTATTGATTAAAGACGCTGCGATCTTGCCGGCGATCGCATCAAACTGCGCATAATTTATCTTTTCAGTGCCACATATCAACGCCGTTTTATCTGGTTTACTCGCAGCATTTCTTTGTAACGCAGCAGCAAGATTCATCATAGTCTCTTCACCTCTTACTTGTCTTTCTCGTCTAATCAGCTCAGGAGCATTAACTAAGCAAGTTATCTCTAACACTGGATCGTCAGCATTTGAGTCTCACCAGTCATTACAATTTAACATTATGTTTACAACGCAATTAGAGCCAAGAATGTAAAGCAATTAACATTTCAGAAGGCAAATTAATAAAAGTGTGAGCTTGAAAGAGATGAATTGTTATAAATATCAACCCAAGTCACTAAAAACTCTGACTGCAATAGCAAATACAAAAGCGGTTAAAATTAACAAAAAGAAAACAAATAAAGAAAAATAAACTTGAACAATCCTAAGTGCGACCCTTATAAGAAAAATCAATAGCAAACGTTTGCTATTGAACAAAACTTTATCGTTCGTCAATAAAATATCGATTAATCCATCAATAATACCTTGCTGCATATTGCCAATTGTAAACGATAAGTGTAAAAAGCAAGGCGAGATAATTATCCGTAAATCCATTTATGGTTAGTGGGTAATTTTAGGATTTTACATTTTATTAGCACAGAGGTTATGGAAGTGTTAAAAGAAAAGAGTTTGCTAAACAACATTGGCGTACAAGTCGTAATCGCCATGATCGTGGGCACAGCCGTTGGTGCCATGATGGGTCATGATGCGACAGTGTTCGCTCCTTTAGGTGCTATCTTTATCAACTTAATCAAAATGTTGGTTATTCCTTTGGTCGCTGTAGCCTTGATTTCTGGCGCCGCTGGTCTTGGGAACAGCCAGTCAGCAGGTAAAGTTGGCATCGTCACTCTAGGTTATTTTGGTTTAACATCCGCCCTAGCCGTTGCGCTTGCACTATTTATGGGTGAAGTATTCCAACCAGGCATGGGTATCGACGTCTCTGGCGTTGAAGGCATGTTCTCAGCAGAATACGCTTCAAAAGGTGAACTACCTACTTTCTGGGCAACCATCACTGGTATGATCCCAACCAACGTTTTCCAATCACTAAATGAAGCAAACATCCTACAGATCCTCGTTTTCTGTATGTTCTTTGGTATTGCGATTTCTAAGCAAGCAAAAGAGCGTCGTGAACCAATCATCAATGGTGTTAACTGCATCGTTGACGCAATGGTTTGGATGATCAACAAAGTAATGATCATTGCACCTATCGGTGTATTTGGTCTGATGGCAGAAGCCGTCGGTACGTTCGGTTTTGGTGCGCTAATGGTGGTGTTTAAACTGTTCGTTGTTTACGTTGCCGCCATCCTAATCTTCGGTTTCGTTGTTTACCCAGCAATGGTGCATGTTTTCACGAAGACATCTGCGAAGAAATTCCTGTCTTCAATGAAGAAACCGCAAGCAGTTGCGCTTTCAACAGCGTCTTCTATGGCAACACTGCCTGTTACAATGGACACCTGTGAAAAAGAGCTGGGCGTAAAAAATTCAACTGCATCATTTGTTCTGCCTCTAGGCGCAACGATCAACATGTCAGGTAATGCGATTTACTATGGCTTGGTTGCTATCTTCTTTGCTCAACTGTTCAATATCGATCTAGGCATGGGCGCTTACATTGCAATTATCGTAACGTCTACATTGGGTGCGGTTGGTCAAGCGGGTGTTCCTGGCCCTTCTTTCCTAGTGGTTGCCGTGCTTCTTGCCGCTGGCATTCCAATTGAAGGTCTACCGCTGCTATTCGCTCTTGACCGTATTTTCGATATGATTCGTACAGCACTGAACATCACAGGTGATGCTGCATGTGCAGTTATCGTTGATGCGCTAATTGAAGAAGAAACGGCAGAAGCTGAGCTAAAAAAGCAAGAAGCCTAACCCTTTCTTGAATAGACCAAAAACCGCTCATAATGAGCGGTTTTTTTGTCTTTTCTTGCATTACGTAACTATACAAATAGAAACCGATGGCATAAATTTTTCAAAATGATATAAACCATTACAAAATATAACAAAACGTTAGAGCTAGGTTATATCATGAGTCTTGAGCAATCTTTGGAATATCTCACCAAAATAAATTTGCCGATCGAATCAAAGCAGCAGGCCCTGGTTGACTCAGTTATTCTTACCCTAACGAAACAAAAACGAGATGCTCTTTTTCAACAGGTTGCTCTGTATCGAATAAAACTGCTTAAATCTCTCTTTCCTAAACACGCATCAAAAAGTCTTTCTGCACTATTTGAGTTAATGGATTATCGAGATTTAGTGCAACAGTATCCGACAGGTTTCTCCAAAGAGATTCGTTTACTTGAACAACTTGCCGCAGATTGTTACCCGCATTGGATGGTTTTCTGGTGTCAATGCGAGATCGAAGCAATCAAGCAAAAATATCCTTCAAACGAAGCTGCGATTCCTACTCCGCTTCCGTTTGACGACCACAGCTATACTAGCGTGTTAATTGAAGATATCGCAGATTGCGATCTTGAGGTAATGCTGCCAAATCATGCAGCGTTAATGCCGATTTCCGAAGCGATCACACTGAGTAATCTTGAGCTTTTCGTCCAAACTGAACAATGGTTTGAAATCTTGCCTCTTTTATCACTCTCGCAAAAAGGGCAGCACTTTGCCCTCTTGCTCAAATCGTCATCTTCACCAATCATGGTCTCCTCCGCTTTAGTGCAAAGCTGGCATCAACGAAATAACTGGCTCAGTTACTCACCACAGTTTAGTAACGAACAATGGCAGTTTTGCTTTCCTAATCATGGGTACAGTGTTCTCAATCAACTGGGTATTTTGGAGTGTCGTGCTCTAACTCATGAGCACACTCTTATTGGGTTTGATGCTCAGTTTCAATCTCGTGTAAAGAACAGTGAAGCGGTTTGCGAAGTACTGCGTCTTACGGTGGGAGGCAACATTCAACAAAAGCTGTATTTTTTGTATCTGGCGCAAAAAACTATGATGAGCGAGCTCTATAAAGCAGGCTATAAGCTCGGCTTTACCATTATTGAGCAAGTATTTATGTTAAATTTCTATCAATCTATTGATTTAAGTGCCTACTTTCACTCAGGATACCGCGACATTAACGGTGACGGTACCAAGACATACCGCGGTTTCTGGAATTTAGGTATGATGGTTGAAGCATTTCAAGACATACAATTTCGCGACTACAAACATTGCGTACGAACAAAAAGAATGGATAAAAAGGTGAATGAGCATGCTTGATGTTCATTTGCACGGTCTCTTTTACCCAAAAGCAATGGCATTGTACGCGACTGTACTAATAGTATTCGCTTGGCTACTGTATTACTGCTATCGCCTAAAACAGAAGAGTGAATCAATCTTAGGCTCGCATCACGCGCCTTACATCGCTTATTCCAGCTGTATCATTGTTTGGATAAGCAGCAACGCCTATTTCCATACCGATTTATTGCCAGAATTAGGCTCTGTTGGTGGCATTTTTATGGCTAAGTTAGCGAACTTAGCGTCTTTTTTCGCCTTTGCGTTTGCATTCTATTTTTCTTGCCAGTTAACCGCAGATGTTAAAAAAACAGCGGTCAAAGTCTGGCAAAAAGTCGTCTTTGTCGCACTAGCAACGTATTCACTGTACATCAACTTAGTGCCGAATCTTACTGTCGAAAATGTCACCATTAGTGGTCCAAGCCAGTTCGTCATTGAATTTGGCCCACATACCTCATATTTTTTCATTAGTTTGCTAGCTTTCGTGGTACTAACGCTGCTTAACTTGATTGCCATGCGCGCGAACAGCAGCAAGCTCACGCTAGCAAAAAGCAACTATATGATCGCTGGCATTTTGGTATTCATGTTATCTACGGCAGTGATACACCTTGGAATGACGTATTTCCTTGGCGACTTCTCCCTAACTTGGTTACCACCAGCACTTTCAATCAGCGAAATGTTGTTTGTCGGCTATGCCCTACTTACCTCTCGCTTCTACAGCGCTAAATATCTCACGTACTTAACGGTAAGCGCGCTCTTAGTCTGCGCCATTTTTGTTCTGCCGCTAGGGGCGATATTTATTCCTATCTCTGAAGATAACCAATGGCTTGTTGCGGTACCTTTATGTGCGCTTATCGGTATCACTTGGCACTTGCTTTTTAAGCGAGTCAGTCGTTACGCTTCGTATTTTATTTATGGGAAACGACACACTCCCGTTCAGCAAATCCTTGGGTTAGAGGAAGAGTTTAAACGCTCAATAGATGATGCTATGCATCAGTTGGCATCGTTACTTAACATACCAAACAACAAGCTGCAGCTAGTCACTAGCAATTACACAGAAACGTTTTACGAAGAGTACCTGCCGTCAAGCAAGTCAGTTCTCGTGCTTGATGAGTTGTCTGAAGAAATTGATTATGCCTCCTCTTCTAAAGGGTCGATGAGAAAGCTCTACGAGCGCATGCGCTCAAGCAATACTGCGCTCGTTATGCCTCTCTTCGGTCGTGGAAAGTCTGTTACTCACTTACTAATTTCTTCACATAAAATAGATAATAAGCTGTTTTCTAATGAAGAAATCTCAGCTCTGCAAACGTTATTAGTTCGCATCCAGAGCACCATTGAAGCCGATAGAAAGGTACGCCAAAGCCGTGCGCTGGCTAACTCCATTGCACATGAAATGCGTAACCCTCTCGCTCAAGTACAATTACAATTTGAAGCTTTAAAACAACATATAGAGTCAAACGCCTCACTGGATACGCTAAAAAGAGAAATTGATAAAGGTGAAGCCGCTATACAACGCGGTCGACAACTTATCGATATTATTTTACGAGAAGTTAGCGACAGTTCACCAGAGCATGAGCCTTTAGCTCTCACTTCCATACATAAAGCCATCGACCAAGCAGTAAGCCGTTATGGTTTTGAAAACGATCAAATAATAGAGAGAATTAACCTGCCACAGGCACACGATTTTGTCGCGAAGTTAAATGAGACCCTGTTTAACTTTGTCATTTTCAATTTGATTCGTAACGCTATCTACTATTTTGATTCTTATCCCGACAGTCAAATTGAGATTCGTACCCAGACGGGGGCTTACGAAAACATTCTGATCTTCCGAGATAGTGGGCCAGGTATAGATAGCAGTATCTTACACAAGATATTTGATGACTTTTTCTCGTATCAAAAAAGCGGAGGCAGTGGCTTAGGTTTGGGCTATTGCCAACGTGTTATGCGCTCCTTCGGAGGACGAATAGAGTGCCAGTCTGAATTGAACGAGTTCACAGAATTCTACTTGTATTTCCCAGTCGTACCAAACGCACCAAAACCAGAGACATTAAGAGCACCGGACTTTGATAGCTGGAAAGCAACTCCATCACATTCTGAAAATCATTCAGCTCAACACGTACAAGTATGTAAAGATGCACCAACAGTGCTCATTGTTGATGACAAAGAGGTGCAACGCACCTTGGTACAGATGTATTTAAAAAGATTGGGAGTCAACAGCTTACAAGCAAATAATGGAGCCTCTGCGGTAGAACTATTCCACTCTCACAAGATTGATCTCGTTCTTATGGATGTCCAAATGCCGGTAATGAATGGATTTGACGCAAGCCAACGGATTAAGCAAATCACATCCTCCGTTCCAATCATTGCCTTATCTGGTGAGTCTGGAGCTAGAGAGTTGGAGCTAATTTCGAAACTCATGGATGACAGACTCGAAAAGCCCACCACGTTAAATGCACTTCAAGTCGTCATCCAAAGATGGCTACAGAACGAGAATTTTGCACCTTCCAACACTTTTTAATCTGCAAATATAGAATTGGCACTAGATGTGCATTATTGGAGTAAATCGAATTATCCAGAAGGTCAAGCAGGCTACAAAAGAGTAGCGTATGAGCTTGATAAGGAGATCGCCATGTTACTTCATCGACATACATACTACGGCCTGATTCATCATGGAATCAAAACACTGTTACTTGATCGCTTAGGCCACTATACAGAAGAAGAGTATCATCAATATCTGAGCCTGATGACTGGTAAATCCACTTGCTTCACGATGTCTCTCGAAGAGCTAGAAGCAACGGTCGATAACTTACTACGGGAAGGCTATTTAGAAGATGTAAAAACGCTTATTTCCCAATATCAACGTGTGGCTTAAGGTTTAAAACTCTCAACTTTATTGCCGCCTCATCGCGGCAATTTTTATTCCTTCCATATGCTGTTTCGACATGGAAGAAGCTTGCGGGCTGTACGATATACTAAGCGTTACTATTCTTACCTTAACTTCCTCAGTATTCACATCTTGTCAGATTCCGTTAGACTGTCTTCAATTCAACAATTAGGTAGATTTTGCCATCATGAAGCAGATCCTAGACTTTATACCACTCATCGTTTTCTTCGCTTTATACAAGCTGTACGACATCTACGTGGCGACAGGTGCACTGATCGTAGCAACAGCCATTCAGCTTGTCGTCACCTATGCGCTGTATAAGAAAGTCGAAAAGATGCAGCTAATAACATTTGTTATCGTCACTATCTTCGGCGGCATGACCCTTTTCTTCCACGACGACAATTTTATAAAGTGGAAAGTCACCATCATTTACGCGATTCTGGCGATTGGCTTAGCAGTGAGCCACGCATTGGGAAAATCAGCCATCAAAGGTATGCTAGGCAAGGAAATTACGTTACCTGACGCTGTTTGGGCAAAGATTAACTGGGCTTGGGTTGGCTTCTTCTCATTCTTCGCTGGCCTAAACATTTATATTGCTTACGAATTGCCGTTGGATGTTTGGGTTAACTTCAAAGTATTTGGAATGTTGATCGCGACATTTGCCTACATGATTGCGACTGGCTTTTACATTTATAAACACATGCCAAAAGAACAAAAAAATAACTCATCCGATGTGTCCACTGATGATTAAAAACTCAGTTTTGCTATAATCCGCGACTTCACAGCGACCTTAGGGTCGCTGTTTTGCTCCATGTATCAGTAAACCGCTCAAACAACGTACCGTTTTCAGACCATTCTTGCTGCTGTAAACCAACTTTCTCTGGTCCGGTATCTGCGGTTTTTTAAGGACCTTTGGTTCTAGGTATTTACTATGTTGGCGCTTAGTTTGAGCGCCTTTAAGATTTAGGATGTCACAATGAGTCAAGAAATTAGCTCTCCGAAAGGTCAAATGCTGCTTCGTACCCTTGCAATGCCTGCAGATACAAACGCCAATGGCGATATTTTTGGCGGTTGGATAATGTCTCAGCTCGACTTAGCGGGCGCGATTCTGGCAAAAGAGATCTCTTGTGGTCGCGTTGTCACCGTTTCGGTATCAAGCATTACGTTCAAAAAACCTGTTGGTGTGGGCGATGTCGTATGCTGCTACGGCGAATGCACTAAGATCGGCCGCACATCCATGAGTGTCGATTTGGAAGTATGGGTCAAACCCGTCAAAGCTCACGGTGTTGGCGAACGCTTCATGGTTTGTGATGCGACCTTCAACTACGTAGCCATTGACAGTGAAGGTAAACCACGTCCGGTTCAGAATTAGTCAACCTACAACGCTAACAGTTAGAAAGGATCTCACATTTTCTGTTGTTCACTTGTGAGAGACACAAAAAAGGCGTTAAATTAACACTTTACCCTACCAATTAAGGAACTATGCTATGTGGTATGTCATCTTTTCACAGGACGTTGAGAACTCGTTGGAAAAACGCATGAGCGTTCGCCCACAACACTTGGATCGCTTACAAAAGCTACAAGACGAAGGTCGCCTTCTTACAGCTGGTCCGATGCCTGCGATAGATTCTGACAATCCTGGTGAAGCTGGATTTACGGGCTCAACTGTCATCGCTGAATTCGCCTCGCTAGAGGATGCTAAAGCGTGGGCAGAAGCCGATCCTTACGTAGCGGCTGGTGTTTACGATAATGTAATCGTGAAACCGTTCAAAAAAGTGTTTTAATTTATGAAAAAATTACTGTGTCTTTTCTTGGTATTTGGTGCTCTGGCTGGCTGCTCATCAACCGATGATAAGCAGCGCCAACTTGAGCTTATGGCATCAAACCGAGCAGGAGTCTTGTCAGCTGGTCTCCCTTTAGAGTACGGTCCACTGCAAATAATGCGTGTCTCATCCAACAAAAATGTTGTAGAGATGATGATGATTTATAACGATGGCGCCCTCGGTGCAAAGCCGTTAAATCAAGTACTGAATACCAGTATCTATACCTACTGCAGCAACCCAGAAGTTCGCAAGCAAATTGATATGGGCTTGATGTATCGTATTAAGGTACGTAATTCTCGCGGTCAGTTGATGGCAGATGAGTTGGTTTCAGCACAGACTTGTACTCAGGTGAAGTAGCTACAGTAATTTTTGTTGCTTTCGGCATGAGACGATGATTCGCTATTATTGGATAATCTGAAAACGAAAGTTAACAATTAAGAATAGAAAAACGGAGACCACAGTCTCCGTTTTTATTTGCTGTAACGACGTGTTACGCCAGCTCAGCACGGAGCTTCTTCGCCGCTGAAACCAGATTTGCCAATGCGGCTTCTGTCTCCTTCCAGTTTCGTGTTTTCAGACCACAATCTGGGTTTACCCACAAACGTTGAGCCGGAATTTTTTCTGCCGCTTTCTTGATTAAACCTTCAATCCATTCTTCCGTAGGAATGTTTGGTGAGTGAATGTCATAAACACCAGGGCCAATTTCGTTCGGGTAATTGAACTCTTCAAATGCTTTCAGCAACTCCATATTCGAGCGAGATGTTTCAATGGTAATGACGTCCGCATCGAGTGCCGCAACCGAATCAATGATTTCATTGAACTCGCTGTAACACATATGAGTGTGAATCTGAGTTTCTGGTTTTGCACTTGCCGCAGAGACCTTAAACGCATTTACGGCCCATTCTAAGTACGCTTTTTGATCGCGTTTTTTGAGTGGTAAACCTTCTCGAATGGCTGGCTCATCAATTTGAATGATATTGATGCCTGCATCTTGCAGGTCAGACACCTCATCACGCAGTGCCAAAGCAAGTTGCTGCGCAATTTCTTGACGTG
Organism: Vibrio sp. Vb0888; assembly: GCF_033338835.1. Lineage (NCBI taxonomy): Bacteria > Pseudomonadati > Pseudomonadota > Gammaproteobacteria > Vibrionales > Vibrionaceae > Vibrio > Vibrio sp. Vb0888. Next base: position 74,285 of record NZ_JAWOTL010000004.1, read on the forward strand.
TGATGTCTTCACGTGGGAACGTCCAACACAAAATCGTAACTGGTCCAGTCAACATGCCTTTCATCTGTTTGCTGGTTAGCGACTGGGCGTACGTCGACCATTCAACCGTGATCGGTTTTTCACGTTCAATGTCAGCAACTACAATGGCAGGTTTCACACAGCGAGAGCCATAACTCTGTACCCAACCAAATTTGGTCGTTTGAAAACCCGCCAAGTTCTCAGCGAAGTATTCCACCATGTCGTTACGCTCTGCTTCACCATGAACAAGCACATCTAGGTCGAGCGCCTCTTGACGTTTTACTGCGTCAGCAATATGTCCTTTAAGTGCTTGGATATATTCAGACTCAGATAATTGACCTGTACGATAAGCACTGCGCTGAACACGAATTTCACCCGTTTGAGGGAAAGAACCGATTGTCGTGGTTGGCAACAGAGGCAAGCCCAATACTTCAGCTTGATGCGCAGCACGCTCCGCGTAAGGTGCGCTGCGCTCGGCAAGTGACGCAGTAATACTGTTTAAACGTGCTTGAACTTGTGGCTTATTCACATGCGTTGCCGTTTTACGTGCTTTGATTGGCTGGCTGTAGGTATCACAAGCGAGAATCGCATCTTGATCACCATCGAGTGCGCGGCCAAGCAAGGCGACTTCTGTTACTTTTTGTTTTGCGAACGCAAACCAGCTTTTCACTTCCTCACTGAGTTCTGTTTCCTGTTCCAGATCAACCGGGCTATGTAGCAAAGAGCATGAGCTCGCAACCCAAAGGTTGTCGCCCAGTTTTTCTTTTACTGGCTGTAGACGTTCAAGTTGCGCACTCAAATCCGAGCGCCACACGTTACGACCGTTGACCACGCCAGCAGACAGCACCCACCCCTCCGGTAGTTTGGCAACCACGTCGTCAAGCTGCTGAGGCGCGGCAGATAAATCGATATGTAAACCATCCACTGGTAGCTTTACAATTTTGTCTAGCGTATCGCTTACGGAGTCAAAGTACGTCGTTAGCAGCACTTTTACATCGCTTCGAATCACTTGGTAGGCTAGCTTAAACGAATCAGCCCATTTGCTTTCTAGCTCCAGTGACAAAATTGGCTCATCAATCTGAACCCACTCAACACCTTGACTTGCTAGCTTTGCCAAAATAGCTTGGTAAGCAGTAAGTAAGCGTGGTAGCAGGGTTAAGCGGTCAAACCCTTCTTCGACCTCTTTGCCCAAGTAAAGGTAACTGACTGGACCAAGCAAAACAGGCTTCACTTGGTGGCCAGCTTGAAGCGCTTCGTTGACTTCTTCAAACAGTTGCGGCCAGCTCACTTCAAACGTATCGTCCTTGCTGAATTCAGGGACAATGTAATGGTAGTTTGTGTTGAACCATTTGGTCATATCCGATGCCGCAGCGCCCGCACAGCTGCAACCCGCCTGAGATTGACCGCGACCCACTTTGAACAACGTATCCAGGTTAGGGAAACCATCAGCGTGACGCTTTGGCACATGACCCAATAGCAACGTGGTCGTCAGTACATGATCGTACCAAGCGAAGTCGCCAGCGGTGGCAAAACTCAGACCAGCATCCGTTTGTGTTTGCCAGTTTTTGGCGCGTAGATCTGCCCCAACCTTTTTAAGCTCAGCTTGATCAATTTCTCCTCGCCAGTATTTCTCCTGAGCGAATTTTAATTCTCTTTTTTCACCAATGCGTGGATAACCTAGTATGTGAGTCGTTGTCGCCATGTCCCTATTCCTTTCTCAATTTTGTTCAATTTGTTTGTATCAGAGCATCTTTCTGTAAAGGATAAGATGTCTGGATGGCTAAACTATCGCTCTCATCTGATATTAGAACAACGTCCATTTATTCAACTTGTTTATTAAAAAAATTCATCATGAAGCGACATGATTCGCAAATAAAAACAACAAATAGACGTCTAGACGTTTACATATCCATTTTTTGTCGTTAAGTTATTTACACGATTGCTATTCTGTTCATAGCGAGCAACAAAGGATGAAAGGAATTCATGATAGAGCTAAAACATTTGCGGACACTCACTTCGCTTCGAGACACTGGCTCTCTAACGGCGACAGCGACCGCTTTGCATCTCACTCAGTCGGCACTGTCTCATCAGATCAAAGATTTGGAGGCGCGAATTGGAGGGCAACTGTTCCTGAGAAAGACTCGTCCGGTGAAGTTCACTTCAGAGGGAGAAATCCTATTGCGTCTTGCAGAAGATATCCTTCCGAAACTCGCAAGAGCAGAAAATGATTTAGCGAGCTTGAAAGAGGACGTCAATGGCCGATTACATATGGCCATTGAATGTCACTCTTGCTTCCAATGGCTAATGCCTGCACTTAGGGAGTACCAACTTGCTTGGCCTAGCGTAACATTGGACTTTTCCTCTGGTTTTGGCTTTGAACCACTCCCAGCTCTATTGGCAGGCGAACTCGATCTCGTTATTACTTCCGATATCCAACCTCGATCTGAAGTCCACTACGAGCCTCTATTCGACTTTGAAATGCGTTTAATTACCGCAACCAACCACCCATTGGCGGAAAAAGAAATTATTGATCCGCAAGATCTCGCAGATCAAACCATGCTCTCTTATCCTGTTCAAAAACAAAGGCTAGACGTCGTAAAACACTTTCTTCAGCCAGCAGGAATAGAACCTGCGAAATGGAAGCAAGCCGACAACACTCTCATGTTAGTTCAGATGGTCTCTGCTGGATTGGGGGTGGCCGCACTACCCAATTGGGCGATTTCTGAATTTTCTCGCCAAGGTCTTATTACCAGTAAACCTTTCGGCCAAGGCTTATGGCGTCGCTTGTTTGCAGCAACGCGTCACTCAGAGAAAGAGAAGCGTTACTTACAAGCTTTTTTCGCAACCGCGAGGCTACAATGTAAAAGCCACCTTGACGGAATCAAGGTGGCTTAAAAGATTTGGGTTATGAAAGGCTTAGCGTTGATATGCTTTAAATTGGTTAGTCAATGGATCGTACTGATAACCGAGCATATCAAGCTTGCCGACTACAGACTCTACATCCATCTCATACACTGATACTAACTCGTCAAAACTGTCGCACTCTAAACGTAGCTTTTCGTTGACGATACCTAGCAAAATAGTGCTGTCCAGATTACCTACATTGCTTAAATCCATCGCGACTCTCCTCTTCGACAAGGTATATAAACAAGCGTAGTAGTAATCACGCGAATTTAAAGTGAGTGCGATCTAAAACGTGATCACCTTATACCCAAGCACCAAGAAAGCACTTGGATATAAGCTGTCTAGCTTTGTCTTTAGAATAGAGGTTAAGCCGCTAGAGAGAATAAACCTTGCAGGCTCGTCATCGACGCGAGTGCTAGAAACAAGGCAACGCTCAGTTGCACCTTTTCTGGTTTCTTATGCGTAAAAATATGCCAACACCACACAATAATTGAAGAAATTAGCATAGCTAAAGACAGCAAGATCGGCTGTGTCGCAGCGTTTAGTGTGGCTTCATTTAACTGGTAAGAAGCAAACAACGTTGCGATGACTAATAGCATTCCAGACACAATGCCCGTAACTGGTAAAATACGGTGAAATGCCTGTAATCTGCTGCGAGCTATCGTAAGCAGCAATTGAGAAAATGACGCCCCAAGGAAAAATATCATTAGCGCCATCGCTATCGATGCTGGCCAGCTTGATTGCTCAAATACTTGAATACTCACATACGCAAAGGCCAAACCATTCGCTAAATGCATCGCCCATAGTGGCCCTTTTTCACGCGTTTTCTTGGTTTGAACCTGAGAATAGAAGTAGAAAATAGCAAACACGATCATAAATGCTTCAATGCGAAGTGACGCAACAGCGAGCCACAATACAGCTACTGCAGGCAACATTTTATGAAGACGTCCTCGCTGACCAGGACAAATATCGCCCTTGATTAGAAGCAAAGTCAGTAGCGCTTGTGCGCCAAATAGCATCGGAGGGAAAGTAACCAGCAATTGTTGAATCATGTTGAATGCACGCTCAAAAGTCATTTTGGGGGGCGATAATATCAAATCAACTATCGCCAAACCACCGAAAGTCGGCCCCCAAATGAGCTAAAACGGTAAGACAATTTTATTCACAGAGAAGCAAGATACTTCAACGCGTCTTCCTGCGTTAAAACTCCACGGTACTCTTCTTTGGTATTACACAGTACCCAAGGGAAACGAATCCCGGTTTTAACCAACTCTCGAATAACAGAGACAGGTAAATCCTCATCAACCAACACAAATTCGGTGCTCATTATCTGATTAACAGGACGTTTCCAAATTCGGCTTTCTCGTTCAGTTTCTCGCTCTGTGCCCATCGAGGGCGTTAGGTGTAAATTCACCGTCTCTTTCGTAATTAACCCAACACAACGATTTTCATTGAGAACAACTAAAGGCAAGCTTGGATTCAAATTCATGTACTCCACTGCCAAGGAGAGCGGTTCTCCAGGGTCCATAGACCTGACTTGTTCATGGCTCAAAGATTGCAACACATCACTTTGCTTAGACTCAATCGCGATGTCAGAGAACAGATGCTCATAACTGTCCGCTTTATCCATCAAATCGACAGGCACGGCAGCAGAAAATAGAAAGCCCTGCATGTAATCGACACCGATTTCTGCCAATACTTGAAGTTCTTGCTTAGATTCCACGCCTTCAGCAACCACTTTTACATTCATTTGCTGTGCAAGCTCGGTGACCATTTTCACAATGTTATAGCTGGTGCTCCCTTTATGAATGTTCTTGACGAATTTTCGGTCTATTTTCAGTAAATCAAACTGCCCTTTTTCTAGATAAGAAAAAGAAGAATACCCAGTACCGAAGTCATCAATCGCGATCTCAATGCCCTCTTTCCGCACTTCCTCTAGAGCTCGAGTATGCTCCTCATCTTGTTCAAAATACGCGGTTTCTGTTAGCTCGATAGTTACTCGCTTAGGGTCTACACCACTGGCTTTAATCAAATCATGCGACCGCTGAAGGATCTGAAGAGAATCCAATTTCGTATTGAGGGAGCGATTGATGGTCACGCCCACTTCCTCGCCATAAATTTCTTGTAAGCGCGGAAAGTGCTTCAACGCAGCTTGGCAGACCACATCATCAAGTGCCGCTATGAGTTCTAGATCTTCAATAATAGCGATCATCTTTTGCGTACAATACGCATCATTTTCATCATAGAAGCGTGCGAGAGCCTCGAACTTAACCACGCTTCCGGTTTGAACGTCGATAATCGGTTGAAAGTAAACGTCCACTAGCCCACTCTCTATTTGCGCCTCCAAAAACGCCTCGAGATGTTGGCGCTTCACTAATTCAGAGTGAAGTTCACTGTCGTAAAAGTTGAAATAGCTGCCTTCACAGGAAATAGAGGACAACATTGCTTGCGCTGCATGTGCTAGCGCTTGTCTTGGTCGGTTCGTATCATAGCCAAGGATTGACACACCAGTTTGGCCTTTAACGATAGTGGCATGCATTTTTGTGCCCATTTCATTTCTAAGCTCATTAAAGAACCCTTTCATGGCAATTTGGATCAAACGAACCGGGCTCAACCATTGACAATGAGGGGTCTGCAAGCATACGACAAACACATCCCGAGATAACTGCCCCGCAATACTGGTGTAGCGACTTCGCATAATAAAATCTGCAAAACCTAATTGCTGTTCAAGCAAGTATCTCTCCGAAAACTTGGGTCTTAGTGTCATAACAATGTTGAGTTCTTTATTTCTGCTTTCATTCGCTAAGGTAGCTAATTGGAGTTCAAATTCTTTCCTCGTTGGTAAAAAGGCAGCCCAATCATGCTGTTGTTCACAACGATTTTTCATCCACAACAACGAAGCAGAAATATCCGTAGAAAATCCGAGATAAAGAATTCGTCCAGAATGAAACGTAAGTCGGTAAATACAAAGATGATGAGCTTGGTTGCTACCGTTTGCTGTTTTGCTGTTTTGCTCAGCAAGTTACCACACCAACATCCTTCATCATTAATTTGCTGCCACAGCTGATCATAAAACGCTTGGCTATGGTGAGAGGTACTGAAAATATGAGTTTTAAGCCCAACCAGATCTCGGTTTTGATAGCCCATTTGTAACTCAAAGGCACGGTTACAACCTAAGATGCGCGTATCTTCATCGGCAACTAAAACTCCTACATTCGGCAGATCAAAAATCGTTTCGAGGATTGTCGCTAACTCCTCGCAACCAGTGATTGTTAATTGTGGAATGATAGTGCCTTGGATAATGCGCTTATTGAGCCTTTCAAAACTAATAGTAACGTGCACTAAGTTAACGTTTTTTAGCATCATGCAACAAGAAAACCGCCCCCGTCCGCCAAAGAGTTCCACTTCTAGAATTCGTTGTTTTAGCGTTTCTTGTTGCCCCATCAGCATATGATCAAACAAGTTATTTAGGCTGGTTACTGGCGTACTTATCCCAAATGCCTTTGCCATTCCTTGCTGATCACATTCGAACTCGCGAGTATCAATATCGTAAGACCACTCTATAACAGGAGTTAGACTGGAAGTCGTTTGCATTTTTGGATGCACTGTTGTCGTAGATTCACTCATACCCTAGCCCCTTTTTTTGTAATTAGCCCAAGGCTCAAAATTCACAGTCAATTCGCGACATTCCAGTTGGGACCTGCCGATCCTCTTTATAGATGGATTGTGTCAACGATAAGCCTATCGACTTAGAACTATTTCCAGAGCAGCTCAGCCTTTTGCATTTAATATGCACTAATTTGATTATAGGCTTTACCCCACATAAGCACACCATTGCTTATTCTTTGTATTAAGATTGCGACATTTTTCATGAACCGATCTATAACCATGAGGCTTTCAAGGTGAAATTAGACAGAAAATCGCCGATAGAGCATTGATATTTTTACAAACCAAATAAAACTCGATGAACTAAGCTTGAATAGATGAGTTTGTTATAGATACCTGATAATCAAATCGCTATAATTCGCGCTCCCTGGAACAGAGAGCAAAATATGACCAATAACATCACTCCTATTCATGAGTACAAAAAATACTGGGCAGAGTGTTTTGGTACGGCACCTTTCTTGCCGACCAGTCGCAAAGAAATGGATGCCCTAGGATGGGATAGCTGTGACATTATCATTGTAACCGGTGACGCTTATGTGGATCACCCAAGCTTTGGTATGGCTATCATTGGCCGCCTGCTAGAAGCACAAGGTTTCCGTGTCGGTATCATTGCTCAACCAGAATGGCAAAATAAAGATGCGTTCATGCAACTTGGTAAGCCAAATCTGTTCTTCGGGATCACTGCGGGTAACATGGACTCCATGATCAACCGTTACACCGCGGATAAAAAGCTTCGTCACGATGACGCGTACACACCGAATAACGAAGGTGGTAAACGCCCAGACCGAGCAACGTTGGTTTACTCTCAACGTTGTCGTGAGGCATACAAAGAAGTACCTATTGTTTTAGGTGGTATCGAAGCTAGCCTACGCCGTGTTGCGCACTACGATTACTGGTCAGATAAAGTTCGCCGTTCTGTACTGTTTGATGCAAAAGCAGACATCCTACTTTTTGGTAACGCAGAGCGCGCACTTGTCGAAGTAGCACATCGCATCGCAAACGGCGAAGGCATCAGCACCATGACCAATATTCGTGGTACTGCCGTGAACTTGCCAGCGGCGCCAGAAGGCTACACGGTTATTGATTCTTCTCGCATTGAAAAACCTCGTAAAGAAGCGTTCGTACCAAAGAACCCATACGAAGTAGAAACTCAGTGTGAAACTAAAAAAGATGAGCCTGTTGCACAACCAATCACGATTCGCCCATCACGCCACGATGCTGCGACGACTGCGGTCCGTTTACCTTCGTTTGAAAAGCTAAGAAACGATCGTATTCTTTATGCGCATGCAAGCCGTGTATTGCATCTAGAAACGAACCCGTACTCTGGTCGAGCGTTACTTCAAAGCCATGGTGATCGTGAACTTTGGGTAAACCAAGCTCCAATTCCATTGACGACCGAAGAGATGGACTTTGTGTTTGGCCTGCCTTACGCGCGTGTCCCTCACCCTATGTACGGGAAAGCAAAAATTCCTGCGTACGACATGATCAAGACGTCTGTAAACATCATGCGTGGTTGCTTTGGTGGCTGTTCTTTCTGTTCGATTACCGAGCATGAAGGTCGAATCATTCAAAACCGTTCGAAAGAGTCTATCATCAACGAGATTGAAGAAATTCGCGACAAAGTTCCAGGCTTTACCGGCACAATTTCCGATCTTGGTGGCCCGACTGCAAACATGTACCGCCTGGGCTGTAAAGATCCAAAAGCGGAAGCGAACTGTCGTCGTCCTTCTTGTGTATTCCCGGGCATCTGTAACAAGCTAAACACAGACCACAAACACACGATCGATTTATACCGCGAAGCGCGTAAAGTTGAAGGCGTGAAGAAAGTGATGGTTGCATCTGGCGTACGTTACGACCTTGCGATTGAATCACCAGAATACGTGAAAGAGCTCGTGACTCACCACGTAGGCGGTTACTTGAAGATTGCACCGGAACATACAGAGAAAGGTCCTCTTGATCTAATGATGAAGCCAGGCATGGGTACGTACGATCGCTTTAAAGAGATGTTCGAGAAATACAGTGCAGAAGCAGGCAAGAAGCAGTACTTAATCCCTTATTTTATCTCTGCGCACCCAGGCACAGAAGACGAAGACATGCTGAACCTTGCTCTGTGGCTCAAAAAGAACAACTTCGAATGTGACCAAGTACAAAACTTCTACCCTTCGCCAATGTGTAACGCAACGTCGATGTACTACTCAGAGACAAACCCTCTGAAACGCGTGAAGTACAAAAAACGTGAAGATGTACCTGTAGCAAAAGGTGAACGTCAACGTCGCCTACATAAAGCGCTGTTGCGTTATCACGATCCAGCAAACTGGCCAATGATCCGTGAAGCCCTAGTCAGTATGGGTAAAAAACATTTGATTGGTGACAAACAAGGCTGTCTCGTTCCTGCAGAAGACATTGAAGCACAAACACCTGCGCAACGTCGTAAATCTGGTCGTCACGGGGCAAACCGCTTTGCAACCAAACATACCAAAAACCAACCAGGCTTCGGTGGTCATTTGAACAAACGCTCTGAAGGCGGTTCAAAAGATGGTAAACCATCTGGCAACCGTAACGGTTCGGGTAAAGCTACAGGTGGTCAACACCCTGCAAGCAACGGCCAACGTCCTAGCGGCAACGGTGCAAACCGCCCGGCAGGTAGCAAGCCGCAAGGCCAAGGTCGCCCACAAGGACAAGGCAAACCAGCTGGTCAACGTAAACCAAAGCGTCGCTAATTATTTAGAGCTTAAATACTAGAAAGGGCTCCAGAGTTAACTCTGGAGCCCTTTTGTTTTGTCGGCTCATTGAGGCATCACTAATAACTCAAACTTTGATTCAATCAATACAAAAAATGGTAAACACCAACCAACTTATTGGAAAAACAAACAATTATTTGATTGAAGCAAAACCATAAAAACATAACTCATTGATTTTTAATTGCTTTATTTTGGTGCGATATTTGCGTAACAGAGTAAAACTCTTAAACATGGGCTAACGATGAATAATCCACTTCCTCCAAAAACTTCTATGTTCTGGTATGACAACAGCTATACCTATGAGGAGGCCGTTCAGGCATTTGAAAGCGATGGTACACTGAAATCGCTGAATATCGTTCCAACCACGGAATCCGATGATCTTGCTGGCTCCCCCCCAGAGCGCAGTATGTTTTGGGAGGGAGAAACAAAAAAAATCGATCCGCCACCGCCGTCTGAACCAGAGCCTCTCAATTTAAAAACTGAGAAAGAAGCAACGGAAGCATCACCTGCGCACTTTATCCCAGTCCGCTATGCCATCGATCAGCTAGAAACAGAAGAGACACAACCTTTTGGTTTGCCTGAAGAATGGAAAGGCCAAGGCCCAGCCAAACTCAATACCGTTGGTTACACCCTGCGTCAACTGCGCGACGGTTGGCTGTATGTCTATGATGCAATCAACAAAAGCTTAGACGAATACGAAATCAAAGGAACGCAATTCACGCTCTATAAGTTGGGAGAATCAGAAAGCCCAAAATCAGAGCAGCGTGGGACACCACAAGATGCAAAGCCCTTTCTTACTTACGTCAACGGAAGCGTACTATCGATTTGCTTCTCTGAGCACCGCTGGACATGGCACACGTTCATGCGCGTACTTAACAATCCGAGTAATCATATCGATCGCATGCAAACCATTGTTCTGTCCTCAAACGAGAACCAGCACAACATTGCATCAATAGATAAGTTAACCCAAGTCGCTGATATTGAATCTTCTGCCGTCGATGATGGTCGCTTTGCGGATTCTGGCATCACAACCAAAGCCGATGAATATGGTTCCGTCTTTAAACCTGTCGCAGCCGAGAGTGACTTAACCTCTGCGATTCCAGAAGAAGAGTCAGGCTACTTCGTCGCGATAAAAGATTACGCCGCAGACATTCAAGATATGTCACTGCATTTTGTTGGTGCCGCAAGCCCTTACCGCCTTTTCACTGACCAGTTTTCAAACCAGTGGAACTTGATGCAGACCGCCATGCAGCTGTGCATGTTCGGGGCAAGCGACAATATAGACATGCCTACAGGAGTAAAGCGCAAAAACCAAGAGCTTGAATTCTATATGGACATGGCGGATTACTATGACAACTCAACAATGGTTGACATTACCAGTGAATCTCAAGCAGCTATCATCAAAGGAATGCCGTCTTCATTTTCCCAGCAAGCTATCGATGATTACCAAAAGTCCACTTCAGAAATAGCAGAGGCCATACAGAAAAAATATGGCATTTCAGCAAACCGATTTGGTAAATACGAACAATGGATAGCGACTGAACGCTGGCGTCAGCAGCTCAACTGGAAGCAAATGCTGAGCGAGATGAAAGAGCTGTCAGAACAAAAAGAAAACATGCTAACCCAAGTGGTTTCGGTCAAACGCGACTTTATCGCAGTAATGGAGTCCTTAACGCCGCATCATCTCGAAAGAACCTTCGACCTATACAGCGAAGACACGCAGTACAGCTTGTATCAACTGCACAAGCAAGCGGTTGAGTCATTTACTCTGGTGATACAAGAAGAAGACCGCCAATGGGCTGAAAGCCAATGGGAGAAACCAACCAGTTTACTTGCTCTCTATGCCTCTGGGTTTAGTCGTAGTTTATTTAAAGTGATGGAGAAGAATATTACAGAGGCGCTTGATGAACAGTCGATCGTCTCAGAAAACCCTGATCCTGATAATCAGTTGATGGACCAGATATCTGATACCGGCAACCGCGTGAATATGTACTCTAAGATCATGGACTTTGTTTCCAACCCAAACACTGCGGAAACAGCCTTTCTCAAAGATATCGCCAAAGGTTTCCAAGAGCTGGATATTATTTTTAAATCTGCAATAGGTGCGCTTGCAAAAGGCGTTGTAGAGTTTGGTGTTAGCATGACCTCACAAGTATCAATTTCGCTGATGCCTGTTTTCGCTAAACCTCTGAACCGTCATAGCTATTATTTATTTGCCGTTATTGCAGAACATATGGCACACAATATGCCTGTTACTGTAAATGAAAGCTACGCTCGCGATTTTAAAAAATGGAAAACACGCGTAAATGATTACCCAAGTGAGCTCAAGAAAAACGATGCGGTCATTGCTGACTTCCAGAAAAACAACCGCAAAGCCGACTCTAAATACACAACAGCTTTAAAAAATAAAAAGAGAATTAAGAAGGCACTCGCTGTAGCTACATTGGAGTACCCACAGTACATTGAGTTACCTGATGATCTACCTCAAAGAACCATCGAGCTTAGAACGCGGATCGCTATGAATAAGCTCAATGATTTGAATAAACTGTTCGAGAATGCCGGTGGTCTAGGCTTTATGGCATTAGTATTTAACTGCATCGCGCTTGGTGATGCCATGAGTAGTATCCAAGACACTGGGTTAATGTCCTCAGATGAATTTTTAGATATCCAGCAAAAGCTTTTATATACAGCCAACGCTTGGACGGGGATTCGCACGGGTAAATTATGGGATAGTGTGAAGGGTGATCCTCGGTTAAGGTCACATTCATATAAAGCATTAAAAGAGTTAGTAAATAATAATGCCCGTGGTTTTGATAACTTGATCCTTGATGACTTAAAGGTATTCAATAAATGGCTAGCTGTGACCGGAGTTATTGGAGCTCTTGCTTCGGGTATAGAGGCCTATCGTTCATGGAAGAACATAGACGGTTTACATGGGAGCGCAAGAGTTGTCGAATACTTCAACTTTGCATCTTTAGTTGGATTGACACTTGTAGGTGGGTTTCAAGCTATCGGTGGATTAACTGGGATTTGGTCTGCAAATATTCTGTTTGGAGGTCCGATCATGTTTGTCATTATGGGCCTTACTGCAGTTTACCTTCTTAGTAATCATATAATGAGTAAACTTAAACAAGATGATTATCAAAAGTGGTTAGATAAACTTCCTTGGGGCTATCACCCAGATAAAGCCCTGTGGAGTCAATCCTCAAGCTTGGTAGAGAGAGAAAAGCATAATTCCTCTTTAGTGCAAGAGGCTCTTTTTGAGTTAAAAACCATAATGGATAAACCTTTGATCTGCCAAATACCATTGATGCGTACCGTTCCGAATTCAACAACACAGTATCCGGCAGCAAAACAAGAATTGTTTGGTATTGAGCTACATATCCAAGTTCCCACCAATACAGCAAGAGATGGAATAAAACTTCGGACAAATACTTCTGTAACAGAGGGAGGACTGGGGTCGGGAGCTTGGCACACTGGAGTAGATCTAGAAACGTTGGATAGTTCAACAGATTCCTCAGATTCTCAAAGTGTCTATAAATTGACTTTACCAATGAAAGACTCGGCTAAATATTTAGCATTTGAGATAGAATACATTCTTGATGAGAAGAGCGAATTTAACCGTAAGTACTGGTTCCAAAATAATGCAAAACAGCGTGCAACTTATACAGCAATTTCAGACAATACCAAACAAGCAACGATCAGAAGTTCATTATCTTCGATTAATAGTGAACTTAGCTTACAGGAGTAACCTTTGGCTTATTTACCTTTCTATATTACCCCAGAAGAATTTTCAGCATACCAAGAAGAGCAGGAGCAAAAAATTCTTAACGGGATGAATCTGACAGTCTGGCATAAGCACGATATTGAAGAGCCTTTTCGATACTTATACCTATCAATTGCTATAGCTGCTGTCAGTCCATTATTTTTCCTTACCTATTTCCTACATGATAGTAGTGAAATGATCTTAACTTACATTTTATCGGGGCTGACGATAATCATGTCTGGTGTGTCTTATCTGACATTTGGTTTGGACAATCGGTATGATTACACCTTCTCCGATCGCGGGTTAGTCATAAAAAAACGACGTAATTTACCGAATTGGGTAAACTCCGCGGCTCAAGTCATGGGCTGGATTGGAGCAATAGTTTGTGTCGTGATGGTTGGAGTTGCTGGACCGATGGTTCTTGTCGGAGCCGGTGGCTTTATATTGGTTTCATTTGGTATGCTTAAACGTCAGCCTGATGAACCAACAGAAGTGAGGGTCGGAGAACGTGAAGACTGGCTCTTTGCTGATTACAATAAGAAAAGAAAAGTAATTAAGTTCTTTTTTAAGCATGACACATGCGAATATATTAATATAGAACATACTAAGATTTCACGCTTACACAACCGATTCCACTATTACGTATTTTTCAAAACCGTGTCTGACTTAGAGTCTATGGTCAATCAGCTAGCCACGGAATATAAGCTTGACTGTACAGAAGTCGCCGACCACAAAAAGCTATTTGAAGCTAAGCCAGAGGCTAGACTGTTTGGTACGCCAGTTTGTTATAAAGAATATCAAACCGATGAGGTATTTGATTTAAGGGCGTCAAATGCCCCGCTCCCAGAGCGAGAGTACCTATATAACGGCAAGTGGCAAACCGAGTCTGAAATCGAACAATCAAAATCTGAACTAACGGCAGCCAAGGTATAAACCTTGGCTTGTTTACCTTTTTACATCCCCCCATGAAAAGCTTTAGATTTACTCTGATGTACAAAAAGAAAAATTGGTTCAAATAACGAATTTTTAACTCGAGGATAGGATAGTAAGCCCGAACCTTTCTATCCTCAACTAAACACCCATTTTGCACTGAGTAAATAGTTACTCACCATGCCTACCAATATGCCTAAGATCAAAGCCAAATAGACCATCACTCCTTGCGTCCCTAACGAGAGCGTTACGCCTTTGAACACAATAAAGTTCGGCAAAGCACTGATACAGGCACTCGCCATAAATTTTTGCCATTGAGCGAAAGGGTTGGTTTTTTCTGCTTGAGAGAAAGTCAGCCAGCGATTGCCAAGCCAAGTCGTGGTTGCCGCAAACAAAAATGCTATCCCACGAGCCAGCATCAACTCCAGACCAAGCCAATGGAACAACACAGAAAAGATAATGGTGTCGACCATAAAGCCGACACCACCTACCAGAGCAAACCTTGTTAACGAAGCAAACCTTTCCAGCGAAGCAAATTTTGGTAATTTGCGCATTCCGTTATCCAACCACACAGGTGTAGAGTGAGCGTTTCGATTTTGCTGTGAACTCATTGGTACAACTCAACGCATTTTCATGAATCATGCTATCCACTTGCTGCGATTTACCAATCAGGTGGAATTTCTTCAGATTGTTTAAGTCATTCTTATCTTCAAGCTTTTTCGCCTGACCATGACTATAGAACTGACCTGAGAACGGGCGCTTACCAATGTAAAAGACCGGAGCGTTGTCATTAATTTGCGCGAAGATTATACGGTCGCTCCGGCTATCTGCTTTGCCCATATTCAAAACCAACATCGCAATCATAAGCAGGGCTGGCAACACCGCTGCCGTTCCGGTCAACCATTTGAAATCGTGTTTATCCACCAGCATTGCAATCAAAATACCCAACGCAGGCACACCCGGTAATACGTAAGCAGGCAGAATATTCCCAGCCATGGTGAACAAGATCATTGGAGAAATCAGCCAACACATCAGGAAGCTAAATAAACCTTGATGATCGGTTTCAATGGCTTTGAGTACCTTACGACGTTTCCACGCCAAGATAGGCAATACAATTGACCAAGGCGCAGCCGACTGTAGCCAGAATACCCAGATCATCCCACGTGGTTGATCATGAGCAGAACCATACAGGTCCCCTTCCCAACCGCTGACAACAAAACGCTTAAAGTGCTCGCCAACAATAAAGTAATCAATAAATCCAGGCGTCGCCATTTCAGCCATGATGTACCAAGGTAGAGCAATCGCAAGCATGAGCGCCAACCCCAACACAATTGGAAAACGCTGCCACAAGGCTTTGAAGGCACCGAAGAAACCATGCTGAATCACAAGCCAAGGAAACACTGCGATGCCCATGATCACGATCGCCACCGGACCTTTTGCTAACAGCCCGCAAGCCAAGCCAAAGAAACCGAGATAACCCCACAATCGGCTGTGGTTGTCTTTGCCAAGCCAGCAGTAGTAAAAGCCGACCATCGCCATGGTCATTGCCAATGTCAGTGCCATGTCTGTCATCACTGCACCCGCCGCAATTGAAAAGATGCCACACGTCGCCAGTACCAACGCTGCGATGACTGCATTAAAGCCAGCGCGATGCGCCATGAAAGCAACAAAAACAATCGTCGCAACACCCGCTAACCAATGAGGCGCGCGCACTGCAAATTCATTCAATCCAAACAGCTCAATGCCGTAAGCACTCATCCAAGTGAACAGGGGTGGTTTCCCCCAAAAAGGCACGCCGTAATCAAACTGTGGGGTAAGCCAATTGCCTGTTTCCACCATTAAACGCGCCATTTCGCCGTAGCGGGCTTCTGTGGTGTCCATCAAAGGGTAGGCAGCAAGTGAAATAAGACGAAGTAAAAGAGCAAACGCCAACAACAACCACAGATGGGTTTTATTAATACTCATGATTACGCGGTTTCTCCCAATTTAAACTTCATGGTTTGGATGGATTGATGTTTTGCAGGCTGCTCGTAAACAGACTGAACAAGATAAAGAGGACGTTGCTTGGTCTCGACAAAAATGCGGCCAATGTATTCGCCCAAAAGGCCAATCGACAGCAGTTGCACACCGCCCAAGGCAAGTTGGACGACCATCATGGATGGGTAGCCAGTGACAGGCTCACCAAACACAACAGTTTTCATCACTATGAATGCGCCATAGATAAAGGCACTGAACGCCACCAATGCACCGGCAAGTGTCGCTAAGCGCAAAGGACGAATGGAAAACGAGGTAATGCCGTCCATTGCAAGGCCAATCAACTTGAGGTAGTTCCATTTGGTCTCACCACAGAAACGAGCGTCACGCTCAAACTGAACCGTCACTTGCTTGAAACCCGGCCAAGAAAAGATGCCTTTCATGTATCGGTTACGCTCTGGTAGCGCATTGATGTGTTTAACCACTTTTGCGCTCAGTAGACGGAAATCGCCCACATTCTCCGGCACATCCAATTTCGCCATGCTATTAAGCACTTTGTAAAAGCAAGCGGCCGAGAAGCGTTTGAACCAAGTTTCACCGTGGCGTTCGCTGCGCTGCATATTCACCACGTCATACCCTTCACGCCATTTTGATACCATTTGTGGGATCAACTCCGGCGGGTCTTGCAAGTCGGCATCAATCACGATCACCGCTTCACCTTGGCAGTGTTCCAGACCCGCACTCATGGCGGACTCTTTGCCGAAGTTACGGCTTAATGCAATACAACGAACGTCGCTAGAAGATTGAGAAAAGTTTTGCGCGATCATTAGGCTGTCGTCTTTGCTACCGTCGTCGACATAGACGATTTCACAGCGTTCTGGCATTTCATCCAAAACGGCGGCTAAACGACGATGAAATTCAGGCAAGACTTCTTGCTCGTTAAAGAATGGCACCACAACAGACAAAACTGTTTTAGGCTCAGTGTGTTGGCTCACCTTTGAAAAGGTTACAGCGTGAATGTTGAAGGTTGACATGCTACTCTTCCACTAAATCCGATGAATGAATCCAGTCTACAAACATCAATGTGAAAGAGATGTTATTGACATCTTTTTCACGTCCTTAGTGAATAATGTTCGGTTAATACGAAATGTTATTTTCGAACACCTGCCCACTTGGAGAGAAATACATGAAACGCGTACTTTTAGTCGAAGATAATCGAGAAATCGCAGGCATGCTGTTCGATTATTTTGAGTGTGCAGGTATGGAACTCGATTATGCAGACAACGGCGAGCTCGGCCTGAAACTGGCGATGGAAAACACCTTCGACATCATCTTGCTCGACCTCATGCTGCCACGCATGGATGGCCTGACCATGTGTAATAAACTTCGCGACGAGGGCAACAACACACCGGTACTTATGCTGACGGCGCTCGATAGCCGTGACGATATGCTCAAAGGCTTCCAACACGGCGCCGATGACTATCTGACCAAACCTTTCGACTTGGATATTCTAGAAGCGCGTATGATGGCGCTGATCCGACGTTACCGTGGCACTGTCGCATCGAGTAAGTTGGAATATGGCGAAGTCTCTATCGACCAAAAAACGCGTAAAGCTTACCGCCAAAATAAACTGTTGGCGCTAAACCCTACCACTTACACCATTCTGGAAATGCTTGTGAAAAGCGCGCCAGACGTGGTGACACGTGAAGAAATCGCCTTCCAACTGTGGCAAGAGAACGAGCCGAACAACGACGTTCTGCGAAGCCACATTTACCAACTGCGTAACCAACTTGATAAGCCATTTGAACAACATGTGCTGATCACCGTACCGAAAGTTGGCTTCCGCTTGGAGACAAGTGCATGATCAATCGCTTACTTGCTAGCACGCAAAGCACACAAAGTATGACAGGGCGACTCGCTCTGTTTTTCTCTTTTGTGTCGGTCGTGATTGGCATCTTCTGCTTTTTGTTGATTACTGGCTCCCTGCTTTGGTCTGAAGACCGCGTGGGCGAGCGTCGTATTATGGTCGACAAAAAAGAAGCGATTGAACATTTCCAGTCTCATCCAGAGCAAGGCAGTATTCAGCTTGACCTGCTCACTACCGCATACAACGACATCTCATTGGTTGCCGAGCGCTACCAAAAATACCTAATAGGTCAAAAGCACTTTCTTGATGAAGTAGAAGACGGTGAATACTCGCGCATGGTTTACATGAGTACTTACACCTACAAAGGCGTTGAACATCCCGTGATTCTGGTTTCCTTGATTGATGAAATCGAGATCACCTCAGAGGAATTCATTCTCGTCGTCGCTATGGTGTTATCGATTGTCGCCGTGCTGGTGTTCCTGTTTGGTAGCCTGTTGCTGCGTTTGTCACAGCGCTTAATTGAACCCGTCAATGCGCTTAAAACTCAACTCGATCACCACCAAGGCGATGCCACACAGACTTTTAGTGTGCCCGAGGGCTCGGCCAAAGAGTTCCAAACCCTTGCGGATGAATTGAATGAGTACCGCCACAAAATCAACCAAGTCATCAAGCGTGAGCAAGCCTTTGCACGATACGCAAGCCATGAACTGCGTACACCGTTAACCGTAATGAAAGGCTCAAGCAGCTTACTGGCGAGAAGTGCGAATACGGATTTCCAGACCCGCCAAGTGAACCGAATTCAGGATGCAACGCAGCAGATGTCGACCATGGTGGATGCCCTACTCGGCTTAGTGCGTTACGAGCGTAATGCAGATGACTCACCAGTACGCAACATCACCGAAGAAGAACTCAACCAAATCATCTTCCAAAGCCAAGCTCAGGCCGATGAGAAAGCACTTAGCTTTGATGTACAGATAGACGGCAACCCAAGAACGCGCGCGACCAATGCAGTGCTAACCATTATTCTTGGCAACCTGATTCGCAACGGCATCGCCGCGACACCATCGGGATCAATTCATATCAATATGGATGAGAACACCATCTCGGTGCGCGATGAAGGTGAAGGCTTTTCAACCATTCCGCATTCTGATGGGCACGGATTAGGTTTGATGATTGTGGACGATTTGTGCCAACGCTATGGCTGGCAGTTTAAGATTGGTACACATCCAGAAGGTGGCTGTGAGGCGGTGATTGATCTTGCGTCAGAGCATCAGGAATAACCGAAATGGTTGTACTGAAACACAGACTTTTTATCTGGGTTTAATGGCGTTACACTACGCGCCCTTTTTAACGGCAAGGTCGCGTGGTTGGACACGTCAGCAGTCACATGAAACTCTCTGAAAGCCCGATAACTCAACACAACTTCAACGGTCATACGTTTTTTCTTAAGCGTGATGACATGCTGCATTCTCACTTTTCTGGGAACAAAGCACGTAAGTTTATGGCGTTGATGGAAACGCAAAACAGCGACATCAAAACCCTCATCAGTTACGGCTCTGCTCAATCCAACGCGATGTATTCGCTAGCGGCTCTCGCCCAGATTAAAGGTTGGGCATTTGAGTTTTATGTTCATCACATTCCATCTTGGCTAAAAAGCTCCCCCATCGGAAACTATCGCGGCGCTCTCGATTTGGGTATGAAAATCACCGCCATGCAAGACATCGGTAGCGAACTCCACCCTAGTGAATACATCCACCAGGTACGAAGATTAGATGAGTCGACATTGCTTATTCCAGAGGGTGGACGTTCCCACCTCGCTGAAGCTGGCATCAAACAGTTAGCACGAGAAATTCTTGATTGGACGCGATTGAGAGGTAAAGAACAGTTTACCGTCGCCCTGCCATCAGGCACTGGCACGACCGCTTTATATCTTCATAAACATTTAAGCCCACACGGCATAGAAGTGCTAACTTGCCCTTGCGTAGGCGATGCAGATTACTTAACTGAGCAGTTCAACCAGCTCTGTGAAAACAGCCACCCAACCATTTTAACCATCCGCAACAAACACCATTTTGGTCGCTTGTACGAAGAAGATTACATCACATGGAAAGCACTCTTTGAGCAAACCGACCTCGAATTTGACCTGTTATACGACCCGTATATGTGGCAATGCCTCACCCCTTGGTTGGAAGAGAACACAGATAAAACGGTGATTTACATTCACCAAGGCGGGTTACTTGGCAACGAGTCGATGTTGCCAAGATATCAACGAGAATTTGAATAGCGTGTTCAGATAAAGTTGTTGTTGATTCCAGTGATTACACTATTTGATGAGCGCCAGAATTTCTTTGAATTCAGGTGCTCGGCAATCTTCGACCATTTCATACAAACACATTTCTAGCCCAGTGAGCACCACACCGTTAGCGGTTAACTTCGCAAGAGCGAGCGCTTTATTGGCAGCGGTTCGGGAAGATACACAATCCGTGACTAATTCAACGCGATAACCGGACTGGCGCAGAGAAACCGCGGTTTGATAGACGCAAATGTGGGATTCAATACCGCAAACCAACCAGGTATCAACTTTCGCGTTCTCCACCGCGACCTTAAATGTCGCCTCTTTGCAACCATCAAACGTGTACTTGGTAATAGGTAAATGCGTGCTTTCAAGCACTTCACGAATCGGCTCCGCGGTTGGGCCCAACCTTTCTGGATTCTGTTCTATCCACAGAATAGGCAAATCTAGTGCTTTGGCACCCTTTACCAGTTTCGTGATATTTTCAATCAGTGCGTCGCTTTCATGCATTAATGTAGCGAGTTTGCCCTGAACATCCACCACAATCAGGCCCGTGTTTCCTTTCGATAACATTTCCATCTCCTATCTTGTGCGACCACAAACCATACTCAACAAGTTGAGCAACAGTTAATGTATCAGAACCCTTTCATGTTAGAGCAATAAAACCTAGAAAGATGACCTTCGCTCACACATTTGCCCTTAGGTAAGGGTGGTTTGAACTGACTATTTAAATTTCTCTCGAATTAGTTCAATCAAGGCTTTGACTTTATTGGGCAGAAATAAGGCCGAGGGATAAATCAGAGTAAGATGCTGCTTCGGATGCGCGAATTGAGGCAGCACCTCGACCAACAAACCGTCTCTCAGTGCAGGCTTGGAATGAATTTGAGGAATAAACGCGATGCCGTTTCCTGCTATCGCCATCGAGCGCAGCAAGTTGAGGTCGTCCGAGCGCAACGCCACATGCAGATCTGAATCGAGCAAATCGGCATTGTAACGATTAGTTAAAAGGCGATGCTGCTTAAGATCTTCCACCGTTTTTACTGGCGGATGCGATTCTAGATAGGCTTTTGACGCAACAAAGTGACTACGATAAGGCAAAAGACTGAACTGCACATAGCTGTCATCGGTGACTTTGACCACGCTCGGAAGAAGCTGTAAATCAAACGATTGACGCTTAAGATCGACACTCTCTTGATGGTTTTCAATCTCGACCGAAATCTCCGGATACCGCGTTGTGTACTCGGTGATGATCGCGTTAAACGCGGCAGAGCTCATCAATGCGGAAGGAATGGCTAAACGCACCTTGCCCGTCAGCTCTTGTTGATATTCGTGCATGGCATTTAAACCTTGCTGAATATGGTCAATAGGCTGCCCCACCAACTCAAACAAGCGTTTCCCGTGCTCCGTCAACTCAATGCTGCGTGTTGTGCGGATCAAAAGCTGTACCCCGAGCGATTTCTCTAATTCTTGCAGGCGACGACTCACTTTTGAGCGTTGTAGTTGATTCGCCTCTGCCGCTGCACTTATACCGCCGTGAACCACCGTCTGAGTGAATAGGTAAATATCATCAAAACTAACGTTCATTGTCCTATTTTTAGGTCATTCATGTTCGTATTATCATTCTACTGAATTGTGAGTGACTTCTCTATAATCCGCTATCCAATATGTTTAACGGAACTTGTAATGACGGCTGACCAAAAATTTAAACACTGGATGCGAACTTTGATTGTCCTGTTCATCGTACTATTTTTGTACATTATCATTGCTGACCGCCACGCCCCCTTAACGACCGAAGGACGAGTACAAGGATACGTTGTCCAAGTCGCGCCCGAGGTATCTGGTAAAGTGACCGACGTTCTCATCGAGAATAACCAGTCCGTTCAAAAAGGCGATGTGTTGTTTACGATTGATGATCGTAAATACAAGATAGCACTTGAACAGGCGGAGCTGTCTCTGCAATCCGCTTATGAAAAAGAAGCAACGCTGTATTCTCAACGCGAAGCCGCTCTTGCCAATATTGCCCGCGCACAAGCGACATTTGATAATGCACACCGCGAGTACAACCGCTTACTGACACTATCGAAGCAGAAAGTCATCTCTCAATCGACACTCGATAATGCCTTTGCCCAAAATCAGGTATCACGTGCAGCGCTTAAAGCGGAACGACAAAACTTAAAAGTCATTGAGGCGCAATTAGGCGATCAAAAAGGTCAAAGCACCGCCGTTCGAATTGCCAAAAACGGCATCGAAAAGGCGCAACTTGATTTGGCAAATACCGCGGTACTCGCTCCCAGTGATGGTGTCGTGACCAACCTGCAACTAGAAGTTGGCACGATGGCAAACACCAACATGCCATTGCTGACGTTTGTACCAACAGGATCACTCTGGGTAGCCGCTGATTTTCGTGAAAAGTCCGTCGCGAACGTAGACAAGACTTTCCACGCCTTGGTCACATTTGATGCCAACCCAGGTTCGGTGTACGACTTTGATTTAGCTAGCCGCGATTACGGTGTAGCAGCCGCACAACAAACGCCTAATGGCGCACTGACCAAAGTGGAAGTGAACAACCGCTGGGTACGTGATGCGCAGCGTACACGAGTGAACCTAACCAGCAGCGAAGAGTTACCACCAGCACTGTTTGTCGGCTCTCGCGCTACCATTGTTTTGTACCCAGACAACAGCATTTTCTGGCAGTTGATGGCGCAAGCACAGATTCACCTCGCAAGCTGGTTCCACTTCATTTACTAGGCGGCGACAATGAAAACCTTACGAATTTGGTTCGGCTGCTCTTTAGGGCTCGCGCTAAGCATGATCTTCGGTTGGTCTTACGGATTTTTTGCCATCATGATGCCGCTGTTTATATTGGGCAGAATGGACAACTTTAATATTTCGGCTTTATTGATCGTGTTTTTCTCTGCGGTGTGGACAACCATACAAGCCACATTTTTGCTGGAATACTTGCAGTTTCATCCAACATTAATGACCGTTGCCGTCGGAATCATGATGCTGTTCAAGTGCATTGCAATGATGAACCAGAAAACCTATTTGTTTGGTTACATGGGGCTGTTGGTGGGTTCAATTGTGTTGAATTTTGCCAGCTATAACTTCATGGATATTGAAGAGTTCAACGTCAACATGTGGGTGATGGCGTTCAGCAATATTTTTGTTTGCGCATTCGCGTATTGGTTGTTCCCGGAGCCAAAATCCTCCGCCGAACACATTGAGATATCGACCCCCGTGAAAAGCGATATTGACTACATCAGCCAAGTTGCCATGGGTTGGGTAGTGGCGATGGCGGCATTTATCGTATTCCAAGTAGCAGACTTATATGACTCGCTATCCGCACAAGCTTCCATTTTGATCATCCTAACCCCAATGACTTTAGCGGGCTCGCTCGCCATGGCAAAAATTCGCATCATCGGCACCGCACTAGGCTGCATCGCAGGGATGGCTGTTCAGCTCATATTGGGCAGTTGGTATGGGCATGGGCTACTCTTTTGGCTCGCCTTTACCATTGCGATGGGGCCATTCTGCTTGTGGCTCACCAAGGGACAAATTAAAGCGGCTATCGCGTTTTCTGCCATGTCTGCCCTATCGGTTCCGCTGACGACTTCATTGGTGCCAGAACAAAAAGACGCGTTCTTTTCGATCTTGTACCGTTTCAGCTCGATTTTCGTTGCTGTTCTGCTCACCGCGATGGTGATGTGGGTGGTGCATCACTGGATTCGTGTGATATTGCTAAAGCATCCTGAGATGAAGAACGTGGAGTTGAATTAAATCTGGCCGAGGCTGGAAACGGGAAATGTATGTCGCTCACTTTACTGTGAGCGGCATTTTTATTTAAAACGGTCACCCTGAACATTGAGGAACGAGCGTGGTTCAGGATCTACTCACCGAGTGCTGTAAAGTTCTAAGGTTATCGCCATTTTCCAGTGAGTTGTTAGTAGATTCCTAGTCTCGTCTAGACTCGCTGGAATGACCAAAATTTGAATACAAGCCAAATAGTTGGGTATGTGAGTAACGTATCTCTTAACATCCGTCATCCTGAACAGCGAGGGACGAGCGTGGTTCAGGATCTACTCACCGACTGCTTTGAAGTGCGAAAGTTATCGTCATTTCCTAGCGAGCAGTAACCCGATTCCTAGTCTCACTTAAACTCGCTGGAATGACCCAAAATTGAATACAAGCCAAATAATTGGGTATGTGAGTAACGTATCTTCCAACATCCGTCACCCTGAACATCGAGGAACGAGCGTGGTTCAGGATCGACTCACCGAGTGCTGTGAAGTTCTGAGGTTATCGCCATTTTCCAGTGAGTTGTTAGTAGATTCCTAGTCTCGTCTAGACTCGCTGGAATGACCCAAATTTGAATACAAGCCAAATAGTTGGGTAGGTGAGTAACGTATCTCTTAACATCCGTCATCCTGAACAGCGAAGGACGAACGTGATTCAGGATCTACCCACCGAGTGCTTTGAAGTGCGAAAGTTATCGCTATTTCCTAGCGTGCTGTAATCAGATTCCTAGTCTCGTCTAGACTCGCTGGAATGACCCTACCTTAGAGCTGCTCTAATACCTGAGGGATGGCGAGCAATGTATCTTCCAACATCCGTCATCCTGAACAGCGAGGGACGAGCGTGATTCAGGATCTACCCACCGAGAGCTTTGAAGTGCGAAAGTTATCGCTATTTCCTAGCGAGCTGTAACCCGATTCCCAGTCTCGTCTAGACTCGCTGGAATGACCCTCTCTTGGAGCAGATCCAATACCTAGGGTTGTGGCGAGCAATGTATCTTCCAACATCCGTCATCCTGAACAACGAGGGACGAGCGTGATTCAGGATCTACCCACCGAGTACTTTGAAGTGCGAAAGTTATCGTCATTTCCTAGCGAGCTGTAACCCGATTCCTAGTCTCGTTTTAACTCGCCGGAAAGACCCTATCTTGAAGCTGCTCCAATACCTAGGGTTGTGGCGAGCAATATATCTTCCAACATCCGTCATCCTGAACAGCGAGGGACGAGCGTGATTCAGGAGCTCCCCACCGAGAGCTTTGAAGTGCGGAAGTTATCGCTATTTCCTAGCGAGCAGTAAACCGATTCCTAGTCTCATTTAAACTCGCTAGATTGACCCTAATTTTAGTTCATGGCGCGGAGCCTAAGTATTAATATCAACCCACCAACTCTTTACGAATGATCTCCGCACCCGCACTTAACGCATTGAGCTTAGCGGTCGATACTTCACGAGACAAAGGTGCCATACCGCAGTTGGTACATGGGTAAAGCTTGTCGGCATCAACGTACTTCAACGCCTCTCGCAATGTTTTCGCTACTTCTTCTGGCGTTTCAATTTCGTTAGTAGCGACATCAATCGCACCAACCATCACCTTCTTACCGCGAATCAACTCAAGCAACTCAATAGGCACTCGCGAGTTATGACACTCAAGCGAGATAATATCGATATTTGACTGCTGCAATTTAGGGAATACTTCTTCGTATTGTCGCCATTCAGTGCCTAGCGTTTGCTTCCAATCCGTGTTCGCTTTGATGCCGTAGCCATAGCAGATGTGCACTGCAGTTTCACATTTCAGCCCTTCAATCGCACGCTCTAAACACGCAATGCCCCACTCGTTCACATCATCGAAAAACACATTAAACGCAGGCTCATCAAACTGAATGATATCGACACCTGCCGCTTCAAGCTCTTTCGCTTCTTGGTTGAGGATTTTTGCAAATTCCCAAGCCAGCTTTTCACGGCTACCGTAATGATCATCATAAAGTGTGTCGATCATCGTCATAGGGCCTGGAAGCGCCCACTTGATAGGTTGCTTAGTTTGCTGACGCAAGAACTTGGCATCTTCAACAAACACGGGCTTTGTGCGGCTTACTGGGCCAACCACAGTCGGAACACTTGCTTCATAACGGTTGCGAATAGTCACCGTTTTGCGGTTTTCAAAATCTACGCCGCTTAAATGCTCAATAAAGGTCGTCACAAAATGTTGCCGAGTTTGCTCGCCATCACTGACGATATCAACGCCTGCCAGTTCTTGTTCTTGCAAAGCGACACGTAGCGCATCGCGTTTGCCATCAATCAGTTCTTCACCTTGCAGTTTCCACGGTGACCAAAGTTTTTCTGGTTCGGCCAGCCAAGAAGGTTTCGGTAAGCTGCCAGCCGTTGAAGTCGGTAATAGTGTTTTCATCGTCATTCCTTTCTAGATTCTCGTTATCTTTTACGCGTAATTTGCAGACCATTGTTCAAGCACAGATTGATAAGGTTTGATGAAATGCTCCTCGGCAAATTTCCCTTGTTCAATCGCCAGTTGGCTGCGCTCTTCTCGGTCGTAAACGATTTGAGTTAGCGAGTGGTCTAGGTTTTTTAAGTTTGGCTGGTAGCAATTACCGGCAACCGCGTTGGCATTGTAAATCTCAGGTCGGTAAATCTTCTGGAATGTCTCCATCGTGCTTATCGTGCTGATAAGCTCTAGGTTTGAATAATCGTTCAACAAGTCACCGAAGAAGTAGAATGCCAATGGTGCAACACTGTTTGGCGGCATAAAGTAGCGCACCTGTAAGCCCATCTTTTTGAAGTATTGCTCCGTCAACGAAGATTCGTTCGGCTGATATTCAAAGCCCAAAACAGGATGTTGGTTTTCGGTGCGTCGATATACCTTGTTGTCCGATACACTCAGACAAATCACTGGCAGCTTTTTGAAATGCTGTTTATAAGACTCAGAATTAACGAAAGCTTTGAACAGTTTGCCATGCAAATCACCGAAGTTCGCTGGGATGCTGAACTGTGGCTGGTTTTTGTTGTGGTCCAACAGCAAAACGCTAAAGTCGTAATCACGAACGTATGAAGAGAAGTTATTGCCCACAATGCCTTCGATGCGCTCGTTAGTGTTGTGATCAACAATGTTAGTTTTGAGCACTTCAATCGATGGGAAGGCTTCGCCACTGCCTTGGATATCCATATCAACGGAGATGATTTCAAGCTCAACAGAGTAGCGGTCACCTTGAGCATTATCCCAATATGCCAACGCATTAAAACGATTGTCGATCATTCGGAGCGCATTGCGCAGATTCTCTCGGCGGTAGTTTCCGCGAGCCAGATTAGCAAAGTTGGTAGTGATTCGCGTGTTGTCTGATGGTTGGTAATTCTCATCAAAGCGAATGCTTTTGATAGCAAATGTGAAATCGTTATTCATCGTGAGTTGGTATCCTATTTCCTTAGATAAAGCAGACTTTTCCTAACTCTGTGCATGGGGACATTTTTTGTTTTTTGGTTTTCCCAATCGTTAGGTTGCACAGCACTTACGACGAACGGTTCGTACAAAAAACGACCGTCGCAGTGCCTAACACCAGAGCAGTCCTTTTTTTATACTTGCTTCACGAGTTGAGTAATATTGGTATTGTTTCACATTGAACATGAAGGAAATTCATAGTGGCAGTTCCAACCCTGAGAGAGCTATCGTAGATACTGTTTTTCATTGACACCAATACACGTAACTTGGCGAGCATATTGCCAATATGTGTAATTAAGAAACGGATAAGAGATTAGCAGTACATAAACCAGTTTAAGCCGAGAAAACGCATTGTATGAACAAGGCACCAACTGGAATATAGGACAGCGTAACTTAAATAGCACTTTTCACACTCCATCGTTTATTCAAGCATTCGTTTAATTAGAAGTACGTTACATTTTGTATTCTCGAAACATGATTATTTAATAATCTTATTTATTTCTTTTTCTATCTTTACCATCTTAAACGTAAAGTTTAATTTCCTGCTGTAAAAGCACATATAACTTCATACACGAACATGGCAACTTCATTGACGGACTTTATCACTAAACTATTACATTAAGCTCTAAAAAATAATAACAAAAAAAACATAAACCTCTGTTTTAATTTGAATTAAACCCATAAACCCGAGATAACCACATAACGATACTTTACTTAATTTGGTATAACAAAAACCCTAAAAATAACATGGCTAACATTTATAAAATTAACTTTTATCAATAGAAAATCTCAACACAACATTAGAAAATTAAAATTAAGCAATAACTTAAAAAGACAAGACTTAATAACCAAATTCTTATTTATTATAGTTGAGTGGTGAATTTAAAAACTATGAGACATTAATCCCACGAATCTATCCTTTTTCTTTTTTTAATAAAAAACAAGATGCACTATTTCACCGCTCATTTATTGAGCTTGAATTTATAACCTGTCCATAATTATAAAGTGCCCATCAAGATGGTTTAAAACAAAAGTCTTTATGGGCTGACTAATAGGAAAAAATAATGGAAAAACAGCATCTTTCCGCGAGTATTATCGCACTCGCTTTACTTGGTTCTTTAGCACCAGCACATGCTGAAGATACATTGAAATCTTACACTTCGACATTGCTTCAGCTTGATGATGGTGATGCACGCTCGAAAAAAATCCGCTTAATTTATTCTTTAGAAAATGTCTGGAACCAATCTTTGCTACCAAATGGCGCTAAAGAAGCCAAGTTGATCCTAAATGGCGGTTCTGGCTTCGACATGACTAATGTTCCAAACAAAGAACAAATCTATGGTTTTGCTACTGGGGGAGATTACCGTTACACCGTTCCAACGGCTTTTAAGCTGGCACTGAGCTATTTAAATGGCGCCCCTTTACGCCACATGAGCCATGCTCCAGAAAACACCATTGCAACGGCATCTGTCAGTGAGTCGCTAGATTTTAACCTTGGATTCAGTGCTTCTACTTCTCCAAATATTAGTGGGGGAATCTCCTGGAGCAACCGTGTAACGTACGACCAGCCAGAGTTTCAAACGGTTGCCGATTTTAACCAAGCTAACGAAAGCATTAATTGGTTAATTGAAAACAAGACTATCCGCCATAATACGCCAGCTAAAGACTGGTTATTGTATCGCTGGACCAGTTGTGACATGGGTAATTTGATTGATTACAATGAGTTACCTGTCGTTATGCGTTCAGACTTTAAACCACAAGTCGGCGTCGTATATAGAAAAAATGACATTCAAGATGGCCTAGATACATCAGAGGTCAAGCTGGTTGCTGGTTGGCGAAAAACCAATTACTACTTTGGTCGCGACTGGTGTAGCTGGTATACCACTCCAGAAAATACCTGGAAGAAAAATCGTGATAGCAGTCAATGGACAGAGACTAGCCGAGCCGTAACTATCTCTTGGAATGACGATCTCTACCACTAACTTATTAGCCTGCGGCCACGGAATAAATAAGTGGCCGCCGTATTTACTAATGAAATAAACGGTAAGACATGACACATGACAAGTAACAAAAAACTCTTGACTGGATCGGTGCTGGCACTTGGTGCAGTACTCGCCATATTTCTGATTAATTCAAATAACAAGAATGCCCAGACCGAACCTGTTGCAAGCCTTGACGAGCAAATCAAGACAGAAGACGCTGCTACAATAAGTGTAACGCCTCCTGAGAGCGATGCTGCTCAAAAGGTGGTTACCACTCCAACACCACAAAGTGGCAATGATGATACTTCCGACGTCATTCCAGCTACACCTTGGATATCTGCCCCATTAAATGAACTGAGCAATGAACTGTACGATTTTATTGAAGCTGAACAGGTAAGTTACATCAGTACGACCGACTATCCATTCGACGAGCAAAAGCAAAAACAATTGCGAACATTAGCTAGGCAAGGGGTTCCTATCTTGTTTGACAATACGGAGTCATCCTATTTGGATAGCTACGGTGTCAGCGAAACCAAAGTCGTATCAGAGTATTTTGGTACGGCGTCTGAAGGTGATGTCATCATCGCTACCGGAGTACAGAATGCAGATGGCAGCATTCATTATCTAGTTTTGCCTTTGAAGAGCAAAGATCTCAACGATAACAGTAAATTGATTGAGGACACTAAGCTCGCAATCACTCTACTTAAAGAACAAAAGCATGACTTGATAAAAGAGAGACAAAACGAACATCGCGAATAAAAAGTAAAGGGAGATAGCCTCTGTATCGCTATTTCCCTTAAAACTCAGTTCTCAATTAAGAAAAGCTCATTTCTCCCTACTTACCGGCACCCTATCCGAAATTACCTTGCCGTCTTTGATGGTGATGATGCGTTTAGTGCGCTCTGCCAGAGCGTTATCGTGCGTCACGATGATCAATGTTCTGCCTTCAGCGTGAAGTTGATTGAACAATGCTTCAATCTCTGCGCCGGATTTTGAATCCAATGCACCCGTTGGTTCATCCGCTAAGATGATTTGCGGATCGTTGACCAAGGCTCTGGCGATAGCAACTCTCTGCTTTTGACCACCAGAAAGCTGGTTTGGTTTATGGTCTAAACGATCCCCTAGCCCGACTTGCTCTAGCAATTTAGCTGCGCGCTGGCGACGTTCTTTGGCTTTGATGCCAGAGTAAACCAACGGCAGTGCCACGTTATCAAGCGCCGTCGCGTATTCCAATAAGTTAAAGCTTTGGAAGACAAACCCGATCTTTTGGTTACGAATGCCAGCCAACTCATTCGCACTTAAACTTGCGACGTTTTGGCCGCCAAGTTGGTACTTGCCATCGGTGGGCTTGTCTAAACAGCCGAGCATGTTCATCAACGTTGATTTGCCTGAACCGGACGGGCCAAGAATCGAAAGAAACTCGCCTTGATTAATGGTTAAGTCAACGCCGTCTAGCGCGCGAACTTCCGCCTCTCCGCTTGAGTAGTATTTGCAGATGTTGGTCAGCTCAACAAGTGGCTTGTTCGACATGTTCTTTCCAGAGTTATTGTTGTTATTCACTTTGTAGCGCCTCCAACGGGCTGACTTTTGCGGCTCGGTTTGCAGGTAACCATGCAGATGCCACACCAATGATCACTAAGGTGAGGATGACAATCGCGACAACGACCCACGACAACTCAGGGACAGGTTTACCCAGTTGTTCATAAAAAGCATTGCCCTCTAAAGGAATGGAACTGATGGCAGACACCAGCGCGTACGTAACGGCTAACCCAAACGCCCCCCCCATCATCATTGTCAATAAAGACTGTACTAAATAGTGCATGCGAATAGCCGTTGGTGTTGCACCGACTGCCATGCGCACACCGATATCACGCGTAGATCGCTTTACGGTGGCATACATCACATTGGCGATGCCAACACCAGCAACAGCTAACGTCACGAAGCCGATAATGCCAAGGAAACTCTGCAAACCTATCAGAAACTGCTGCATACTCTTTTGCTTAAGGAACATATCATCGACTTGGACGACCTGTTCATCACTGACACTTGCCCCGTGTTTACGGGCAATCACTTGCCTGATCGTCTTTGCTAAGGCTTCTCGGTCTACATCCGCTTGTGGCTGCACATTGATGCCACCAATTTCACCGTTGACATGAAATCGCTTCCACGTCGCTAACGGCACAAAGCTGGAATAGTTGATAAGATCCCCCAGTTCTATTTGGGCGCTGTTTTTCTCCAATACGCCCACAACAATGAACTCCTCATTGCCGATTTTTACCTTTTTCCCCACAGGGTTGACTTGCAATGTGACTGTCGCAAACCAACTAAAGTCCTCATTAGGGTTGAATAAGTCGGCTGCCAGTTCATAACCCAGTACAACGACTTTGCGCGTCTCTTTTTGATCGAGTGGGTTTAACCATCGTCCCCCCGCCATCGGCACCAAATTGGTCATGGATTGAAACTCGCTCGTGACCGCTAACGGCTCTTGCCACGAGCTTCTGTCACCAACGGTGATGCGCTCTTTCCACTTCGCCGTTGGCGCAACGCTTTTTACATCGGGTAACGCTCGAACAACCTCTGAATCGTCCATTTTTAGTGTCAGAAACTTACCTTGGTGAAAAGCACCGTGGTCGACGGTGGCCATCCCTCCGGTCAAATAAATCAAGTTGCCGTTACCATTTTGTGCGGTTTTCAATACGCCCTGACGAATACCCTCACCTACCGCCAACATAGCAGCGATACAAAGGGTCGCCCACGCTACTGCTAGAATGGTCAAACCCAGTCTCAGCTTTTCTGCGGCCATTTCTTGGAAAATTTGTCTCATCGGTAACAACATGGCTAAGCCCTCGCACTCAAAGCAATGACTGGCGTGAGACGTGATGCTCGCCTTGCTGGGAAATACGATGCCATCAATGCCAAGATAAGCGTCACAAGTAAAGACCAAGCAATGGAATCTGGCGTGATCACAGGCAAACCAATCCATTCCGGTAATCCCATGCTGCTTAGGACAGATACCACGGCATACGAAAACATCAGACCTAATGCCGTGCCCACAGCTACCAAAATAAGCCCCTCAAGAATAAACTGACTGAGTATGGATTTTTGAGTCGCCCCGATCGCCAAACGCACACCGATTTCACGCGTGCGCTCAGTGACGGATAAAAACATGATGTTGGCAACACCAAGCGCACCGACCGCCATGGTCATCGCACCGCTCGCTCCGAGAAAAATCTGAATGCCACGCAAAATTCCACTGATGACCGCCGCACCTTCACTAAAATCGGGTAATTCGACCGCATCTTTATCACTTGGGTCAAAATGAAGCTGCTTGGCGAAAAAGTTCACGATATTTTGTCGAAACGACGGTGCATCCATCCCGTCTCTCGGCTTCATCAATACCATCCAAGGTTTCGCATCCCACAAATCGCGGTACGTTGTTTGAGGAATGAAAACCGTGCGGCTATCGCCGAATGAAATGCCAGTGTCCTCACCGACGGTTATCCCAATCACCAAAAACGGAATGCCGTTAACTTTGAGCCTATCCCCGATTTGGATTCCGCCCATTTGCGCAATTTGATCGCCTAACACCGCCACGCGAGTGTGGTTGTCCATATCACTTGGTGACAGGTTTCTCGAACCGGATTGCAGCTTGCGTTGCATTAAAGGAAAGTAAGACATATCAATACCGCTGACCGTACTCGATAAGTTCTGTCCTTTGAGATTGGTGATATTCGCATCCCATTTGGCGTAAACGCTCGACGCCTGTTGCACGAAGCCCGACTGTTTGATCATGTCGACTTTTTCTTGTGGTATATCAATTTGGCGTCTTGAAGGTAACCCTTGCCACGGTTTACTGGTACTCGACGGAAACACCACTTGCACATTGTTAATCATAAATGAAAACGACTGGGTCTGATGGCGATAAAAGCCTTCTCCAAGTGCGATTAACACCACCACAGAGATCACGCCCCAAGCAATCGCGATAATGGCTAGCACGCTCTTCATGCGGTGCGCCATCAACGTTTGCCAAGTTTGCTGCAACAGGCTGCTCATGAATGAAAAGCCCGAGAGATCAACACCATGGTATCGTCATCGAGTTTCCCTGCGGTTTGCAGTAAGCCGATTCTCTTACGCCAATAGCTGTACAAGTTGGTTTGCAGACTGTTTTTCGCCTCAAACAAGCTGTTGTGTGCACTGATAACTTCCGACACTTCAAGCAGGCCAGCGTCGTAAAGTTTCTCTTTGCTTTGCAACACTCTGGCGCGCGACTCAACCAGCTCGTTCGCTATTAAAACTTGATTCCAATTGATATCGACCTGCGTAAACTGCTGAATAACTCGTTTCTGAATATCAATTTCCACTCTACGCATATCTTGCTTGGCGCTTAAAATGTTCAACGATGCTTCGTCCACTTTCGCTCGCACTGCACCATTGAGGTCAATCGGCAAACTCAAACTAATCCCAGCGTTAAACTCGCCGTTTGAACGATTGTCACCATCGCTGTAGCCCACACTGCCTTTGACGGTTGGGTAGTATCCACCTTTAGCTGAATCTTTCGCGAACTCGCTCGCTTTCACCATCTGCGCCGCGACCAACAGCTCTGGACTACTGTCTTTCGCCAGCTTTAGCCATTGCTCCTGAGAGTCCACCAGCATCGGCGGCTGAATTAGAGAATCCGTTCGAATTTGGTCGACACTCTCCGGCATTTGATTGATTAACGCCGCAAGCTCTGCTTTTTTCACTTCGAGATCGGCTTTTGCATTGAGGATACTTGCTTGCTCAGAAACTTGATTCGCTCGCATCTCTTCAACATCAACCGACTTCACTTTGCCTGCTCGATAGCGTTTCTCGATGATGTTGAGAAGTTCTTTCCCCTCCTCCAGCTTGGACTGCGCCAATTTGAGGTCGCCCTGTGCGCTTGCTACATCTAGGTAAGCGGTGAGCAACTTCTGCGCAAGCTCGTTATGTGATTGAGATAGCTCTAACTGTGCTTTGAGATAATTGGCATTCGCTTGATCCAGTTCCGACCACAAACTGCTATCCCAAATAGTTTGAGATAAGGTAGCGCCGTAACTGTTCGAATGGCTTGAGGACTCATTCCAATCCGCTGACGCACTGGCACTTAAACCCGGCAATAACGCACTGCGGCTACTCTGTACGCCAACCTCGCCAAGCTGGACGCCGATTTTCGCTTTTTCGTAATTAGGATCGTTCTGCTTTGCTTGGTGCCAAGCTTGTTCAATAGAAATTGCGTAGGTCGGCAAACTGAGTGTGGCAGCCAACAATGCAAAGGCGATTTTTGATCGTTGCAGTTTAACCATGCGCCGCTCCCATCATACTGTTGTCGATAACCTCTTCATCAAGCTCCACGCCGTCAAGCACTTCGACATTGATGCCATCTGACAGACCGAGTTTCACAGGTTGTTTATGAAACCCTTGTTCTGAGCTATCGGGGATCAGAACATTCGGTGCGTCACCATCAAATTGCAGAGCGCGCTCCGGTAGCGTGAGTACGTTTTCAGACTTCTTAAGAATGATTTGAGCCGTCGACGAAAACCCAGAACGAAGCAACACATCTTGTGGGATCTTGAGTTCTCCCACTTCAACCTCAAAACCGTTATCAAAACTTTTTGCCGAAGCGTTGCCTTCTGGTGAGTTAAGGTTCTCAGATTGAATCGCCACTTTGGTTAGCACACCAGAAATCGCCACATCAGGATAAGGCGCAACCGTCAACATAACGGGCATTCCCGGAGACAACTGCGCAGCATCATGCTCACTGACGCTGCCTTTAAAAATCAGGCTGTTCATGTCGGCCAATGACATCATTTCAGTCGCGGCTTGGCTTGATTGAGTCGAGATGATCGGCTCTCCGACCTCAACTTTCTGGTTGAGTACCGTGCCATCAATTGGCGCGTAGATCGTCGACGTTAAACGTGCATCGCCGATAGACGCCTCGCCACTGCGGATGAGTTCGAGATTCTGGCGCTTTTGCAATACGTCCGCTTGCGCAGATTTGACTGCCGAGCGCGCACTTACGTATTCGTCGTAGTTACTTGGAATAATGTCCTGCTTGACCAAGCTTTCTAAGTTGGACAGTTTTTGTTTGGCGGATTCCAGATCGGCTTCGCTACGCATGAGTTCTGCCGATGCATCCGTTAATGCTTGGGGGGTTGGGTTTGGACGCACTTTGATCAGCGGCTGGCCTTGTTTCACCTTTTCACCAACTTTCGCGTAAATTTCACCGACGATACCGTCGATTTGTGACTTGATAGACACAGAGTGTGCAGGGACAATTTTACCAACAGCCACCGCTTGTTTTTCAATCGTGCCTTTTTCCACAATCAATGTAGGCAGCAATTCTGGTTGAGCGGCAGATTGGAGATAGAAATACGTACCACCGCCGAGCAGCGCAATGCTCACAGCGGAGACAAGCCAACGTTTCGTCATTATTTATTCCAACAATTATTGGGTAGTCTAATGACTACTCCTAAAACACAAAGTTGAAGGAATAATATCCTGCTTTAATAGCGGTATGGTTGTCACAGTTGGTATGGTTTTGTCAGTCGCCTCTGACAATCAAAGACTAAAAAATCTCGACGAATCATTCAGCAAAGACGCTGTCTACGATGGCGACTAACATGCTCTGTAACCGCTCGTTTCAACCGCTATCAATTTAATTCTGAACAATGTGCAAAATGGCGCTGTTCGATATCCTCCAATCGCATATCCATACAGTCTTGCGCCTCACGTCCTAGAGCAGGAAAAACTGCATGCGCTTTTAAAATGCCTTGGCTGATAAAGCCGCATTTCTCCAACACACGGATACTCGCGTGGTTGCCAATATGCGGGGCGGTGCGAATGCGCGTTATACCCAAGCTTTGCAGGTAGACAACGCCAAGTTTGCAGGCTTGGGTTGCATAGCCTTTTCCCCGATAGCGAGCAGAAATACCAAAATGGATTTCACTGCTGTCTTGCTCAGGTATCAGCACCAGACAACCAATAGGAGTTTGAGAAGTGAGTTCTTCAATAGCGAAGACTAAGAGATTGGGAGACTTTTGATCATATTGAGCACACCATCTTTCGATAGCTTCAAGGGTTTGATTAACATTTTGGTGGGCTTGGCGATTGAGGAAGCGGCATGCTTTCTCATCGCCTAAATAGTTTTCAAACAGGGGAGCAGCGTCTGTTGTTTTGAGGTATCTGATTGCCACTTGTTGAGATTCAACTCTCATCATGATTTAGCTCTGATAAACATTCGGTTTCCAGATTTGCATAAAGTTTTCTACTGGAGCAATAGGAGTGAACCCAAACTGTTCGTACAACCCATGAGCATCGCGGGTTGCAAGCATCATACGGCGTAAGCCTTGTAGTTCTGGATGAGCAACAATTTCTGAGATCAACCACTTACTGATGCCTTTACCACGGTGTACCTCCATAACAAACACATCGGCAAGGTACGCAAACGTGGTACGATCGGTAATTAACCGAGCAAAAGCAACGAGTTGATTTTCATCATCCAAAACCGCGAAACAGAACGAATGGCGCAATGACTTCTCAAGGCGTTCTCTTGGAATGCCCTTTCCCCAGTAACTGTTTGAAATGAACTCGTAGATAACGTCTAAATCCATGTCATCTAACGACGTAGTAATTCGAAATCCTTGCATTGTATCCCTCAACATTGATTTATATTTTCTTAGCCACACAGACAAGCGAGTTGGCATTCGCCTCAAATGCTTGCGCTGACCAAGACTGGTACTTCTCTATGATTCTGAATCCCGCTTGTTCAAGGAAAACCTCTATGTCTTCCAGCGGACGATATTTTAAATCAATGCTGGAATACTCAATCGTTCCACCTTCAAAATGGCGCTCTTTCTTCAAATACATGATGGATGTTTGCAAGTCATACTCGGCCTTCATACCGAAATAATTCACTTCACCATAGGTTGGAGAAACATAGGTTTGCCACAGTGCCATCTCATTATCCAGTTCTAGATTCTCTGGCGTTGGTAACCGCGTATCGAAGACAAATCGCCCACCTTTTTCGAGGTGTCTTGATATTGAGCTCAGTGCACCTGCTAGCATCTCATCACTTAAAAAGGCTTGGAATGCATTCCCTGTCATTATGGCTAGGTCAAACTTCTTACCTAACGAAAACTGGGTTGCGTCGAGATGAAGAAAACGCAAGTTACTCCTGCTTTTGGCTTTGTCCTTTGCGTGTTTGAGCATCCCTTCAGAAATATCAATGCCAATGGCTTCGTTGAGTTGCTCAGAGACTGGAATCGTGACAATGCCGGAACCACAACAGACATCCAGTACACTTCGAGCATTGGTTTCTTCGATTAACCTTGTGATAAAAGCAATGTCGTGATGGTAATGCTGGTCGTATTGAGCATCGTATTCAATGCCAGACCCGAACTCGGTTAAATCTTGTGTTTTCAAAAACAATCCTTGTTTGTTACTTATTTCATCGGTGTGACTTTTTCAGCTCTAGCATCAAGTATCGACACACATAACCAACACCAGATACGTAACCAATCACAT
Source organism: Vibrio sp. Vb0888 (assembly GCF_033338835.1). Lineage (NCBI taxonomy): Bacteria > Pseudomonadati > Pseudomonadota > Gammaproteobacteria > Vibrionales > Vibrionaceae > Vibrio > Vibrio sp. Vb0888. The sequence continues at coordinate 112,201 of NZ_JAWOTL010000004.1, forward strand.
TTTCTAGGGAAACCACTTCCAACCCCGCTTGCTGACAGAGTTGCTCAACTTCACTTTCGGTATATGCCGTATGCACGACCGATCCACTATAAGTATTTCGAGGCAAATCTTGTCCATCCGGATCGTGGTATTGAAAGCTGATAAAACATCGTCCATTCGCAGTTAGCTTATGCGAAATGCACTCCAGAAGTTGTTGAGGCTCTGCTAGAAACTCAGTAAAACCAAGTGCGGTGATAAGGTCGAAGGTTTGTTCAAACAAAAGGGAAAATGGCTCATCGAGATTATGAACCGCGACGCTTTGATAGAGGTTAGTTTGGCGCGCTTTATCAACCATTTTGGACGAGATGTCTAAGCCATGGATGGCGAGTTCTGGATAGTGACTTTTTACGACATGGCCGATACTGCCAGTCGCACAGGCTAGGTCGAGAACCGAGCCTTGCTCGATGGGAAAGGTTTTTAACTTCTCAGAAATCCAACGTGGACCGACGTAGTGACTGTCATCCACCAACTTTTGATAACGATCCGACACATCATCATACATTTTTGCTACGTTCATCGTTTCCTCCTTGATAACCAGAACGATGCTCGAATGTAGCACGCAATAAGCATCTAGACACTTATTGGTTAACTAGTTCTTTATGGTATGTGACCGACTGGTTGTTTAGGACAACAAAAAAATCCGATACTCAATATTTTGAATATCGGATTTTTATAGCGTTATCGAGCTAACCAAATTCTCGCTAGTATTCCTATCGGAGTGGTAACGCCAGTTGTGACGGAGGAAATTTCACCATTTCTTAAAATATAAATGGTTGGAGTCACGCTAATTTTCCATTCACGCATAATATAGCTTGAAGGATCGTTTATGTTTTCAAAACGATATTCTTTTGCCCTCATAAACTGCGCCACACGCTCATTCGGTCCCGACGATCCAGAAACGCCAACTACGGTGTAGTCATCACTCAGCCAACTCACGCTTGGGCTTACAAATTTACAAGCGGGACACCAAGTCGCCCAAAAATAAACAACGACAGGTTGTTCATAACTTTGCGCGATTGCATCGAAGTGTTCGCCATCGCTCAATACTGAGCTCAATGGTGGTGACTCCTGTTTAGGAATATCTTTAGTGCGATACCAATCCATCGCGATAGAAATCGCGGTGACAATGAGCACCATCTGTACGATTTGAATGAGCCAATATCGGAATGTTCTACGCCGCTTTGTCGAACTCATTGAATAGCTCCCCCACTCGCTTGCTTCACCGCACTTAAAACAACATCATCAGTCAGAATCACAGGTAACGGGATACCTTGTGGCGCCGCCGGGCCATAGACGATGTTAAACGGCACACCGTAACGCCCATGAGCTCGTAAAAAGTCAGTTACCGAGCCGTCCGGATGTGTCCAATCCCCTTTTAACGTCGCTACATTAGGGCTTTGCAGCAATGAGTAGACAGGATCTTGCCAGATCACACCGATCTTGTTCGCTTTACACGTGACACACCAATCCGCAGTGACATCCACAAACACCACTCGCCCATTATTGACGTGATCTTCAATCGCCGAGTTAGAAAGCTTCTGCCACGCTAAGTCCTCAGGAAGCGGTGTCGCCCATTGGTCGGCAGTGACACTACCAAGTAACAGGCCACCAGCTATCAACACTAATGACGCAGTTCCGGATACAGCAAGCGCTTTCTCACCATACACTTTCTTAACTCTTGCCATCATTACAACAAAAGCAACCACAGCGATAAGTGCAATCCATAACATCGGTACATGATTTGCCATTAATGAAAGTAGCCAAATGCTAGTCGCCAGCATCATTATGCCAAACACGATTTTAACGACATTCATCCACGAGCCAGGCTTTGGTAGTTTCAGCGCGATATTTGGAAACACAGCGACTAAGAGCCAAGGCAGTGCCATACCCAATGCTAATGCTGTAAAGGTTGCAAATAACGTTAATACGTCGGCACCCAAGGCAAACGCCACGGCCGTTCCTAGAAAAGGCGCGGAGCAAGGCGTCGCAAGCAATGTAGCAAACATACCTTGAACATAGTGACCAACTAGGGAGTTATCACCTTTCGAGGCCAGCCATGTATTGGTACCCGATGATAGACGGACTTCAAACAGCCCCAGCATATTGGCCCCAAACAAAGTGGTGACCAACACCATCAAACCTAAGAACCAAGGGCTTTGAAATTGCACGCCCCAGCCAATGGCATTACCTGTTAGCTTAAGCACCAAAATAAAACCAGCGAGAATCCAGAACGACGTTAATATACCAAGTGACGAGGCAACAAACTGAGCGCGAATTTGACGACGCTCGATACCTTGAGCGGCAACAATACTACTTAGCTTCATCCCCAAAACCGGAAGAACGCAAGGCATAATGTTAAGAATTAAACCGCCGAGCAACGCGAATAGAAAAACACTCGTTAGAGACGTGCTCGGCAACGGTTCAACTATTGCCTCAGCAGTTGCTTGAGTGGTTTCTTCTGCTAGTAAATTGGTGTCTTTGATGGTCACAAACAGCGACTGACCATCTAACTCCACATCGCCCAGCCAAGTATCAACGATATAGCTCGCGGTGACGATGTTTCCTTCTTGATACATTCCTTCAAGCTTGAAGCTATAGTCTCGCGTTGCTTCATCGACACCATCCACCAGCACTTGTGGTTGTTGCCAACCCTGACTGTTCTGTAGCTTGATTTGTAGTTTCGATTGGTTCGCATCCCAACTCGCCTGAGTAACATCAATAAACGGCGATGGCTGCGGCACGTTACTCACTGCTTGAGCGTAACTGAACATCACGTCTTCATCGACTTTTAGATCAGAAGGCAAGAACGTCAATTGAATTTGATAGTCGGTCAGCACACAAATCGTCGTACAAGAAGAAAGTGTCAGTACCGCATCAATCGTGACAGGTTTGGACATGTCTTCGACGTGCAGCGTCATGGGGAACAAAGTATCGCCTTTATACCCAAGAGTCTCGATACCTAATAGTTCGAATTTTTGTGGGTGCGGCCATTGCCAATCCACTTTGGATAAATTTTGTGAATTCTGCCAATCAATAGATGGTGCTACGCCGCCCTCACCAGGTGAACGCCAGTAAGTTTTCCAGTCCCCAGCCAACTTGACGTCCAGATAACCAGTGATTGTTTTGGCTTGCGGATCTTGTTGACCAGTGAGCACAAAGCGCGTTTGCACTGGAAGATGTTGCGGGTTGGTCAGCCAACCTGTATCAGTAGTTTGAGCTGAAATACTCAGAGAGAGCAAACTCAAAGCAAGCGTCATAAAAAACATGGACGCAAACTGAGTCAGTTTAGTAATTTGATTCATAGTGATTCCTAGTTAAAAGACAAAGGTGCTAAATAACTGACGCTAGTGGTCAGAAAGCACGCTTTTATTCTCGGAACACACAGAAAGTCAGATGGACTCGATACTTACGGCCTATCGGTTCCGTCCAATGTTGCGCACCAATATAGGCACTGCACAACCAAATTGCCGAAGCAAAAAGACCGACAAACAGAACAACAATAAATACATCGAGTTGATGTTGAGAAAACTGAATTAACTTTTCAGACAATTCGCACTTGCTAGTTTCTTTAGTATCAATCGACTTGACGCTCGAACGCTCATCAGCAAGTGAAACCGCGGGCGATTCCGTCTCATATTTCATAGAGCATGACGATGCAAAGCCTGAATTTTGCATCAGACACACAACGACCACCCAGCCAATAATCGCCAGTAGCCATTTTGCCCGCTTATGTGGCGTGTGATGTCGTTTAGTCAACAAACTCATAAGAATTCAGATAAAGTAAGAACGAAGAAGATAATACGCGAGTCGTCATAAAGCTCAAGTTGTATCCTCTAAATAACCTTAAGAGGCTTCACTCGGTAACCTTTAATCTAGCTTGCCATAAATATATGCCAACTCTGCGACGGTTTTTGCCGAGAACTTCTTCAATAGATTAGCTCGGTGTACTTCAACCGTTCGCATTGCTATGCAAAGTTCGTCAGCAATACGAATGTTGCGCTTTCCTTCAATAATCAAACGTAAAATGTCTTTTTCTCTAGGTGTGAGCGATTCATAAGCCGATTTAGCTGCTGCCATATCGAGGTTTGTGGCAGACTGCGCCTGTCCCTGCAAAATGGCTCGTGCCAGTTCATCGCCTTTGACTGGTTTTTGGAAGAAATTGACCGCCCCAGCTTGCAATGCATCGACCGCCATCGGAACATCACCATGCCCTGTCAGATAAATAACGGCTAACGGGCTGTTGGCTTTATTTAAAATTTGGTGCACTTGCTGACCACGAAGGTTGGGCATTCGGCTATCAAGGATCACGCATCCGGCCTGATGAATGTCCACTTTATCGAGAAAAGATTGCCCATCAGCAAAAGTCGTCACGTTGAAGTCATGCTCTTCCAGCATAAAAGCGAGCGAGTCACGCACCGATTCATCATCATCGACTACAAAAACAGGTAGCTGCTTTTCACCGCTGCTCATTGAATGCTCCTATGCCTAGTTCAGATTAGTTTTGATATGGAAACACAAGCTCAACCAAACAACCATGTGGTGCTGTCGAGCTGATGACAAACTCGCCACCATGCATTTCCATCACATCGCGACAAATGGCTAACCCCAGCCCAAGCCCTTCTTCTTTGCTACTCACAAACGCTTGAGTCGGATTCTCTTGCTGCAACCCTGTACCATTGTCTAACACTCGAATAGAGAGTTGACTGATTTGGTAATCGCAATGCAGGGCAATTTTACCTTGATAACCTGATGAGTGATATTTCTCTTGGAACAAAGTACACGCATCAATCGCGTTGCTGATCACATTAACTAAAACCTGTTGTACGCCAACTGCATCGACAAGTAATGGACGAATGTTCCCTTCTGTACTGGCCACAATAGAAATGTTTTGCTTCTGCATTCGAAAATGGAGTAACTCAATCGTGTCATCAATGAGTACTTGAAGATCGCACGGCGCTTTGTCGACACTACGCTTGCGGATCAACGTTCTTAATCGCTGAATAATTGCATCGGCTCTTTCAACTTGGCCCTGTATTTTCTCAAGTACAGGGACAATATCTTCATGTGGGCGTTTTTTGGCCAAGCGAAGTAAACCGCCTTCACTATAATTGCGAATGGCTGCCAATGGCTGATTGAGTTCATGAGCAAGACTAGTGCCGATTTCTCCGACAATCGCGACCCTTTGTGAATGTTCTAACTGTTCACTTTTCTCTTTTAATCGTAACGATGTCTGCTCCAACGCTTGCTTACTCTTGCTAAATCGATACTCAAGCCAAAAGTGGTACGCGTTCAACACAATCACAAACATGAACAGAGCCCATGCCCATTCTTGATGACTACGCAGCCAGCGTAGAGCCTCACTCCACCAGGGTTGTTGCAACGGATGGAGATCCAACGCCTGATAAAGTTTGTCGATGCTCAGCAAGCTGACGGGGGACGTCCAACCTGACGCGCCTGCCGCAATAACCGCAGGGTGTTCAGGTGGCATCGCTAACAATACTTGCGCAATCTGTTTGGCGATCTGAGCTGAGCCGCGCTCTGTTTTGGCAAATGACCAGTTAGGATAAAGCGGTGTGGAAACAGCGCATAACGAGCGCTCGTTCGGCTGTTGATTTAAAACTCGGTAATTACCCGGTTGTAAAAGCCCTTCACTTAGCATCTGTTCCAATAAACAAGCAGGGACGACGGCCGCTTCCACATTACCATCACGTAATTGATACAGGTTGGCATCAATAGGAAAACCAAGATAGCGGACATCAGAAAAGAAATCGTTTGGATTAAGCCCCATTTTGACTATTTGATAGCGCATCGTTAGATAACCACCAAACGCTTTTTCTGATACCGCCGCAACGGGACGTCCTGAGACATCTTGCACCGTTTGATAACTTGAATTGGCTCGAACCACAAGCGCCGAACCAATGCCGTAATTCGAGTTTTGTGGGGCTCTGCTGGTTAGCGTTGCCATCCACGACAGCGCGTATTGCCTGCCCAATCGCACTGCCTGACCTGGGTTGGTTAAGATGAAATCCATGGTCTGAAACTTCACCGCTTCGCCCATTTCATCCAAGTTAAGGGGATGAAGGACAAAATGCACATCGGAAATTTGCTGATTGAGCCAATCAATGGTCGGTTGCCATCTCTGCTCAGCATAAAGATGGCCGCGTATCGCTAACACGCCCACTTCGACTTTTTGCTTGGCCTGTGGCTGCTCTGCTTTTTGCTCTTGCATTCCTTGCAGATCTGCTTGTTCAGAAACTGCGCCCTGAGTCAAAGATGCAAAGGCAACTAAGCAAAGAATCCAAAGCTGAAGCCACAGTGCTTTTTTCATGATGAGTCGAATCGTTCCGTCAAGAGAGTACGACAAGAATAACAGCTACCTTCCCTAAACCACATTTGTTTTAGATCAAGTTTGATCTGGGTATGTGGAAATCCACAATATAAGCCTCGCAGTGCATTTCTCACAATGGAATCAGTCAATTCAAATACAACAAAAAAGCAGGTGAGTTATGGATTCCACCAAACGTCGCTTTCTCAGCGCGGTCACAGCCGGAGCCGCGTTAATTCCAGTCGCAGGCATTGGCACGGCAACTGCGGGAAACATTATTCGAAATAACCAGTCCGCTGACCGAAAAGGACAAATCGGCAAGCGTTATGCCATGGTGATAGATTTGCGTAAATGTGTCGGATGCCAAGCGTGCACCGTAGGTTGCAGCATTGAAAACCAAGCGCCAATTGGTCAATTCCGAACCACCGTAAAGCAATACGAAGTTACGTTAGATGATGGCTCTACAGCCACGCGAGAAGCAAAAGCCTTTATGCTACCGCGCCTTTGTAACCACTGCGACAACCCACCTTGCGTGGCAGTGTGTCCGGTTCAAGCAACCTTTCAGCGCGAAGATGGTATTGTCATGGTGGATAACAGTCGCTGCGTCGCCTGCGCGTACTGTGTACAAGCTTGCCCTTATGATGCTCGTTTTATCAATGAGGACACCCTCACCGCAGACAAATGCACCTTCTGTGCTCACCGTCTAGAAAAAGGTCTATTGCCTGCCTGCGTGGAAACCTGTGTTGGCGGAGCACGTGTAATTGGTGATTTGAATGATCCATCAAGTGAAGTCCGCCGCTTAATTGCGAAGCACCAAGACGATATCAAAGTGCTAAAACCCAATGAAGGCACCAAGCCTCACGTGTTTTACATCGGCATGGATGAACGCTTCACCAGCCACATCGACGGACAACCTGCTATTTACGACCCACAAGGAGATCGCGCATGAACATCACCGAAGTGTTAGTCCAACCTCAAGCGATGGCTTGGCTCCCGTGGGCGGTGCAGTATTTCTTCTACATCGGTTCGGCTTATGCGGCTGCTGTTTTATTCCTAATCGCCCTATTATTTGAAAAACACACCAGTCACAGACTGCGCGCTGCGCTTGTTCTGACGCTGGCCATCGGCGCCATCGTGGGGCCATTAGCGTTAACTGGCGACCTTCACCAGCCGGGACGCGCATGGCATTTTTACGTACACATCACGCCGTGGTCATGGATGTCTCTAGGCTCGCTGTTCCTGCCTGTTTTTTCTACGCTGGCGGTTGCGACAGCATGGCTGTATCTGCGTCAGGATCTTATCGCACTGCGAAATCAACCGGGAAAAGTACTACCTCTGTTATCTAAGTTATCGCTCGGTGAGTGGACAATTTCTCACAAAGTGATGCTCACAATATCTGCAATCACCGTGTTATCAGGCTTAACCATCGCCCTCTATACTGGAGCTGAAATTGCAGTCGTTAAATCGCGCTCTTTATGGCACCAACCCGCGTCACCAATTCTTTGGTTTGTCACTGCATTTATGGGCGCTGTCGGATTTTCTCTGCTGATTTGGTTACTGCTGCCTAGCCAATCGAAAGCTCTCACTTCTGGTGATAACAATTTACTCAAAAAGTCACTGGTAACGAGCGGCGTTCTGACGCTGATTCTCCTACCCATTTGGGCATCCAACAACTCTACATTTTCGCTCTATTCTAGCGAACGATGGATGCACAACATTGCCTTGCTCACTTTTGTCGTTTTAGGTTGTATTTTGCTCGCCTTCATCTTCTTGCGCGATACCCAAAAGTCCACATCAGCCAGATTTCGTCACGTCATAGGGCTCGGTTTTGTGTCTGCTGCCGCACTGGCAAGTGCATGGCTGATTCGCTGGTTCACCATCATGGAAGTGCAAACCATCGCCAAGTTCGATGCAGGGCTGTATCCATACCAACTCACTATGGATGGAAATGGCTGGATAGGCATTATCGGCATGCTCGGATTATGGCTTGCTCTGGCACTGCTCGGCTCAGAGCTGGTTCAGCCAAAACAAAAGATCGAAGTAAAAGCCTCATCACCCACCTTAACTGAACGCTAATCAAAGGGGATTTCATCATGGATAACAAACGCCGTCAGTTTTTGAAATCAGGCATTGCAGTGGGTGGGCTTGGCGCATTCGCTGCGGGTTACGCCACCACCACCAAACACATGGTCAAGGGTGCGCTCGAAGGCACTGCGGGAGAAAAAACGCGTGATATTCACCACGGTAACTCGCTTGAACCAGAGTACACGGTCAACAGCAAAGGCAACCTAATCCCTAATCCAAATCAGCGCGTTGCACCATCGATGTGCTTTGGTTGTTGGTCACTGTGCGGATTGCGTGTACGCATTGATAACCGCAACGACGAGATTTTGCGTATTACTGGCAACCCATATCACCCACTCTCTCATCAGCAACACATTCCGTTCGAAACGCCAGTCAAAGGTGCTTATTTAAGTTTGGCAGGAGAAGCGGGCCTTGACGGTCGTTCAACAGCATGCGCACGTGGCAATGGGATGCTAGAAATTCGCAACAGCCCGTACCGCATTACTCAGCCACTGAAACGAGTTGGAAAACGCGGCGAAGGAAAATGGATTCCGATCAGTTACGAACAACTGATAGAAGAAGTCGTCGAGGGCGGTGATTTATTTGGTGAAGGTCATGTGGATGGCTTACGCGACATTCGCGATTTAACAACGCCCGTTGATCCTGAAAACCCAGAATATGGACCGAAAGCCAACCAACTGTTAATGACCAACGCCGGTAACGAAGGCCGAGACGACATATTCAAACGCTTCGCGTTCAACAGCTATGGTACGCGTAACTTTGGGCATCATGGCTCTTACTGCGGCTACGCATTTCGTGCTGGCAGCGGCGCATTCATGAACGATTTAGATAAGAACGCGCACTTGAAGCCAGACTTTGATAACGCGGAATACATCATCTTCATCGGTATGTCACCAGCTCAAGCGGGTAACCCTTTTAAGCGTCAGGCGCGCCAACTCGCCAATGCGCGAACAGAAGGTAGCTTGGAATACACCATCATCACACCAAGTTTGCCTGCTGGTTCATCGAGCTTGGCTGCCGGTGACAACAACCGCTGGGTACCAATCAAACCAGGCACCGACTCTGCCCTCGTGCTTGGCATGATCCAGTGGATCATCGAAAACCAACGCTACAACAAAACCTTCTTGGCGCAGCCGGGGGCAAACGCGATGAAACGAGCCGGCACCGCGCACTGGTGTAATGCTACGCATCTCGTGATAAGCGATAATCAGCACCCGAGAAACGGCACGTTTTTACGCGCGTCCGACTTGAATCTGCCATTCGAGGGCGAAGCGTTGTCTGACTCCGACCCGTACGTCATCGTGGATGAGCAAAGCGGCGAATTTGGTGTTCATACCCAAGCTGAGGAAGCGGCACTGTTTGTCGATAAAACGGTTTCGCTTGCATCGGGCGAAGTGCGCGTAAAATCGTCTCTACAAAGACTCAAAGAAGAGGCGTTCAAATACAGTCTTGAGTTCTACAGCCAACAATGTGAAATCCCTGTCGAACAAGTTGTTGAACTAGCAAAGCGCTTCACCAGTCACGGAACAAAAGCGGTGGTCGATACCCACGGTGGCAACATGCACACCAATGGGTTCTATAACTCGTTTACCATCATGATGCTCAATGCGTTGATTGGTAACATAAATATGAAAGGCGGCGCGATGGCCAAAGCGGGTGGCTACCCAACTTCCGCTGCGGGTCCTCGTTACGACTTCACCAAATTTGCTGGCAAAGTCGGCCCGAAAGGCGTCTTTTTGTCGCGCAGTAAATTCCCCTACCACAAAACCAGCGAATACAAACGTCGCGTTGAGGCAGGTGAATCACCTTACCCAACTCGCGCCCCTTGGTATCCGTTTGCCGCGCCACTGCTGACAGAACACCTATCTGCGGCTATTGATGGTTATCCATATCGCGTTAAAGCGTGGATCAACCACATGGCGAACCCGATGTATGGTGTGCCCGGTTTGAAAACGCTGCTGGAAGACAAGCTTAAAGATCCAAAACAACTCGGTTTGATTGTGTCTGTTGATGCGTTCATTAACGAAACCACCGCATTGTCGGATTATATTGTGCCGGACACGGTCACCTACGAAAGCTGGGGTATGGCAACGCCTTGGCACGACGTTCCGGTGAAAACCGTCACCGCTCGCTGGCCGATTGTGGAAGCGCGAACAGAGAAAACCGCCGATGGTCGTTCAATTTGCTTAGAAAACTTTTTGATTGATGTCGCCAAGAAAATGCAACTAGGCGGCTTTGGTGACAACGCGATTCAAGATGCGCAAGGGAATTGGCACGCTCTCCACAGCGCTGAAGATTTCTACTTACGTTCCGCGGCAAACTTGGCTTATGTGAAAGGCGGGGTGCCTGAAGTTTCGGCAGAAGACATTGCGTGGTCCGGCCTAGAGCGTTTAATGCCAGCCATGCAGAAGACGCTGACAGCGGATGAGATGAAACGTGTGGCGTTTATTTTTGCTCGCGGTGGACGTTTTGAAAATGCAACCGAAGCGTATCAAGGTGAGCAAATGAAGCACAAATGGACACGACCTGTCGCGATATGGAATGAACGTGTCGGCAGCGCAAGAAACACCATGACCGGTGATTTCTACACGGGTTGCCCAACATGGCATCCACAAAAACTGGCCGATGGCACACCAATGGAAGACCAGTTCCCAAGCTCAGAATGGCCTTTCAGCCTAACGAACTTTAAATCCAACATTCACAGTGCGGTATCCAACCTATCGCCAAGGTTGAACTCGATTAAAGGCGTAAACCCAGTGTACATCCATCCAATCGATGCCGAGCGCGCAGGCATTAAAACGGGTGATGAGTTTGTTATCGAGACACCATCTGCAAGCACCAAAGCACTTGCGATGATAGTCAACGGGATTCGCCCTGGCACACTCGGATTTGAACATGGGTTTGGTCATACCGAGCTAGGACAACGCTCGCACTGGATCGGCGATAAACAACAACCCGTAAAAACGCGCAGCCAAGATGGCGTCAACATTAACGACATTGGCTTAATTGATCCTACCCGAGAAGGTAAAGGTGTATTGTTGGATTGGGTAGTGGGCGCGGCGGCACGTCAGTCCTTGCCGGCCAAAATCCGCAAAGCGTAACGCCGCACGTTAAGACGTCTCTACCACTTAGAGCTGCCGATTTGTGCAGCTCTTCACCACTTTGTTTTTATAGCTTATAGAACAACCAATAAAAACAAATACGGCCATTTACACTTATTAAATATGTGGAAATCCACAATACCTTTCATTATTGACAAGGCCGACAATATCGTCCGAGTGACTACCAAGTAGCACTTAGACATATTAATAAAAATTAAAGTGAGTCAGCATGTCAAAAATTCTTCCAGTGGTGGTGGCCTGTTTGTTAGCAACCACTATGGGCGCAAGCGCCTCGTCTATTCCGGAAAAAGCCAGCGTATGTAGCGGTTGTCACGGCCAAGATGGCATGGGACAGCCAAATATCGCGCCGATGATCGCTGGTTTAAACGCGAATTATCTCAACACTCAAATCGAACTATTCCTTAGTGGCGAACGCCAAAATGTGGTCATGCAAGGCATGGCGAAGGAACTCAGCGATCCCGCAGGCCGTAAGGAAGTTATGGAGTACTTTGCTAACCTCCCGAGCTATGAGTTCACGAATCCAGAACAACGCGGCGACCAAGCTGATATTCGTAACCCGTATCGTAAGTTAATTTTCCAAGGCGATTGGGATAGAAATATTCCAGCTTGCGCAACTTGTCATGGAGCCAGCGGTATGGGCGTCGACAAGTTCCCTCGCCTCGCAAGCCAACATGCTGATTACTTAAAAACGCAATTGATGGCATGGAAAAACGGCACTCGCAGTGGCGACCCGCTCAATATGATGGGGACCATCGCAAAAAATCTCACTGACAAAGAGATCGAAAATCTTGCTTACTACTTTGCCTCATTACGTTACTAGGAGCAGTCATGAAACGTTTCTATTCTTTGTTCGCACTGCCTTTCATTTCTACGCTCGTACTAGCTAACGCTCCATTACCGGACCGCCAGAAAGAGCTACCTGCGATAGAAAAAGAAAAGCACGGTGAATACTTAAAACCGCGTGATCTCAGCACAATCCCAAACACCGCATTTGGTGAGCAAGTAAAACGCGGTTACTCGCTCTTTGTTAACTCACAACAAATGCGCGGAAAATACGTTGGCAACGAACAAAACTGTGTGAACTGCCATATGGAGGCAGGACGAAAAGCAAACGCTGCGCCACTGTGGGCAGCTTACATGGCGTACCCGGCATATCGTAAGAAAAACGATCGCGTAAACAGCTATGCTGACCGTATCCAAGGTTGTTTCGAGTATTCCATGAACGGTAAAGCGCCCGCTTACGATTCGACAGAAATTGTTGCCCTTAGTGCTTACGCCTACTGGTTAGCGATGGGCGGCTTGCTTGACAAACATGGTATGGCGGATGAACCCATTCCAGAACTAGACGCAAAAACGTTGCAAATTGGTGGAAAAGCAAAAGACTTCCCGTTGCCCGAAGCCATCGCACAAGCATTACCAATTGAAAAGCGGGGTAATCTCTCTGGGCGTGGCTACCCAAAAATCGCCGCCCCTGAGCAAGAACCATCAATAGAGCGAGGCGCATTGGTCTACGAAAAGAACTGTGAAACTTGCCATCGCGCCGACGGTTCAGGCATCAAAGACACCAACGACCATTCATACATTCCACCACTTTGGGGCGAATATGCGTATAACTGGGGCGCAGGTATGCACCGGATTAACACAGCGGCCTATTTTATTTACGAAAACATGCCGCTTGGGAAAAGTGTGCAGCTGACAGAGCAAGAAGCTTGGGATGTCGCAGCATACGTCAACAGCCATGAGCGTCCACAAGATCCTCGATTCAAAGGCAATGTCACCGCAAACGCGGAGAAATATCACCAGCACCAAGGCTATTACGGCAAAACGCTCAACGGTACGCAAGTCGGCTCCAATGCCTTTAAGAGCGGAACGGTCAAGTAAAGTACAACTAAGTACCTTAAATAAAATGCTCTTTTTCCCTGCTCTGATTATCTGGGCAGGGTTACTTACCCTTAAAAACAAGTAATTACCCCCCTCCACAGACAAGCAATATCACATTATTTTCGACTTCCAACATACTCATCTTCGCCGTAAAATCTTGTACCAAACGCGACTTCGTTTATGTCTTAGATCTCCCATATCCTCTAATGCCAAAAGTAAGAAACTCGTAAACTCCTGAATCAAAACAAGCGTGCCTAGTGAAAAAAGAGTATTCTTAAAGCAAATGAATCTAAAACCTACCCGATGAGTATTCAACCTAATTCCCGTCAGTTAATTTCATGCGAAGAGTGCGGCCTTGTTGTTCGCATTCCCGATATCGAACAGGGGCAAAAAGCACAATGTCCTCGATGTTCGCATTCGCTGACTAAAGTGAATGCCAAGCCTTACCAAAGCGTGATCGCCATATCATCGGCATGTTTGATCATGTTAGTGCTAAGCATTTCTTTCCCTTTTATGTCGTTCAGCGTGCAAGGGTTGTCGCAAGAAATCACCTTGTTGCACGCTGCCAAAATGCTGGCTGAGTTTCAAAATGTGCTTTTGGGTGTGCTGCTACTCGCAACAGTTATCGTTTTGCCTGCAATCTATGTTGGTCTCATTCTCTTTCTTCACCTTGAAGCATTAAAAGCACGTAAACATACCCCCTCTAAAAAGCAGCAACGAATGGCAAAAGTTTTATGCCGTCTTCTGTTTCGAGTCGAACCTTGGTTAATGGTGGATGTATTTTTGATTGGCGTGTTGGTCAGCTTAATTAAAATCGCTTCCCTCGCAGACATAGGAATGGGCACTTCATTCTGGGCGTTTTGTGTATATACCGTTCTGGTAGTCAAATGCATATCAATGGTCGACAAAAGCTGGCTCTGGGGGCACTTTATTCCAGCTATCGAGCTACCTGATGTAAAAGAGGGTGATACGCACCATAACCACAACCATATTGGTTGTCATACGTGCCACCAGCTCAACCCTATTGAAGCTAAAAAACACCAACACTGCATTCGTTGTAAAAGCCCTATTCACAAATACAACCCCGCAGACAATTTACAAAAAGCTTGGGCGCTTTTGTTTGCTTCAATCATTTTCTATATCCCTGCGAACCTCTACCCTATGATGTACACCGTAAGCCTTGGACATGCAGAAGGTTCGACTATCATGGAGGGGGTAATATTGCTTTGGCATTTAGGTTCTTACCCTATTGCGATGGTAATTTTCTTTGCTAGCGTATTTATTCCAATGGCGAAAATGCTGGCACTCGCGTGGCTGTATTACAATGCGCAAAAAGCGCGATATCTTCCGCACGAAGAGAGTATTTCACGCTTAAAGATCTACCGCATAACTGAGTTTATTGGCCGTTGGTCCATGATCGATATCTTCGTCGTCGCGATCTTAGTTGCACTGGTTCAGCTGCAAAACTTAATGGCGATTTATCCAGGTCCTGCTGCGCTCTCTTTCGCGGCAGTGGTCATTTTTACTATGCTTTCTGCAATGATATTTGACTCACGTTTGTTGTGGCAATTGCCACAAAACGAAGTGCAGGAGCCGATTTCTGACAACTTAAACGAGAAAGCCAAATATGAGTGATGAGAACAACGTAACCGCTCAAATAAAACCGCAAAAGCAGATTTCTGCGATATGGATTGTCCCGATCCTTGCGCTAGCCATGGGAGCGTGGATGCTGTTCCAATATATCAACAGTACAGGCCCACAAATTACTCTCCAACTGCCAACCGCAGATGGGATTGAGGTTGGCAAAACCGAAATCCGAGCATTGAATGTAAAAGTCGGACTGATTACTGAAGTCACTCTCAGTGAAAATTACGATCACATCATCGCTAAGGCACAAATGAACAAGGATGCAGAACGCATGCTGCGAGATGACACCATGTTTTGGGTTGTGAAGCCTCGTATTGGCCGTGATGGCGTTTCAGGTTTAGAGACCTTGCTCTCTGGCGCTTATATCCAACTTCAGCCGGGTAAATCTAAGATAGAGAAAGAGCGCTTTACGGTCTTAGATGTTCCCCCAGTCGCCTCTCCTGATGCAGAGGGGTTACGCCTTGTGTTAACACACCGCGAGGCTGGTAAGCTAGGCGTTGGTGACCCCGTCATTTATAAAGGCTTTACGGTTGGTCGTGTAGAGAAAACCAGCTTTGATGTTGACACTCGCAAAGCGTTATACCAACTCTTTATTTTCAAGCCTTATGACAGCTTAGTGCGCACTCGTACCAAGTTCTGGCTGAATTCTGGCGTAGATTTACAGCTCAACGCTGAAGGGTTCGAAGTCAAGTTTGGCTCATTAGAGAGCATGCTAACGGGTGGTGTTACCTTCGATACCGTTCCAGGTCTTGAATCCGGTGAACAGCTCACTGAAAATATGGTCAACTTCCGCTTGTACGATGATATTAAACAACTTCGAGAAGGCATGTACGATGATTATATTGAATTCGTTATGCTTTTTGATGAATCGGTACGAGGACTTAAACGTAAGGCACCTGTCGAATATCGAGGCTTGAGAATTGGTACTGTGATGCGTGTACCAATGCGACTTCCAACCCCAGAAGAGAACTTTTCTGCGAAAAAAATCCCTGTATTGGTACGTATCGAGCTCGGCCGTGTTTATGGCGATTTCCAATCCCAATCTTTACCAATGTTAAAAGATAAATTGAAGAGTGAGTTTGCTAAAGGCCTACGTGGTACTTTAAAAACAGGTAACTTATTAACAGGCGCACTGTATGTTGACGCCGACTTCTATCCAAATGACGAGCCTTACGTACCGAGTAAGTTTGCTGATTTAGATGTTTTCCCAACCATGCGTGGTGGTTTTGCGCAGGTTCAGCGCCAAGTGAACGACTTCCTAAATAAGATTAATAACTTACCGATGGAAGAAACGCTAGATTCTCTCAATTCAACGTTAAAAACGTCTGAAAAAACGTTAGCTTCAGCAGAACGCGTGGCGGACAGTATTGATAAACTTTTGAATCAAAAAGAGACGCAAGAGATCCCAACAGATATTCGCCAAAGCTTACAGCAATTACAAAAAACACTCGATGGTTATGGGCCCAACTCAACCATGTACAGCGAAATGGAAGCCACGCTAAAAGAATTAGAAAGCGTGATGACAGAGTTTAAACCCGTACTTAAACAGCTAAACGAAAAGCCAAACTCTCTCGTGTTTGGAGAAGATGAAATCAGTGACCCAATACCAGTTAAAGGCCAAAACTAATGAAACGAGTATTCTTTCTGTCTATCGCGCTATTTGTCGGTCTAACGGGTTGCAGTAGCGCTCCGCAAACTAAAGGAGCTATGTACCTTCTACCTAAGGCGGAACCAGTGACGCTGAGCTCTTCTGATATCGCTCAGCGCCCAACTTTAGTTGTTCGTCCAGTGACATTGGCGAGTTATTTGAATGATAATGGCATTGTTTATCGAACCTCTGAGACCCAAGTTATTCAGGCAAAACACAATCAATGGGCGCACAGTATTTCTGAGCAAATCACTCAGAGAGTTGTCGCGGAACTACGTCAAAAGCAAAGTCATTACTGGCCGACTGAAATGAATAATCTGTTGGATCAAAGCGGTGAAGCCAAACTACAGCTTACGTTAAATAAATTTAATGGCAGCTACAAAGGTAATATCGAAATTGAGGGAGAATGGTTACTCATTAATGCCGAAGGTAAGGTCGAAAACAGTGCGCCAATACAAATCTCAAAGCCGCTTCAAGATGAAGGCTATGAAGCGCTCGTCAACGCTTTATCCATAGGCTTAGAAAGCCTAACCTCAGACATTGCCAAACAACTCTAAGTCAATGTTAATTACAGGGAAGCAAGTTGCTTCCCTTTTTTATGCAGAGTGTAGCGACTTCTACTAAGCTGAAAGCTGACGAAAAGCCGAAAAGGAAATTGGATGAAACCATGTAACCTGCTATCACTCTCCTCACTCATTCTTGTATTACCTACATCAGTAGCGCTCTCAGCCGAGACACAAGAATCTCGTTGGCGAAATAGCATAGAAGTGTACATGCTAGGACTGAATATCCACGGGGATACCAGTATTGGTCGCTTTTCATCAGAGGTGGATGTCGATCCTAAGTTCATCGTAGACCACCTCGATATTGGGGCGATGTTGCGATTCGAGAGTATTTACCAAAGTAAGTGGGGCTACTACATAGATTATAGTTTCATGAACTTAAGTGGTGATGTTAATAATATCAAGGGCGCTCTGCCTAACGCTCGTTATCGTGCGGACATCGAAATACGGCAAGGTGTTCTAGAAGCAAAGGCATTCCAACGCGAACAATATTCATTTGGTAAACTGGATTATATGTTTGGATTACGTTGGTGGGACAATGACATCACCGGCAAGCTGTATCGTAATGACAACCGGGTACTAGAAGATAGACTGTCATTACAAGAAGATTGGGTCGATTTTTTAGTTGGCTTGCGACTCATTGATGAATTGAGCGAAAACTGGCGATTTCATGCCAGCATCGACGCCGGACTTGGCAACGATACTCACTTCACTTATGCCATTCAAACTGGTGTTCGTTATAGCTTTAACGAGTGGTCTGATCTCAACTTAGCTTACAAGTCGACCTGGGTCGATTACAAAAATGAAGAGGTATTTGAATATGATACGGCTTCTCAAGGGCTTTTAGTCGGACTTGGCTTTTACTTTTGATTAGGTTGAACCCTAGCCTATATTCAAGCGTTGTAACTTGTACCAACTCTAGGTACACGTCTAGTGCCACGTTACAGATGCTTAAATAAGGCAAATTGATCTTCATCAGACTATAAATTGCTCTTCGGTGCTACTCTCTGTCACAAAATATAAAACCCCACTCTATGACCTCATATAGGTCTTGTTGATAAGGTTCCCGAGTAGCAATGTCGATTAACATTTCCGATTTAACCACCGCCCTAAATAAGGTGGAGCATATTCATAAAGTGCAGCTTGAAAACGTACATCAGTTCTTCAAAGCAAACGAAGCTTTCTCGTTGCAAACATTCAGCCAGCTGATATCAAGCGACTCGCTTGATGATCGATTTAAAACCATCGATAAAGCGTTCTCTTTGCTTGGTGATGCAAAAACCTACCTTTTAGAAGCGTCTTACCTTATTAAGTAAAAAAGAAAGCCCCGATAAAATTCATTACCGGGGCTATCATTTTCTATCTAAACTACTGATTTACAATTTGTAACGATCATCAATTACCGTTAATTCTGGGAAGGTTTTACCCTCGTCCATCGCTTCTTCTGTCTCTTCTTTTACTTGGTTATCAATCCAGAAATTACCGATATCCATTGGATGAAGCACCCATTCTGTCGCTTTTGTCATGCCGTTTTTAGGAATTTTAACCCAGCGCCAATGAGCAACTCGAGAATAAGGCACCATGTAGCCAGGAACGATGATGTTCGCTTTGCTGACATAGTTTTGGATTTGATGCGACAAGTCGTAACGCTTCTCCTGATCAAACTCAGAATCATACGCTTCAATTAACTTGTCTAGCTCAGGGCTGCTGTAGTTGGTGTGAGCATTCGTTTGTGGTCGATTTGCATTATCCGAGTGTAGGTATTCCCAATACGCAGGGATCTCACCAGAGCCCATATTCAAAAACGCTAGCTGATGCTTTTTCTCAAGAATGTATTTAAACGCAGATGAGCCATCCACCAAGTTTAACGTGAACTCAAGACCAGCAAGTTTCGCTTGCTCTTTCAGGTATGCAATACGCGGTGTCCAAGAGTTGTATCCATAGGTGATAGCAAAGCTCAAGCGTTGGCCCTTGTCGTTAATACGAATACCATCTGCGCCCACTTTGTCAAAGCCCGCTTTTTCGAAGTGTTTAACCGCCGCATCAGCATCAAACTTTGGCGGTGTATTGTTAGGATCATCGTATTCGCCATGACCAAAGCCGAGTCCATGCGGTTTACGTGAATAATCTCCACGCATGATGTTTTCAATCATGCCGTCATAGTCAGTGGCTGCCATAACACCTTTACGCACTTCTAGGTTATCCAACATAGGCATCGCTGTGTTCATCCAAAGACCACCAGCTCCTTGCGGTGCTTCGTTAAAGCCCCAGTACTTTTGGATATAGCCTTTTTTGTACACATCACTATTGGTTTTGTCATGCCAAAAGCTTGGTAGCACCATCTCAAAGTAGTCTAAGTTGCCTTTCTCAAAGTGCTTCATGGCAATATCAGGATCGCGAATCACCTTAATGCGAACCTTTTCAACGTTATAACGGTTTTTATAGTAGCGGTTGTTGTATCCCCACCAATCTTCACCGACATGTTTGAATGTCACGCTCTTACCTTTCTTCACTTGATCAATGTAGTAAGGCGCTGCGGTTGGCTCAGATTTAAAGTTAAACTTTCTGACGAAGTTATCAGGCATACCATCGTTATTTGCGTCCTTTTCTCCTTCAAAGAAGTGTTCAGGACGAGGCTGAAAACCATTACTTGGCATGTTAATCATAACCATAAGTGAGTCATGACTTTGAGCTACAGCAAGATTGACTTTGATCGTGTAGTCATCAATTTTTTCAACACTCACAATACTGTTTGTGAAGAAGTCGTTATACCACGGGTCGATAATGTCTTTTGACGTGTAGTACTTCATCATAAAGACGTAATCATCTGCTGTAATTTTTTCACCATCTGACCACTCGGCCGTTTCGTCGAGTTTAAAGAATACGGTTTTGTTGTCTTCTCCAAATGCCCATGACTTAGCAAGTTGAGGGATCCATTTGCCAGTATTTGGATGACGCTGAGCCAGTTTTGGTGAACCATCCATTAAGTATTGGCGCAAACCTGAGTTCGCATCTGGACCAACACTTCGTAATGTTTGCGGAAAGCTCTGAATGTAAGTGCGATAGGTGCCACCTCGTACCGCTTCTTCAGAGGCAAATAGAGGTTCGTTGTTGTTTGAAATCCATTCGATATCAGCTGGCAATTCTGCCGCACTCAGTTGAAAACTGGCAGCGGTCAGTGTTGCTAGTACTGAAAATGGCAGTTTTTTAGTCATGTTTCTTCCTTGTTGTGTTTGCGCACTAAGGTCGTAACAAGGAAGACAGCGTGTGAAAGCTCACAGAAAGCTGCGATTTAAAATACGCAGATAGGAAATAATAGGAACGTAATATGAAGTGACGTCCTGCCAGCTTCTATATTAATTTCAAAGAGTTTCACTAGGTCATCCTAGACCTTACAACGCAGTGAATGCATCTTCGCCATAGTATTCTTTAGACATTTGTAACGCAAGCCATCAATAACACATGGTTGCATTTTCGAGGCATCACAGTGAGTTATGTTACAAAAGTGTGATCGGCATAGTACCAAGCCCTACTTTACTCAGAATAAACCGCAGAACCTTTATCTCAATTGGCCCCGATATACCAGTTAAAGCGAGTAAATGATCAGACATAGCTGGTTAAAAGGAATGGTTGTTTACCGCGATCAGTATTTTCATTCGATGTAAAAAGTGAGGCATCTTAGCCTCACTTTTCTCCATACAATCGAGACAGTGCTTACATGTTAGATAAGCTCTCATTGATCGACTTCAGCACTTCTGCAGGATTTGACGCTTGAGTGATAGGGCGACCAATCACAAGATAATCTGAACCTGATTGGATAGCGTCTACTGGCGTCATGATACGGCGTTGGTCACCTTGTTCTGAGCCAGCAGGTCGAATACCAGGGGTCACTAACTTAAATTCTTGGCCTAGTTCGCTCTTCAGTAATGAGGACTCTTGCGCTGAACATACCACACCATCTAAGCCTGCGTTTTTGGTCAAGGTTGCTAGACGAATCACTTGCTCCTGAGGCGCAACATTCAAACCAATACCAGCTAAATCACTTTGTTCCATACTGGTTAGTACCGTTACACCGATAAGAAGTGGACGATCTTTACCATATGGCTCAAGAATTTCACGTGATGCCGTCATCATACGCTCACCACCGCTCGCGTGTACGTTCACCATCCATACACCCATTTCAGCCGCAGCGCGAACTGCTTTCGAACAGGTGTTTGGAATATCGTGAAATTTTAAATCTAGGAATACCGAGAAACCACGTTTATGGAGTTCACGTACAAAATCAGGACCAAATAGCGTAAACATCTCCTTGCCAACTTTTAGTCGGCATGACGCAGGATCAATTCTATCTACAAACGCAAGTGCATCTGCTTGGTTATCATAATCCAGTGCGACAATAACTTTTTGGTCGATCATTTCATCTCCTAACTGTTTTGGTTCTTATTAAATAAAAAGTTAAAAAAATGCAGCGGACAGAAACTCTGCCAGCTGCATTAAGAATTATTCACCATCCAATCCGCGGATTGGCTTGATCGTCCCCCATCCTTTACAGGACGGACAATGCCAATAAAGGGAATGGGTAGAAAATCCACACTTCCGGCATCGGTAATGTGGTTTCACTTTTAACTGTTCACCCACCATCGCTTGTAGTGTTGATAGGCTGTCTTTCGCTCGACCATCTTCTGCTTCTGCAATGTGGTAGTCAATTAAACGGTAGAAGCCCTTCATGGTTGGGTTTTTCAGCAATTGTTTCGTCAGTAACTCTTGAGCAGCCCCAACGTTCTCGTGATGAGCAACTAATTGAGCCAACATCAACTCGGCTGATACGCCTGCTTTCTTATCAATACAAGCTCGCAGAAACTCGACAAGTTCATCTTCCTGACCCAGATGATGATAGCATTCTGCAATAGTTGGCAAGACATCACTGATAAAGTCTTTATCTTGCTCAAGTACCCCTGTCAGATATTTGATGGTGTGCTTATAGTCTTCAGACTCTAGATAAATTCGTCCCAAAGCAATACTTGCTCGAACACACTTCGGGTCTTCCGCTAACGCTTTTTTAAAATGCTGTATTGCCTTATTAGTATTCCCATCAGCTTGGTCGAGCATGGCTATTTCACACCAAAAATGGGCAATATTTGCACGCATCCTTGAGCGTTTATTACCTAACTTAGCCAATTGGTTCGCGTAATAAATCGCCTTTTCCCATTCTCGTGTTTGCTGATAAATGGTCACTAATTGTTGAAGAGCCGCCTCTTTGTAATCTGGCTCTTCGACTAACTGTTCGAAGATTTTCTCTGCACGATCAAGAAAACCTGAGACCATGTAGTCTTTCGCTAACTGTTGAAGGGCGAGGTTCTTTTGGTCCAGTGTTAAGCCTGAACGAGAAATAAGATTTTGGTGAATTCTGATTGCGCGGTCGACTTCACCACGAGACCGGAACAGGTTACCCAACGCAAGGTGAGTATCGATGGTCTCGTTATCAACTTGGAGCAATTCAATAAAGTGATCGACAGCCTTATCTGATTGGTCAGAGAGCAGCAGATTAAGACCCGTCATATACTGACGAGAGATTTGATGAGATTGCTTCTGCTTGTCTTGCTGAGCGCTGCGATGCCCCATATACCAGCCATACGCAGCAGCTATAGGCAACAACAAGAAGAGTAGTTCAAGCATTAAAGTTAAGCCTTATCCTTATGCCTGTTTTTCAATGGCTGGCTTATCAGCAGCGTTGTTTGATTCAGTTGGTTCGTACTTTTTCAGTTTTTTCTTTAAACGACGGACCTGTAGCTGAGTTTTCAGTTGGATGCTACCAAAGATAACCCACGCTAAAGCAAAGCCAACCACAAATACTACACCTAATAGCGTAGATAAGTGGAACTCTCCTTTTGCTAGAAGATAGTTAAAAGTCACGAGCTCTTGGTTTTGGGAACCTAACGCCAATGCAATTAAAAAGAGAGCTAAAACAGCAACGATTTTTATAATTTTCATGTTACATCACCCTTCTAGGAGTAAGTCGGTAAGATTATGCAGGAAAATGCTTCTTCAGACTACGTATATTAGCAATAATCTATACCCAAGTAACCTCAAGATGCTTAGTTTGTAGACATGCTTAGAAGTTAAAGTTATTTGGGTATAGAAAGCAGCAAAGAAAACAGCTGAATCCACAATTAGATTAGTAAACGATCTTGGATGTATGACTAACTTGGATACATTACAAAAAAGCGGCATACACAAACGTATGCCGCTTTTTTCAAACTAATAAGAGTGCATTAACCAATATTTACACGCTCACGAAGTTCTTTACCAGGTTTGAAATGTGGAACGTATTTACCTTCCAATTCCACTTTATCGCCCGTTTTAGGGTTACGACCTACGCGAGGCTCGCGGTAATGAAGAGAAAAACTACCAAAGCCACGGATCTCGATACGGTCACCGCTCTCTAGTGTAGAGGCCATGTGCTCTAAAATATCTTTTACAGCATCCTCTACCTCTTTCGCTGATAAGTGTGTTTGCTCAGCGCAGAGTCTTTCAATCAGTTCAGACTTAGTCATAGTTGCCCTCTTTGAGTATCTTTATCACTTATTATAGTAAGTAATACTAATTCCAACAAACACTTGCTGACAATTCTAGACAAATTTTATGCAAAATGCGCAATGAAGAAATGCCTTTTATTAAGATAGTTTACTGTCATTAGTATTACTACTTAAATATGACCAAATATAAAAAAGGAGCCTTGCGGCTCCTTTTTTGCTTAAGCGAGTATATTATTCGCCTTTAGCAGCTTTGAAAGCGTCAGCCATTGCGTTACCGAATGCATTGTCATCTTGCTTGTTGATAGATGCCATTGCTTCTTGCTCGTCAGCTTCGTCTTTAGCTTTGATAGATAGGTTGATTACGCGGTTCTTACGGTCTACACCTGTGAACTTCGCTTCAACAACATCACCAGCGCTTAGGATTAGAGAAGCATCTTCTACGCGATCGCGTGATACTTCAGAAGCACGGATGTAACCTTCAACGCCTTCTGCGATTTCAACAGTAGCGCCTTTAGCGTCAACAGCAGTTACAGTAGCGTTAACTAGAACACCTTTCTTGTTGTCAGCAACGTAAGCATTGAATGGGTCATTTTCCATTTGCTTGATGCCTAGAGAGATGCGCTCACGCTCAGCGTCTACTGCTAGAACAACTGCAGAGATCTCGTCGCCTTTCTTGTACTCACGTACAGCTTCTTCGCCAGCAACATTCCAAGAAATGTCAGATAGGTGAACTAGACCATCGATGCCGCCTTCTAGACCGATGAAGATACCGAAGTCAGTGATAGACTTGATCTTACCAGTAACTTTGTCGCCTTTAGCTTGTGCTTCAGCGAATGACTGCCATGGGTTAGCTTTACACTGTTTCAGACCTAGAGAGATACGACGACGTTCTTCGTCGATTTCAAGAACCATAACCTCAACTTCGTCGCCAACATTAACAACTTTAGAAGGGTGGATGTTCTTGTTAGTCCAATCCATTTCTGAAACGTGAACTAGACCTTCAACGCCTTCTTCGATTTCAACGAAGCAGCCGTAGTCAGTTAGGTTAGTTACGCGACCAGTTAG
Source organism: Vibrio sp. Vb0888 (assembly GCF_033338835.1). Lineage (NCBI taxonomy): Bacteria > Pseudomonadati > Pseudomonadota > Gammaproteobacteria > Vibrionales > Vibrionaceae > Vibrio > Vibrio sp. Vb0888. The sequence continues at coordinate 137,112 of NZ_JAWOTL010000004.1, forward strand.
TTTGTGACCTTCTGGGTAACGCTTAGCGATTGCTACCCATGGATCTTCGCCTAGTTGCTTAAGACCTAGTGATACGCGAGTACGCTCACGGTCGAACTTAAGAACTTTAACTTGGATCTCGTCACCAACGTTAACGATTTCAGATGGGTGCTTAACGCGCTTCCAAGCCATATCAGTGATATGTAGAAGACCGTCAACGCCACCTAGGTCAACGAACGCACCGTAGTCAGTAAGGTTCTTAACGATACCTTTAACTTCAGAACCTTCTTGTAGAGTTTCTAGAAGCTCGTCACGCTCAACGCTGTTCTCTGATTCGATAACTGCACGACGTGAAACAACTACGTTGTTACGTTTTTGGTCAAGTTTGATAACTTTGAACTCTAGCTCTTTGTTTTCTAGGTGAGCAGTGTCGCGGATTGGACGTACGTCTACTAGAGAGCCAGGAAGGAAAGCACGGATACCGTTTAGTTCAACAGTGAAACCGCCTTTAACTTTACCGTTGATGATACCAACAACAGTTTCAGCTTCTTCGTAAGCTTTCTCAAGTACGATCCAAGCTTCGTGACGCTTAGCTTTCTCACGAGAAAGTTGAGTTTCACCGAAACCATCTTCAACAGCGTCTAGAGCTACGTCTACTTCAGCGCCAACTTCAACTTCAAGTTCGCCAGCAGCGTTCTTGAACTGTTCAGCAGGGATAGCAGATTCAGACTTAAGACCAGCGTCAACAAGAACGAAACCGTTCTCGATAGCTACTACAGTACCTTTAACGATGCTGCCTTGTTGGAATTCTGTTTCGTTTAGAAACTCTTCAAAGAGTTGAGCAAAAGATTCAGTCATTTAATTAATCTTCAATAAATTAAACTTCCACGGGTATCCTACCGCATGGGGTTATTAAATTCGCCAGTCATCATCCTTGCGACCAACGCTCTTAGCCTAGTCGAGTATTATTACTCAGCTAGCTTCGATTCGATATATTGTAGTGCCTTTTCTACTACTTCGTCGATAGTCATCGACGTAGAATCTAGCACAAGCGCATCCTCAGCAGGGCGTAATGGCGCCACTGGGCGGTTACGATCTCGGTCGTCACGCTCTTGGATCTCGCTTAAAAGGTCAGCAAATCTAACATCTAACCCTTTCTCTTGCAACTGTTTAAGGCGTCGATTTGCACGCTCTTCAGCACTCGCATCAAGGAAGATTTTTGCTTGCGCACTCGGGAATACAATTGTGCCCATATCACGACCATCAGCAACCAGACCCGGAGCGGTCTCAAATGCACGCTGACGACGTAGTAATGCTTCACGAACACGTGGCAAAGCCGCAACTTTAGATGCTGCCATGCCTGTTTCTTCTTTGCGAAGCTCCCCTGACACGTCTTCGCCTTCTAGAATGACCTTAACTAAGTCACCTTCCGCGATAAATTGAACGTCTAGGTGGGTTGCTAGTGGGACAAGAGCATCTTCTGACTCGGTGTCGACACCGTGGTGAATCGCAGCGAGTGCAAGTACACGATAAATTGCGCCAGAATCTAAGAGTTGGAAACCCAACTTTTTCGCCAGCAACATACATAAAGTGCCTTTACCTGCACCACTAGGTCCATCTACGGTTACAACCGGAGTTTGAGAGGACATGTTCTTCTCCACCAATAGTTTCTTTTCAGCAATTTGCTCGGTTTTCGAGGCGCACATTATACGGGTAATCAGTCTTTGGAGCGAGGAAAAATGTCGTGTAAAGCATTACACCTAATGCGTAATTGGATTCATCAATAAACATAAAGTTCAACAAAAACGGCGAGAGCTTCTGCCCTCGCCGTTTTAAATGTCATGAACTTAAGCTCGATTAAACAATCGGTTTTTGACCACGCTCAGCTAACTTTAAGATCACACTGTCAGCAACTTTGCCCGCGACACCTGCTAGCTTGTCTGCCAGCTTTTTCTTCTGCACATAATGCACAGAAAGTACGGTTTTATCTTTGCATGCCGCAACAACGATATCATCAGATGTACTAATGTCATCCACCAAACCAAGCTCTTTCGCTTGTGTACCGAACCAGTGCTCACCAGTGGCTACTTTGTCTAGGTCCAAACTAGGACGACGCTCACGGATGAAGTCTTTAAACAAGACATGTGTTTCTTCAAGTTCTTGCTTAAACTTATCGCGCGCTTTATCGGTATTCTCACCGAACATCGTTAGCGTGCGTTTATATTCACCCGCTGTTAGTTGTTCGTACTCAATGTCATGTTTCTTCAACAGTTTGTTGAAGTTAGGAATTTGTGCGATAACGCCAATAGACCCCACAATTGCAAATGGTGCAGAAACAATCTTATCTGCTACACATGCCATCATGTAACCACCACTTGCCGCAACTTTGTCAACAGAGATGGTCAGAGGAAGACCCGCAGCTTTGATTCGGTCCAGTTGAGAAGAGGCAAGGCCGTAACCATGAACCATACCACCGCCAGACTCTAAGCGAAGTAACACTTCATCACCTTCACGTGCGACAGCCAAAATAGCGGTGATTTCTTCACGTAGAGACGCGACTTCTTTTGCGTCTATGCTACCGTTGAAATCAAGAACAAATAGGTGTGGTTCACGCTTGCTATCTAATGAACCGTCTTTGCTCGCTTGTTTGATTTCTTTCTCGCGAGATTTGTTCTTCTCTTTTTCTTCTTTCTTGACGGCTTTATCTCGAGCCTTGATGAAAGCATCGTCATGCAAATGATGCTCTAACTGCTCAACAGATTGTTTGTGTTGCTCTGAAAGGTTGGTAATCTCTAACTCCCCTTTCGCCGCACCCGATTTGCCACCAGCCGATTTTGCAATAATGAGCAGAACAATTATCGCAGCAACCACCGTGATAATTTTGGCCAGAAACAGACCATAATCTAATAAAAATTCCAACGAGAGCTCCTTTATCTCATTTCAGATGACGTTAGTATGTTACGCAGAAACATCAGCGAGAAGGCAGCGCGGTTTGTAACCACTTGTTCTGATTGATAGCATACCTAACGAAAGTTCTGGAATTGGTATAACACATGAATTGGTGTATTGTAACCATCTTGTCACGATTACCAAGATTTTCCATTGAGAAACAGGCGTTTTTTAGCGTCAATTAACTATCATGGACCCTCTTACAATAATAAGGATTTATCGCCGTGAACTACTCCGTTTCAGCTGATGCTCTAAAAGGTAAAGTCATTCTTGTTACTGGCGCTGGTAATGGCATCGGCCGTCAAGCCGCGCTTTCTTATGCCGAGCACGGTGCAACTGTTATTCTCTTGGGTAGAAATGTGCAAAACCTTGAATCTATCTATGATGAGATTGAAGCTGCTGGCTATCCACAAGCTGCTATCATTCCATTGGATCTCAAGGGTGCAACTCAGCAGAATTACATTGATATGGCAGAGACAATCGAAGGACAGTTTGGTCGCTTGGATGGTCTATTACACAACGCAGGTGTCTTGAGTTCGCTGTGTCCATTTGATCAAATCAAAGAGGAAGACTTCGACGATATCATGCAGATCAACGTGAAAGCCGAAGTGCTAATGACTCAAGCATTACTGCCTGTGATGCGTAAATCAGAAGCTGGGCGTATTATCTTTACCTCTTCAACTGTCGGCCACTCTGGCCGCGCATTCTGGGGGCCATACGCTATCTCTAAATTTGCCGTAGAAGGCATGATGCAAGTTTTAGCTGACGAGCTGAGTGATACACCGATCCGCGTTAACGCAATTAACCCTGGTGCCACTCGTACTCGCATGCGTGAAAAAGCATATCCGGGTGAAGATGCGAATACTCTCAAAACGCCACTGGATATCATGCCGCTATATTTGCACTTAATGGATCCTGCGGTTACCGATGTGAACGGTCAGTGCATCGACGCTCAACCGAAGCGTAAATAACTCATTCAGGTTACCTCACATAATCGATTGAAAAGGCAGCAAACGCTGCCTTTTTTCATTTCTCTCTTCATAAAAATCTTGCGACTTTCTCCCACAGAAATATACTGTACATATATACAGGTATTTATTATGCAAGATATTATTCAGAACTTAAAAAGCCAACACCTTGTTTGGCAAGCAAATTTAACGAAAGCAGATCCTCAGCAGTTGCAGACTAGTTCCGGTTTTTCTGAATTAGATGATTTGCTCGGCGGAGGCTTTCCACCTCATGGCGTAGTGGAGATGGAATCTATTGGTAGTATTGGTGAATTGCGTTTGCTCGCTCCCTATTTAAAAGCCACTCAGACCAATGGTATGACCGCATTTATTCAACCACCTGCGCTAGTGAATTCTCTGTTTTTACACTACATCGGGTTGGATATAAACCAAGTGTGGGTTGTTACTCCAACTCACCCCAAAGATGCTCTTTGGGCTGCAGAGCAATGTCTGAAAAGTGGGGTATGCAGTAATGTTTTGTTATGGCAAGAAGAGCTTGAAATACACCAAGTGAAACGCTTACAGGTAGCGAGTGAACAAGGTACTTGCCCTCTCTTTATGCTTAAAACAGATACTATCAACCGCTTGTCTTTGCCTGTGTCACTCAGTTTAAAACTGAAAGGCGACGAGCAAGGGATTCATGTTGAAGTGCTGAAAAGGAAAGGAGGCTGGAATAGAGGTAGCGTTAGTATCGGCTTCCAACACCATTATCCGCAACTGGTGAAACCATCATCTGAAACTGTGCACTCGACTGTGGTCAATTTCCCACTGGCGAACCAAGGTTAGTGATATGGCTCTGTGGATTTACTTGCACTTCCCTCGCCTGCAGCTAGACGCACTCTTTGGTGATAACCAAGAACAACCCGTGGTGATTGTCGAAAGCCAACGTTGCCAGATTATTCAATACAACGAGATTGCCGAACAACAAGGCATTAAACCAGGTATGGGCCTAGGCAGTGCTGCGTCCTTGTGTCGAGATTTACAAGTGCATCCTTATCATCCGCACACCGAATGGAGCAAGTTACAAGAAATTGCTCAATGGCTGTATTTGATCACATCTGACGTTGTGTTGATGCCAAACCAAGGTATTTTACTGCGTGCTACTCCAATGCTCGCTCTGTATGAAGGGCTTGAAAACTATTGGAATAAAGTCAGAGCTCACTTATCGGAGCTGAAACTGAGTTTTCAATTCGGATGTGGTTTTTCGCCTTTTGCTGCCAAATTGATGGCAATATCAGGAGCGAACGTCATCAGTGAAGACAAATCTGCCATACAAAAAGTCCTATCACCATTACCGTTAACACTGGCAGATTTATCAAGCGCTACAGTAGAGAAGTTACAACGTGTAGGCGTCACCACATTGCAAAACCTGCTTGAACTGCCATTGCAAGACATCGCACGACGCTTTGATATCGATTTGGTGAACTACGTTGGTCGACTGACTGGGCAGTTTAAACACCCTGTCGACCTTTATCACCCTACCGAATCCTTCCAAGTTTATTTAGAGCTGTTGTTTGAGATCGAAAACGTTCAGTGGATTGAAAAACCGTTGGCCAAATTACTTCGTCAACTCGAAACCTTTCTTAAATTAAGAGATAAGGTCGCTTTTGAACTGTGTTTAACACTCCACCAGCGTGAGAAACAAGAGCAACACCTTCAACTCACTTCTGCGCAAGGTGATTACCTATGTCAGCGTTGGCAACAGTTAGCGAGTTTGAGCTTAGAGTCACTCTCGCTTAATGGCCCAGTCACAGGGCTAACGTTAAAAGTCATCCGTCAAGGTGAGCCTCTTAGTGCATCACGCGATCTCTTTGCTGGGCAGAAAGGAAACATGAATGCTTTAGAGCTGCTCTCTTTACTGCAAGCTAAATTGGGGAAAAGTGCCGTTTTAAAACCCAATATTGCTTGCGATCCTAGACCAGAAAAGGCCAGTCAGTATCGCCCTGCTGATGCTCCAGATAAAAAGGGGCACGCCATACCCTCCATACTACGCCCCGCAATGCAATTACCCACTCCCATTGTATTGCAAGAACAAGTTTCTTTGGTCCACGGACCTGAGCGAATAGTTTCTGGGTGGTGGGATGGTGATGAGATCATGCGTGATTACTACATTGCACACACCAAGCAAGGCCGCTGGTTATGGATATTTCGCGATCAGCACAAGCACTGGTTTCTTCATGGCTATTTTTGTTAAATCGACAGTTATTTTTGTTGGGTCATTATGAGTTACGCGGAACTATTTTGTCAGTCTAACTTCTCTTTTTTGACTGGAGCTTCTCATGCAGAAGAGCTGGTACTCCAAGCTGCTTTCTATCGCTATCAAGCTCTAGCTATAACGGATGAATGTTCAGTCGCGGGCGTTGTCAAAGCCCATGCGACCATCGAACAACATAAACTCGATATCAAACAAATCGTTGGAAGTATGTTTTGGTTAAATGATGAATGCCAAATCGTACTGCTTTGCCCTTGTCGCAAGGCTTATGCCGAGTTGTGTCGTATCATCACAAACGCAAGAAGACGTAGTGAAAAAGGCAACTATCAACTGTTCGAATGGGATTTGATGTCGGTTCGACATTGTTTGGTATTGTGGCTGCCCACACATCAAGAGAGTGATCACTATTGGGGGCGCTGGCTCAATCAACACCACGCTAATCGTTTGTGGGTAGCGATTCAGCGCCATTTGAGTAACAACGATACTGAGTACATTGCGCACTGCGAGCAGTTAGCACATGAATTTCAATTACCTATAACTGCCTGCGGAGGCGTTCTCATGCATGATGTTGAACGCTTGCCATTACAGCATGTACTTACTGCTATAAAGCATGGGTGTAGCGTCGATAAACTCGGTTTTGGCCGTATTTCGAATACTGAGCGAGCGCTTCGTCCTTTTAAAAAGTTGATTCGGATTTACAAACCAGAATGGCTGGAAGAAAGTACTTACATCGCCGATTTATGCGAGTTTAAGCTCTCCGATTTAAAATACGAATATCCTACCGAGCTGATCCCAGATGGTTATACACCCGACTCTTACTTACGTATGTTGGTCGAACGTGGTAAAAGGCTGCGTTTTCCTGAAGGCGTGCCAGCAGAAGTCAATCAAACCATCGAGAATGAACTGGCGCTTATTCAAGAGCTGAAATACCACTACTACTTCCTTACTATTCACGACATCGTAATGTTCGCGAAACAGCAAGGCATTCTTTACCAAGGGCGAGGTTCCGCTGCAAACTCTGTGGTGTGTTATTGCCTGGAAATTACCGCCGTCGATCCTCGACAAATCGCTGTCTTATTCGAACGATTTATCAGTAAAGAACGTAAGGAACCGCCGGATATTGATGTGGACTTTGAACACGAGCGCCGTGAAGAAGTTATCCAGTATATTTACAAAAAATATGGCCGTAAGCGTGCAGCACTTGCTGCAACAGTGATCAGCTATCGCTTTAAAAGTGCCGTGCGTGAAGTCGGTAAAGCACTAGGGATTGAAGAGACCCAATTAGATTTTTTCATTAAGAATGTTAATCGCCGAGATCGCAGCCAAGGCTGGCAAGCTCAAATTATTGAACTTGGCTTACAACCAGAATCTCTCAAAGGGCAGCAGTTTATCCAATTGGTCAACGAGATCATTGGCTTCCCACGCCATTTATCTCAGCACGTAGGTGGCTTTGTAATTTCATCTGGCCCTTTATATGAGTTGGTACCTGTTGAAAATGCCTCGATGGAAGATCGCACTATCATTCAATGGGATAAAGACGATTTAGAAAGCTTGAAGCTACTAAAAGTCGATGTGCTCGCACTCGGCATGTTAAACGCCATCAAAAAGTGCTTTCAGCTGGTCGAGAAACATCACCAGCGATCCCTCTCTATTTCCGAAATCACTCGCCGACAAGATGATCCACACGTGTATCGCATGATCCAAAAAGCTGACACGATAGGCGTATTCCAAATAGAATCTCGTGCACAAATGAGCATGCTTCCTCGCCTAAAGCCTGCTTGTTATTACGACTTAGTGATTCAAATTGCAATTGTTCGTCCAGGCCCTATTCAGGGTGATATGGTGCATCCTTTTTTAAAACGACGAGATCACAAAGAGCCTGTCAGTTATCCATCGGAAGAAGTAAAAAGCGTTCTTGAGCGGACTATGGGCGTCCCTATTTTCCAAGAGCAAGTCATCAAGCTAGCCATGGTAGCCGCAGGGTTTAGCGGCGGCGAGGCCGATCAACTCCGTCGAGCGATGGCATCATGGAAAAAGAATGGCGATCTCGCTAAATTCAGACCAAAACTGATCAATGGTATGCAAGAGAGAGGTTATGACTTAGCGTTTGCTGAGCGCATTTTCGATCAGATTTGCGGCTTTGGTGAGTACGGCTTCCCTGAAAGTCATTCAGCGTCTTTCGCAGTGCTGGCATATTGTTCTGCATGGTTAAAATATTATTACCCAGCCGAATTTTACACTGCATTGTTGAACAGCCAACCAATGGGATTTTATAGCCCATCGCAATTAGTACAAGATGCTCGCCGACATGGCGTCGAAGTATTGCCGGTGTGCGTCAATCATTCAAAATATCAACATCATCTCGTCTCACGTCCGAATGGCAGGCTCGGCGTGCAACTTGGTTTTCGCTTGGTGAAAGGCTTTAACGCAGAAAGCGCACAAAGGCTTATTGAGCGCAAACCACTTAATGGTTACCGATCGATTCAAGAAGTAAAGCAGATATTAAGAAGCCGAAGTGACATTGAATTATTGGCTTCAGCCAATGCATTTCAAGCCTTATCGGGAAATCGTTATAACGCTCGCTGGGCAGCAATGGATTCCTTATCTGACCTACCATTGTTTCACAAGGTCGAAGAACCCAATGTTAGCTACCAGACTCAACCCTCTGAATATGAAAATTTAATTGAGGATTACGCAAGCACGGGACTATCTCTTAGCCGCCATCCAATTAAATTATTAGAAGAAACGGGCAAACTCCCTCACTTTACCCGCATGAGGCAACTGACAGAGAAACCGCATAAGTCACTGGTCACAGTGGTAGGTGTGGTAACAGGAAGACAATCTCCAGGCACCGCCGCTGGCGTGACATTTTTTACGTTAGAAGATGACACGGGCAACATTAATGTGGTCGTTTGGCAAGCTACAGCACGAGCCCAAAAGCAAGCGTATTTAGGCGCTAAAGTATTAATGGTGAAAGGCATTCTTGAAAGAGAGGGAGAAGTCACGCACGTCATTGCTGGTAAGTTGATTGATTGCACGCACTACTTGAACAATCTACAAAGTAAATCTCGGGATTTCCATTAGTACAGAGGAATTAAGGAGAGAGATGTTAAAAATCAGAGAGAGGTGCGCTCCCTCTGATTTCACTAGATCTAATCATGCACTTTTAGAAAGCATCTGGCGTAATCGGTCTTGAGCAACTTCAACCAGCAGATCCGGTTGGAATTTAGATATAAAGCGATCACAGCCTACTTTTTGTACCATGGCTTCATTAAAACTACCGCTCAGAGAAGTGTTCAATGTGATAAACAACTTAGACATACGTGGATCTTGGCGCACTTCATGGGTCAGTTTATAACCGTCCATTTCAGGCATTTCAGCATCCGTAATCATCATCAACAGCTCTTTTTCTACATCTTTACCTTCATCACACCAACGTTTTAAAACCGTTAACGCTTCTAGCCCGTCACGACACTCGATGATATTCATACCTAATTGAGAAAGCGTATCGCGAACTTGATTACGAGCTGTAGAGGAATCATCCACAATCAGAACATTACGCCCGACCATTGCTTGGGCCAATTCTTGATCGAGAATATCCTCCGAGATAGTCACGTCGTAATGTACGATCTCTGCTAAAACTTTTTCAACGTCAATAATTTCGACAATTTGAGAGGCATCCCCCTCTTTAATTTGCGTGATAGCCGTGAGGTAATTCGAGCGACCAGACGTGGAAGGAGGCGGCTGAATTTCAGTCCATGCCGTATTAATAATGTTTTTAACCGGACCGACTAAGAAGCCCTGCACCGTGCGGTTGTACTCTGTCACGATCAAATTTTCTTCTTCCGCTTCACCACGCAAAGCTGGGAAACCTATCGCGCCACGCAAATCAATCACTGGCACTGCTTCACCTCGTAAAGAAGCGACCCCACGAATGTTGTAGTGTGAGCCAGGAAGCTTGGTTAACGGTGGCAGCTTGATGACCTCTTTCACTTTGAACACATTAATCGCAAACAATTGGCGACTATTTAAAGTGAACAGCAGAAGCTCTAGTCGATTTTCACCAACCAAGTTTGTACGCTGGTCAACCGTATTTAACACTCCGGACATACTACTACCTAAATTATGGATAATTCTTATTTTACTCGAAATCAGTACAGACACAGCAAGGTTATATAACCAAATAACCTTAAAATATTTGGCTTTTCGAGCACAGCTTTAAAGTACAACAGTTTTAGCGTATTACTTCTCTTTGCATCAGACGCAAAGTCACGCAGCACATTGAAAGCCATTTTGTTTATTTACTTGAGCTTTTTAGGAAATTACATGAATGGCGCAGATATAGCAATGCAGCATAACTCAAATTCCCTTTCTAGTAATAGGCGATCAAAAAGGGTGAGCCGTTAAGTCTCACCCTAAATCACCTACAAATGCAGTCTCAACAGCCAGGCACATCATCATGTTAAAAAGTACTTAACCTTCCACAACCTTCATCAATAGTTGACCATCGTACAACGCTTGCTTAATCAACGCGGCACCAGGCATTGTGGCTTGCTTATAGAAACGAGACTCCACCAGCTCAAGATCTTGGTGATAAACAGGTAAACTCTGCTCTTCGATACAGCGACGAACCGCAGGATAAAGCACATCTTTTGCTTGGTTAATCACACCACCGATCAAGATTTTCTCAGGGTTAAATAAGTTGATCACAATAGCAATTGCAGAGCCTAAGTAGCCTCCAAGTTTTTCAATCACATCGACGGCCAAAGGATCACCGTTTGCAGCGGCTTCACAAATGCTCTCAATACTCATTTCCTCTTGTTTAGCAAGAATAGAGTCTTCGCCATCAGCGATTCGTCTTACGACTTCTTCACGAATTGCCTGAGAACTGGCAACGGTTTCCAAACAGCCAATATTGCCGCAATGACAACGTTTTCCATTTGGGTCAATTTGAATATGCCCGAGTTCACCAATGTTACCGTGACGGCCTTGCAAAACGCGCCCATCCAGAATGATGCCCGCACCTAAACCGTGGTGGATAGAGATAAGAACGGAGTTGTCATTATCTTGAGAATGACCAAAAAGCTTTTCTGCTAATGCCCAAGCTCGCGTGTCATTGGCAATGAAAACTGGCAAGCCTGTTGCTTTGTATATCTCTGGTCCAAGAGCAAGATTTTCGACATTGTAATGAGGCATCTGCAAAACGACACCTTGCTCTGAGTTCACGAGACCAGGCAGCGTAAGGGCAATACTGGTAACACGATCAAGTTGATCCGCGTAAGTCTGAAAGAATTCATCAATTTCGTAAAGCAGGCGCTCAAGCACATCGTCTTGATCAAGCTCGTGTATCTCGATTTTAGTATCGATTAGTACATCACCGCCTAACTCATGCAAAGCAATGGTTAAATAACCCCGCCCCAAACGCATTGACAAAAATTGCCAGCCTTCATTATTGACCTGCAAACCGACAGCAGGTCGACCACGACTCGTCGCTTCTTGTACTGTCGTTTCATGAATCAAGTGCGCTTCAATTAATTCTCGAGTGATTTTGGTGATACTAGCAGGAGCAAGCTCACTCTGCTTGGACAAATCAATTCGAGAAATAGGACCTTTTAGGTCAATTAGTTTATATACACGACCAGCATTGACCTGTTTGATATGATCAATATGGCCCGGTTGAGCCATGTACATCTTGCACTCCGAAATTCTATAACGGGACAATTTTTTTACTTTGCGAACTAATTGTGAAGTGAATTAATAAATCCCCGTGACAAGCATCACGTATAAACCTGTTTGTTTGTGTATTCAATCAAATAACGAAGAATCTACTCCTGTTAAATTGTTTGAAAAATAACTTATTTTTATTCACTAAATTATGAAGTAATGCCTTTAAAGCAGCGTATTTTTATCAATAAGGCCATTGCCTGTCGAATATCTGTCTGTTTTACCGGGGTTACTCTTAATGTAAACATTCTGTGCATATACTTATATTCAAGTAGCTTTAAGGTGTGGGCTAAGCGAGGCTAACCTTGAGAGCGATTGCGTAAAGTAAGGATAGAGTTCAAGTTACCTGTACACACACATTCATCGGAGAATCTATGACTTCCAAATTAAGACGAACAAAAATTGTCACTACGCTGGGTCCTTCAACGGATAAGGACAATATACTTGAGGAGATCATCAAAGCCGGTGCAAACGTTGTCCGTATGAATTTTTCACATGGAACCAGTGAAGACCACATTCAACGTGCGAACAAAGTCCGTACCATTGCAGCAAGACTTGGGCGTCAGGTTGCAATTCTTGGTGACTTACAAGGCCCTAAAATCCGTGTATCAACGTTTAAAGACGGCCAAGTCATTTTGAATGTGGGCGATAAATTCACATTAGATAGTGATTTACCAAAAGGTGAAGGCAATCAAGAATCTGTAGGGTTAGATTATAAAGAACTACCGCAAGATGTTTCACCAAATGACATTTTATTACTCGATGATGGACGCGTTCAGCTGCAAGTTACCAAAGTAGAGGGTAATAAAGTTCATACCCGTGTGATTGTCGGTGGTCCACTGTCCAACAATAAAGGGATCAACAAAAAAGGCGGCGGATTGTCAGCCGATGCGCTCACAGAGAAAGATAAAGCCGACATTCTTACCGCCGCAGCAATTCAAGTAGACTACCTTGCTATTTCATTCCCGCGTAACGGCGAAGACATGCATTACGCTCGACGCTTAGCCAGAGATGCAGGCCTTGAAGCCATGTTAGTGGCTAAAGTCGAACGAGCAGAAACCGTCGCGACCAATGAGTCTATTGACGACATTATTCTCGCATCCGATGTGGTGATGGTTGCACGTGGTGACCTTGGTGTAGAAATCGGTGACCCTGAGCTCATAGGTGTCCAGAAAAAACTGATTCGCCGCGCACGCAGTTTAAACCGTATCGTGATTACTGCGACACAAATGATGGAGTCCATGATTACTAGCCCAATGCCAACGCGTGCTGAAGTGATGGATGTGGCCAATGCGGTTCTAGACGGCACTGACGCGGTGATGCTTTCTGGAGAGACCGCTGCAGGTAAATATCCTGTAGAAACGGTCAAATCCATGGCCGAAGTATGTGTGGGGGCAGAAAAAATGTCGGAGGCAAGTCTATCAACCTATCGCTTAGATAGAACCTTCGAAACCGCTGAAGAAACCATCGCAATGGCAACCATGTACTCTGCGAATCACATGGAAGGAATTAAAGCGATGATCTCGTTAACTGAGTCCGGCAGGACTGCGTTGATGATGTCTCGCTTAAGCTCTGGCTTGCCAATATTTGCCTTATCACGGAATGAATCGACACTAAATCGAGCAGCATTATACCGAGGCGTGACACCTGTATATTTCGAGTCAAAAAGTGATGCGGGTTTACCAACGGCTCAAGCAGCGATTACTAGCCTTAAAGAGCAAGGGTTCTTGCACAAAGGTGATTTAGTCATTATTACTCAAGGCGATGTAATGGATGTTGTTGGCTCAACCAACTGCATGCGCATTCTACAAGCGTAGTCGTTATACCTAACCGGAGTTAACCACAAGAACCCGCAAATAAGGCTCCGAAAATGGAGCCTTATTTATATGCTTTGTATATTGCGCACATCGTGAACGTAAGAAGGTTTATGCACTCTCTCTACCATCAATTTCAACATCCAGCTGGTCATAGAGTTGAACTAGGTTAAACCCAGCTTGAAGCCCAAGTTGATAGTCATGCTCTAGTGACTCTTGGTCACTTAACAAAGAAGAAGAACGAAGTCCCTCTTTAGGCGCAACTTGTAAAATAAAAGTGTCGTCAGGTGGAGCAGATATAAAGGCCTGAGTGAGCTCAAATGTTTGATAATGAATCATCAGCATGTCGGCTAAACCTGAATCAAAATTCTCACCAATCAGATGACTTAAACGATACAAGTTATCGGCACCGAACAACCAACGGCCTCCATTTAACAGCATTTTCCCTGCAAGCTTCGATTGATGTGCTGCATTAATTTTTTGTTGGAAGAACGACGCCCAATCCAGCTTCCACTGATTCACTTTTTGCTGCCATGATTGCTGTACTGAGTTGATAGACTCCCGATACCATTCGACAGGCACATCCCCCACCTCACTTTGGGCTCTCGCTTCAATCTCTGAAAACGGCTCTGTGCGAATGACAATAATGTTGCGAGCATTCTGACGCCACGCTTCTTGAACAGGGATAGAGGCAGACACGCCGCCATCCACAAACTTATTGCCATTTACGTCGACAGGTCCGTGATATAACTTGGGAATCGCACATGTCGCTAGCATAGTGTTAAACCACGAGTCATCCAAGATTGGTAGATATTGATCTGATAGCGTCTCTATATTCGTTACCGCAGCAAACGCCCCTCGTTTTCCCAATGCACTGCGACCTAAATCAAGGTCAAGCTTGTATGGGAAATCTTGAATCCGTTCTAATGCCCACTCTAAACCTAAGTACTGCTGCTTTCGGATATAGCGAAACAGATTAAAAAATTCAGGAGACGTTGTCAGCTCGGTAATAAAAGCTTTGCCCATGCCATGTTGACGACACAAGTAAGAACATAAGTTAAGTGCTCCGGCAGAGGTGCCATAGAATTCATCGAAAGGATCGAAGTTGGAAAGTAAAAAGGCGTCTAAAACGCCAGCGGTAAAAATCCCTCTCTGCCCTCCACCTTGCGTGACTAAAGCAGTTTTACCATGCCTAAAGTGCTCATAAACTTTTACATCAAGCTCTGCATGGCTTTCTGTGATTATACCGCTGTTACGTATCATAGGCTCACGCCGTTTTGTTAAAACGTTTGGTAAAAGTGGTTATCTTAAGCTGTTGTAATAGCAATGATGCCAAATGACAAAAGCACTGCAAAAACAGTCACCACAATGATTAATGCGGATTTTAGATCGTGTTCCATAAACACCTCCTTAATATGTAACAAATTAATAACACCGGTGTGAAATATGTTCAAGATTTGCTTAATTTAGTCGCGCAATTTTGACTAACCCATCACAATTAGCTTAGTCATAATAAGGAGATAGGGCATGAACCAAAAACTCAGCTGGCTAGTAGGAATCATGATGATGAGTACTGCTATCAATGCACAAGCGAATATCATCGTTACACCATACATAGGCTATACAGGAGGCGGCCAAGTAGAGGATGAAAGTGGTAATACATACGATCTCGACCCCGCAGTGAATTACGCTCTTTCAGTCGAGACTCCCTTAGAAAAAGGAAGGATCGGATTGTTTTACTCCAATCAATCGACGGAACTTGAAAAGCTGTCCAACTCGGCAGATATCCATTATCTGCACTTCCAAAGCAGCATGTACTATCCTGTCGCAGAAAAATGGCAAACCTATATCGGTGTAGGTTTGGGCGCTTCTTACGCCGATGTGGATTGGGTAGACAAAAAATACGGATTTTCGGCTAGCGCTTTTGCAGGGCTGGAATATGAATTTTCAAAGAACTTTGCATTAACAGCCCAACTGAGATGGTTAGGAACGGTCGTTGATAACGATACATCTGGCGCCTGTACTCTACCTAATGACGGCTCAAACTGTATCATTAAGTTCGATACTGATTGGATGAACCAATTCCAATCAAATGTCGGTTTTAGTTTCCGCTTCTAATTTTTATGCATGTTCCTTTATAGGACTCGTCACAAAGAACGCTGAACGAGTCCTGCACAGAGCCGATAAAGGATATCGTCTAAACACCATTGTTTGGCAAAGTAACGAAGCATCATCTAGATAGGTGCACAAAAGATAGCCGTACGCCCTAATTAATCAAAATAGTCTTAAACACCAAAGCAATTATTAGATCCCAGTCATTTATTCCAGACAAACAACCACACACCCACATAAAACCACAATCAAACTCAAATTTAACAAGATTAAAACCAGACAACGCATCTGAATTAACATTTAGATTCTATTGCGCTAAGTATTATTAGAAGTTAGTCTGATCAGTGAAAACAGATAAATATTTCAGTTTTATCAAACACACATCAAAATTTTAAGATTAATAATCTACTTTCTCTTACAGTAGCCAGAATATAGCTCTACAAAATTATAAGAAGTTAGAATTAAGGATAGAAAAGCTGATGGATAACAGCGGTCCTTTCTTCCAACTATTTGCGCAATTATTACTGTGTTACGTAGAGAGCTTCATTCCTCAGGGAGTCTTATAGGAGTCAAATATGAAGCGAGAACAATGGGGATCCCGGGCGGGATTCATCTTAGCAGCAGTTGGGTCTGCTATCGGTTTGGGAAACATTTGGCGTTTCCCATACATGGCCTATGAAAACGGTGGCGGCGCATTTTTTATTCCTTACATTTTTGCCATGATCACTGCCGGTATTCCATTTATGATCCTTGAGTTCAGTATGGGACAAAAATACCGAGGCTCGGCACCAAAAACACTTGCGAAAATTCATTCTAAATTTGAATGGCTTGGCTGGTTCCAAGTTGGTGTGGCTGCAGTTATTGCCGTTTACTATGTGGCTGTTATCGGTTGGTCGATTTCTTACTTTGGGTTGTCGTTCACTCAAGGTTGGGGAACCGATACCAACGCATTTTTCTTTAGTGAATACCTAAAGCTAGGTGACAACTCACCAACAGACTTAGGCAGTATTCAATGGAAGATTGCTTTATCCATGGTAATTGCTTGGGCAATTACTTACACCGCCATTGCCAAAGGCGTGAAATCAGGAATTGAACGAGCATCTAAAATTATGATGCCAATCCTATTCTTGATGGTGATTTTCTTAATCGGACGTATGATTTTCTTGCCAGGAGCTCTAGATGGCGTGAACTACATGTTCGAACCCGATTTCAGCAAAATTTGGGATGTGAAAGTATGGGCAGCGGCATATGGTCAGATCTTCTTTACGCTAAGTATCGGCTTCGCCATCATGCTAGCTTACTCTAGCTACCTACCAGAAAAGTCAGACATAACGAATAACGCGTTTATGACCGTGTTGATCAACTGTGGCTTCTCGATCCTAGCCGGCATCATGATCTTCTCAGTATTGGGTTACATGGCTCAAGAGCAAGGTAAGCCGTTAACAGAGGTGGTATCTGCAGGCGTTGGCTTGGCTTTTGTTACTTTACCTGCGGCAATTAACCTACTACCTGCCCCATATATTCTTGGTCCACTGTTCTTCTTTGCACTGGTGGTTGCTGGTCTAAGTTCGCATATTTCAATTATGGAAGCCGTAACTTCAGCCATTATCGACAAGCTGAAGTGGAGCCGTAAAAAAGCTGCAAATGTTGTGATCGGTATTGGCTTCGTTGTCTCTATGGCGTTTGCTACCAATGGCGGTCTGCTGCTACTCGATCTAGTAGACCACTTTGCAAACAACGTTGGCATCATGGTTGGTGGTCTGGTTGAGATTGTCTTGATGGCGTGGCTATTGAAGCGCGTGCCAGAAGTACGTAATTACGTTAACGAGCGCTCTGATTTCTCTGTTGGTCAATGGTTCGAGATCTGCTTACGCTTCGTTACACCAATCATGCTCGCCATTATCTTAGCGACCAAGCTATACGCCCTAATTACTGAAGGCTACGGTGGCTATGATCTAACTTTAGGCTGGGCACTTATCGCCGCACTCTTTATCTTTGGTCTAGTGATCAACGCAGTGAACCGCAAGGAGACAGCAAAATGACAATCAGCGCAATTATTATGATGGTTATTGGTTTAGGTATCACTTGGGGCGGCGCTGCCGTTTGCATTAAGCGAGCCATGGATAAACAATAGAACGTTAAGTTCCATACAAAAAAACGCCGGTAGTTACCGGCGTTTTTTTATACATACATTAGTTCAATTCTAGAAACTGTACTTGATGCCAACGGCGCCGCCAAGTTGCAAGTCAGCACCTTTGTAAAGATCTAGCTCTGGGTGTATTTGGCCATAAAGGTCCCAGCCGCGTGATAAATCCCAGTTCACACCAAGTGGTACTCTCACACCAAACTCGTCATCCCATTCATACCAGCCACCAACGCCGACATACCAAGTCACAGGCATGTTTTGATCGAATGTTCCACGCTTAGCGATGTAATCAAACGCCATACCATCGTTTCCGATAATGCCACGATATTTGTTATCTAACTCTACAACAACACTTAATTGTTGATCGACAGCCATACCAACTGATAGATCCGTTGGTTCGCTTGCCGCCATTGCCGTACTAGAAACTAGTCCCAAAACTAAAATGAATTTGTTCTTCATACACGTTATCAATTATTCAAAAAAACATTATTCGCTATTCAAACATAATGGCATATCAATATGTCAACGATGGGTAAGCTCGATGTATGAAAAAGCTGACAAAAGTAAAGATGAGTTTAGGATCACACTAAAAAAGGAACTGTCAGTTAATAAAATAGGAACTAAAAAAGGAGGCCGAAGCCTCCTTTTATGCATTACTATGAATGACTGCGATTAACCGTGGTTACGAATCCACTCATCCATTTCAGTTTTTAGGTTATCAGACTTAGTACCGAAGATAGCCTGTACACCACCAGCTACAACTACAACACCAGCAGCGCCTAGTTGTTTTAGCTTGTCTTGGTCAACAGCTGCTGTATCTGCAACTGCTACACGTAGACGTGTGATACATGCATCTAGACCAGTAATGTTAGCTTTACCGCCAAACGCTGCAACCAGTTCACCGCCCATATCAGAGCCAGAAGTTACAGCTGCACTTTCCGTTTCATCTTCACGGCCAGGTGTTTTTAGGTCAAGCGCTGTGATTACACCACGGAACACTACGTAGTAAATTACTGCGTAAACTAGACCGACGGCAATCATTAGCACCATCTTCTGAGCGTTACCAGATAGGACTAGGAAGTCGATCAGACCGTGAGAGAAAGAAGTACCGTGTACAAAGCCTAGAGTGTTCGAAACGATGTATGCAGAACCAGCTAGTAGAGCGTGGATACCGTATAGTAGCGGAGCAACGAATAGGAATGAGAATTCGATTGGCTCAGTAATACCAGTTAGGAATGAAGTCAGTGCAGCTGACGCCATGATACCCATTACTTTTGCACGGTTTTCTGGTTTAGCACAATGAGCAATTGCGATTGCTGCAGCTGGTAGACCGAACATCTTGAACATGTAACCACCCGCTAGCTGACCGAAGCCATTACCAGCAGCACGAGATGCTTCATCAGCAACTAGGTAACAAGTTAGTACACCATTTTGAGCTTCACCGGCAGCGTTAACACAAGAACCTGCTTCGAAGAAGAACGGTACGTTCCATACGTGGTGTAGACCGAATGGGATTAGAGAACGCTCAACAACACCGTAGATACCGAATGCTAGCTGTGGGTTTTGGTGTGCAGCCCAATCAGAGAATGCAGAAATTGCACCGCCAATTGGTGGCCAGATAACAGAAAGGATAACACCTAGGATGATCGCAGCAAAACCAGTGATGATTGGCACTGCGCGCTTACCAGCGAAGAAGCCAAGGTACTCTGGAAGTTGGATTTTGAAGAAACGGTTGAATGCCCAAGCAGCCACACCACCGACAAGGATACCACCTAGTACACCTGTATCGATTTTCTCAACACCCATAACGCCCGCCATTACACCTAGCGTTGCCGTCATGATGCCGTAACCAACGATAGCTGCAAGACCTGCAACACCGTCGTTGTTAGTGAAGCCTAGAGCTACACCTACTGCAAATAGAAGTGCCATTTGGCCGAATACTGAACCACCAGCTTGTTCCATAAGATTAGAAACGATCTCTGGAATAAAGCTTAGATGGGCAGCACCCACACCTAATAAAATACCTGCAACTGGTAAAACTGATACTGGAAGCATCAGAGCCTTACCAACTTTTTGCAGGTTAGCAAAAAGGTTCTTAAACATGTTTATGCTCCTGATAAATTTATAAGTATTATTTGGGCACTAACGGCACACCCCCGTAGCCTAAAGGTTAGCACCCAATGAAAATGTAACCACAACTGCATTATATTTTCCGGCTCTAAATATATATTGATGACCCTCAAACTTTCCACACAGTTACGAAATTTAGTTTCAAAACAAGTCTTGGATCACACCCAAAAACAGCCGATGAAAAGGTTTGCATTGCACTTATATTACTGTTTTATAAAGAATTAATTATTTATATAATTAATTTTAAGGCGTAAATAAAATACGCCTCAATGTTATTTTTAGTAACAAAATTACATTTGTGATTTTTGAATGTTATTAAATCAACATTTTTAGTAAACATTAAACTCGTGAGCGTATCTGTTGCTTTTATCAACAAAAAAGGAGCCTAAGCTCCTTTTATATGCTCTTATTATTTTTTCATCGCAAAAAAAGATCTCGGAAGTTTTCGGTGGTTTTTTGTGCCACTTCAGAAAGAGAGCACGATTTGAGTTGCGCAATATAAGAAGCGACTTCGACAACGTAAGCGGGTTGATTCTCTTTGCCACGATGAGGGACAGGAGCCAAGTAAGGAGAATCTGTCTCAATAAGAAGCTTCTCTAAAGGTAGAGTCTTCACCACTTCTTTTAGCTCTGTAGCTTGACGGAAAGTAACAATCCCCGAGATAGAAATATAAAACCCCAGCTCCAGTGCAGCTTCAGCAAATGGAAGATCTTCTGTAAAACAGTGGATAACACCACCACATTTCTCTGCCCCACCCTTACGCAAAATATCTAGAGTATCCGCACGTGCGTTTCTGGTATGGATAATTAAAGGTTTGTTGAGCTCCACTGCAAGATCAACGTGTTGCTCAAAGCGCTCTTTCTGTAACGCGGCCGTTTCGGGCTTGTAATGATAATCTAAACCCGTTTCGCCAATAGCGACGACTTTTGCATTCGACGCATGGTGGCGCAATACGTCCATCGAAAAGTCGCTTTCAACATCAAGTGGGTGCACACCGCACGAAGCATAAACATTGTCATAAGGCTCGATCATTTCCATCATTTTCGGGAAAGAATCCAGCGTTACTCCAACAGAAAGTAGTTCAGTTACGTTTGCTTGTTTAGCTTTGTTAATAACGTCTTCCACATTGATGTGGAGATCGTCGTAATTCAATTTGTCTAAATGACAATGAGAATCTACGAACATAATGCCTCTCGTGATTCAATTAACCAATTCATTGATAGTAGCTCAAGGTTCAGGCCAGGAAAGGCTTGCACCTGAGCTTTCAGGTTCATCAGCGCCTTCGCTGATGAGTACAAACCGTTATAGTTGTCCGATTGAAACTTTGTCGCGCCCGGAAGCATTTGAGCTTCTGATACACCAAACTGCGCTTTCTGAGCATCTGTCAGTAAATACCATGCCCAGTCTAGTGATTGCTCTGAGTGTTTAGCGATTAAAGAAGCACACTCAGAAACGTCTGAAACAGGCGAAGACATTGCCTTAATAAAACTGCGTTCAAAAGCCAAGTAAGCTTCGAGCTCACCATTATTTAACGCATCCAATGTTTTTATTGGAGAGCCCATATTCAGTTTTAAGGCATAAGCAGGAACTTGCTTCGCCCCTTGTTCGTGCATCCATTGCATCGCTTGTTCCGCTGACGGAGGCGCAACAACCCAGTGTTGGCAACGGCTACGAATCGTTGGGAGCAGACGCTCCTGATTGTGGGTAACGAGCAAAAACAAGCACTTTGCCCCAGGCTCTTCTAGCGTCTTTAACAGCGCATTCGATGCCGACTCGTTCATAGAGTCCGCCGGTTCTATTACAAATAGGCGGTAACCATTAAGCTGAGATGATTCCTGAGCAAGACGGTTACAAGCGCGAATTTGGTCCACCGTTATCGCCTTTCCTTCTTTCTCTGGCTTGATCCAGTGTAAATCAGGGTGGTTTTGAGATTGATTTAGCTGGCAGCTATGACAAAAACCGCATGCTTCACTCGCGTAATTTTGGCAAAGAAGTACTTGGCTAAAAAACTCGATAAGTTTTTCGATGCCCAAGCCCTGCTCGCTTTGTAATAAAAGCGCACCTGGTATTCTGTCCGACTCTAACCCTACTTTGAGGTTATCCCATATTGGCTGTAGCCATGGATAATCATTTAACATGAGTCACCTAAATTTACGTTTCACTTATTGACGAGCTAGCCACTCGTTTAGAGCGTCCCGAATATCACGCGACACGCCTTCAATCGTCTGTTCTGCGTTAATGATAACGATGGAAGGATCGGCATGAGCAATCTCCAAATAACGCTCACGTGTACGCTCGAAGAAACTAATATCCATCTTCTCTATACGATCTAACTCACCACGCCCACGCGCACGCTCAAGCCCAACACGAGGGTCAATATCCATATAGAGAGTGAGAGCAGGTTTAAAATCACCAAGCGTTGTATCCCGGAGATTTTTCATTAACGATGCGTCAATCTGACGGCCACCACCTTGATAAGCTTGCGACGACATATCGTGTCGGTCACCAACCACCCACTGACCGTTTTCCAAAGCTGGTTTGATCACGTTCTCAACCAACTGAACACGTGCAGCGTACAGAAGAAGCAACTCCGTCATGTCCTTAAGTTCTTCGCCTTCGTGCTCTTCTTTCACCAGAGCGCGCATTTTTTCTGCTAGCGGTGTGCCTCCTGGCTCACGGGTATTTACGATATCCTCAATACCGGCCGCTTTTAGCGTATCTAAAACGGTTTTAATCGCAGTGCTTTTACCCGCGCCTTCTAGGCCTTCAACGACAATAAAGTTTGCTTTCATCATTTGTTCTTTCTTAGTTCTCTTAAATAGGCACGAACAGCACGGTTGTGCTCAGCAAGGGATTTCGAAAATACATGTCCGCCCTTTCCACTTGCTACAAAATATAAATAGTTGCTGCTTTCTGGATTCAAAGCCGCTTCAATGGAAGCTTCACCAGCCATCGCAATCGGTGTTGGTGGCAAACCATTGATGGTATAGGTGTTATATGGTGTCGGCGTACGCAAATCTTTCTTACGAATGTTGCCATCGTAGGCGTCACCCATACCATAAATAACTGTCGGATCAGTTTGTAACCGCATGCGTTTGTTCAATCGGTTGATAAACACAGAAGCGACGCGCTCACGCTCAGAATCAATAGCCGTCTCTTTCTCGATGATAGACGCGAGAATCAAGGCTTCATATTTATCCTGTAATGGCAGCTTTTCTTGACGAGCTTCCCAGCTAGCGTCCAGTATTTTATTGAGTTTTCGATGCGCTCGTTTTAATAACTGGCTTTCACTCGCACCCGCTGTGTAATGGTAGGTTTCTGCTAAAAACAACCCTTCTAGCTTTTCTCTCTCAATTCCGAGCTTCGCAGCCATTTCTTTTTCTGAAAGATCGGTTAAATCATGCTTTAAATAAGGAGCACTTTTTAGTTGACCTACCCATTCAGAAAAGCGGCTGCCTTCAACAAAAGTGATCGCAAACTGGTATTCTTTTCCAGTATTCAGATGCTCCAATGTTTGCGAAAGTGACATACCAGGCTCAAGTTGGTAAGTACCCGCTCGCACTTGCAACAATTCTGGATATAAGTGAGGAATTAAACGGATGTACTCCGATGTTTCAATCACCTCATCTTCAACTAAGACGCGCATGACATGATGAAAGCTTGTACCACTTTCTACAGTAAACAGCTGAGGTTGTTCCAATAGAATAGGCTTTTCAACGTATTGTTTAGCCTGTGAAATTATATAAAAAACAGCTGCTGCGCCTATCACTGCGATCAGCACAACAAAAGCCAACAGTTTTTTAATCACGTAGTTAAATTCCCTTGCAGTCGTTGAGTCAATTTTCCTATCGGAAATATAGTCTTAGAGTTCGATGTCACTATGCTGCGAATAGGTGCGACACCTAATATTGAGTTACACATGAAAGCCTCGTCAGCACTCAGCAAATCTGGAAGTATAAAACGCCCCTCGATGACTTCAATATGACTTACTTTAAGTAACTCAAGCACCTTACGACGCATTACGCCCGTAACGCCTGATAAGGTCAGCTCCGGCGTAAATACTTTATTACCTTTAACCCAAAAAAGGTTGGCCATTGTAGTTTCAATGACATGGTTTTGCACATTTAACGTTATTGCATCTGCAAACTCTGTATTGTCGATTTCAGCCTTGGCGAGAATCTGCTCTAAACGGTTGTTGTGCTTATGTCCCGCAAGTAAAGGTTGAATCCCTAGACGAGTATTACAAACGCCCAAGTCCACACCTTGTTCTTGCCAAGATGAATAATGAGAAGGAAACGCAAAATTGGAAATCGTCACGATAGGGCTTTCAATCCCATTAGGGCTATACCCTCGCCCGCCAATACCGCGGCTAACGTGAATCTTCACCCCCGCTCGTGCGTCAGATAAAACCGCTTTGCTTGCCCAATCATGCACAACTTTCCAGTCAGGTGAAGAGATCTTCAAAGCGTCAAGGCAAGCACTCATGCGCTCAGTATGTTCCTGCCAGTAAACCAACTCTCCATTTTGGGTCAGGATGGTGGTAAAGCCTCCATCACCGTATTGGAATGAGCGATCACCTAGCTCTACATGCGTTTGCGGAACTCCATTTACCCAAAACATTCACGTACCTTCAAATTAGCAGACAACAAATAAAACAAAACGGCTCAATGCTAAGCATCGAGCCGTTAGAATACAAGTTTCGCTTATCTAAATTAGGTTAGATAGTGTTACTCAGCGAACTTCTTGAAGATCAAAGAACCGTTTGTACCACCAAAGCCAAACGAGTTACAGATAGCGTACTCCATACCTTCAACTTTGCGCGCTGTATGCGGCACAAGGTCGATGTCTAGACCTTCTTCTGGATCATCAAGGTTAATGGTTGGCGGAACAATTTGGTCAACCAAAGACATAACCGTGATAATTGCTTCAACAGAGCCAGCAGCACCTAATAGGTGACCCGTCATCGACTTAGTTGAAGACACAAGAACTTGCTTCGCACCTTCTTCACCAAGAGCACGTTTCACGCCCTTGATTTCTGCAACATCACCAGCTGGAGTAGAAGTACCGTGAGCATTCACATAACCTACTTGAGTACCTGTGATGTTAGCGTCACGCATCGCCGCTTCCATCGCAAGTGCACCACCAGAGCCGTCTTCGCTTGGAGATGTCATGTGGTAAGCATCACCAGACATACCAAAACCAACCAGTTCTGCGTAAATCTTCGCGCCACGTGCTTTTGCGTGTTCGTACTCTTCAAGCACCATCATGCCAGCACCATCACCTAGAACAAAACCATCACGTCCTTTATCCCATGGGCGAGACGCTTTTTGAGGCTCGTCATTACGAGTAGATAGCGCTTTAGCTGCACCGAAGCCAGCCATGCCAAGAGGCGTAGAAGCTTTTTCTGCACCACCAGCAACCATCGCATCTGCATCGCCGTAGGCAATCATACGTGCTGCATGGCCGATATTATGCAGGCCAGTAGTACATGCGGTAGAAATCGCGATATTTGGACCACGAAGACCACGCATGATAGATAGGTTACCTGCAACCATGTTTACAATGGTCGAAGGAACAAAAAATGGGCTAACTTTGCGAGGGCCTTTGTCTACTAATGCAGTATGGCCAGTTTCGATAAGGTCAAGACCGCCAATGCCTGAGCCGATAGCAACACCAACTCGAGCCGCATTTTCTTCGGTAATTTGTAAGCCAGAGTTATCAAGAGCTTGAATACCCGCTGCAATGCCGTACTGGATGAAAAGGTCCATCTTACGAGCATCTTTTTTAGACATGTACTCTGTGCAATCGAAATCTTTAACAAGACCTGCAAAACGAGTTGAGAAGTTCGTAGTATCAAAGTGCTCGATATTTACGATACCACTTTGACCTTCTAGCAGGGCTTTCCAAGATGATTCTACTGTGTTGCCTACCGGTGACAACATACCCATGCCAGTGACAACTACACGACGCTTGGACACGATATAATTCTCCGGGAATTGAATATTTCTATGAGAGGATAGAAGAAGTTAGAAAGAACACAGGCGGTCTAGGAGACCGCCTGGGAGAGCTAATTACTGAGCGCTGTTTACGTAGTCGATTGCAGCTTGAACAGTAGTGATCTTCTCAGCTTCTTCGTCAGGAATCTCAGTGTCGAATTCCTCTTCTAGAGCCATAACTAGTTCTACAGTGTCTAGAGAATCAGCACCTAGATCGTCAACGAAAGAAGCTTCGTTTTTAACTTCTGCTTCGTCTACACCTAGCTGTTCAACAATGATTTTCTTTACGCGTTCTTCGATGTTGCTCATTTTTCTTTTCCTTTACAGATTTCGCCTAATGCGATGATTCCGTAGTTTATTCGAACTATTGAAAGTTGCAAGGGGGTCCTTGCTGGTCAAACCACAAAATTAGCGAATTTAACCGAATTTCAATACATTTTTGACTTAAATCATGCACAAATCTTGCGCATAAGCATGACAAGTTCATGACAGTTAACTGCAACTATAGGCTATTTTTCACAATGTAAAATAGCTTATTTTGCATAAACTGTCGCATTAAACCATGTACATGCCACCATTTACATGCAAAGTTTCACCAGTAATGTACGCTGCTTCAGGAGAAGCAAGGAAAACTACTGCTGATGCAATTTCACGTGGGTCACCTAAACGACCTGCTGGCACGTTCGACAAAGTTGCCGCACGTTGGTCATCATTTAGCGCCTTAGTCATGTCAGTTTCGATGAAACCAGGAGCAACAGTGTTCACTGTTACACCACGAGACGCAACTTCACGAGCCATTGATTTAGTAAAACCAATCACGCCCGCTTTCGCTGCTGCGTAGTTAGTTTGACCAGCATTACCCATGGTACCAACAACAGAGCCTACGTTGATGATACGACCCGCACGTTTTTTCATCATACCGCGTAAAACCGCTTTAGACATGCGGTAGATAGGCGTTAGGTTGGTATCGATGATGTCGTTCCACTCATCATCTTTCATGCGCATCAATAGGTTGTCACGAGTAATACCAGCGTTATTCACCAGAATATCGATCACACCAAATTCTTCGTTGATCGTTTTTAATGTCGCTTCGATAGACTCGACATCAGTCACGTTAAGCGCTAAGCCTTTACCGTTATCACCAAGATACTCGCTGATAGCAGCCGCACCACTTTCAGAAGTAGCAGTACCGATAACCGTAGCACCTCGCTCGACAAGAAGTTCCGCGATCGCGCGGCCAATACCACGGCTTGCGCCGGTAACTAGCGCGATCTTACCTTCTAGATTCATCATGTTGTGTTTCCTTTTCTTATCGCAAATTTATCGCTTGATGGATTACTTCGCAGCGTCTAGCGATGCGATATCATTCACTGCTGCTGCAGTTAGCGTTTTCACGATACGTTTTGTTAGACCTGTTAAAACTTTACCAGGACCAAGCTCAAGAAGATTTTCTACGCCTTGTTCGTGCATCAGTTCAACTGTTTCAGTCCAACGAACTGGGCTATGTAGCTGACGAACAAGCGCATCTTTGATTTTTGCAGGATCTGTCTCAGCAATCACATCAACGTTGTTGATAACTGGCAGCTGTGGTGAGTTAAATTCGATAGACTCAAGAGCTACAGCAAGTTTTTCCGCTGCTGGCTTCATAAGTGCACAGTGTGAAGGTACTGAAACAGGAAGAGGAAGCGCACGCTTCGCACCAGCTTCTTTACATAGCGCACCAGCTCGCTCTACTGCGTCTTTGCTACCAGCGATAACGACTTGACCAGGCGAGTTAAAGTTTACTGGAGAGACCACTTCGCCTTGCGCTGCGTCTTCACACGCTTTTGCAATCGCATCATCAGCCAAACCGATAATCGCGTACATTGCGCCAGTACCAGCTGGTACTGCTTCTTGCATAAGTTGACCACGTAATTCAACCAGCTTGATGGCTTCTTTAAAGTCAATAACACCCGCACATACAAGTGCTGAGTACTCACCTAGGCTGTGACCGGCTAGGTTTGCTGGTTGCTCTAAGCCAAGTTCCTGCCATACACGCCAGATTGCAACAGATGAAGCTAGCAAAGCTGGTTGAGTACGGAAAGTCTCGTTTAAATCTTCTGCAGGTCCATTTTGAACAAGCGCCCATAGATCGTAACCTAGTGCGTCAGATGCTTCTGCAAATGTTTGTTTTACTACGTCATATTGTTCGCCTAGTTCTGCAAGCATACCTACAGCTTGAGAACCTTGACCTGGAAATACGATAGCAAACTTGCTCATGTTGTTTTCCTTTAAGCAAAGTAAAAAGAAATAAGATGCACCAAGTGCACCTTAAATTTTGAATTCTTGTGAAACTTAGAACTTCACAAGGGCCGAGCCCCAAGTGAATCCGCCGCCAAACGCTTCAAGAAGCAGAGTTTGACCGCGTTTAATACGACCATCACGTACCGCTTCATCTAGTGCTGTTGGCACAGTCGCAGCTGATGTGTTGCCGTGTTTATCAAGTGTAATCACGACTTGGTCTAGTGACATCGAAAGTTTCTTCGCTGTCGCTGAAATAATGCGGTAGTTCGCTTGGTGCGGCACTAGCCAGTCTAGTTCAGACTTATGCATGTTGTTGGCTTCAAGCGTATCTTTTACTAGTTTCGATAGCTGAGTGACAGCGACTTTGAATACTTCGTTCCCAGCCATATGAAGCCATTTATCCGCATCTTGCCCCCGCACAGGTACAGGTAGGCTTAGAAGCTCTCCGAATTGACCATCCGAGTATATGTGGGTAGAGATAATGCCAGGCTCTTGGCTAGCGCCTACGACAACGGCTCCGGCACCATCACCAAATAGGATGATGGTTGAACGGTCTGTCGGATCACACGTTTTAGACAAAGCATCTGAACCAATCACAAGTACGTTTTTGCACATACCAGATTTGATATGTTGGTCTGCAACAGATAATGCGTACACAAAACCAGAACAAGCAGCGGCTAAGTCAAAAGCTGGACAACCTTTAATGCCAAGCTTTGCCTGCACCTGACACGCAGATGAAGGGAAAGTATGGCTACTGCTCGTTGTGGCTACGATAATCAGGTCGATATCGTTTTTATCAATACCCGCCATATCGATAGCGTTTTCAGCTGCGTAGAATGCCATGTCTGCTACAGTTTCGTTTTCTGCAGCAATTCGACGCTCTTTAATACCCGTGCGAGCAACGATCCACTCATCACTTGTATCTACCATTTTCTCTAGATCTGCGTTTGTACGCACCTGAGATGGCAGGTAGCTGCCAGTACCTAAAATTTTGCTATACATGAAGACTAATAATGCCTCTCGAGTAAAACCGCTTCCAAACGATCGCTAATACGGCTTGGTACTTGTCGTTTGACCTCGTGTACTGCCTCGCCAAGTGCATTGACAATCGCAGATACATCCGCACTTCCATGGCTTTTTATGACAATGCCGCGCAATCCTAGCAAACTTGCGCCGTTATACTGGTCGGGGTTCAGTGTTTTTAGTTCATTAAACAGCCTAGAAAACAACTTTCTAGCTATCCAACCCTTTATCGTTGATGCCATTATGCTGGTTTTAATTTTTTCGATAAAAAGTTGAGCTGTTCCCTCACTGGCTTTTAAGCATACGTTGCCGACAAATCCATCACAAACAATGACGTCAGCAACATCATGCAAAATTTGATTACCTTCAATATAACCGACAAAGTTAATCGCATCGGTCTGAGAAAGCATTTCTGCGCAACGTTTGACTAAATCGTTACCTTTAATCTCTTCTGCGCCAATATTGAGTACAGCAACGCGAGGAGGACGACCCAAGTGTTCTTCAGCTAATGCACTGCCCATTACAGCAAATTGGAACAAGCTATCAGCATCGCACGATACATTCGCCCCCAGATCTAGCATCCAAGTGCGCTTTCCGGTAATCGTCGGTAAAGCGGAAACTAAAGCAGGACGTTCAATGCCAGGAAGTAACTTAAGAATGAAACGCGATAGTGCCATTAATGCACCGGTGTTGCCACCACTAACACAAGCATCCGCTTTCTGCTCAGAAACCAAATCGATAGCCATACGCATAGAACTATTTTGGCTATTACGTAACGCCAATGAAGGTTTTTCTGAGTTCGAGATAACTTTCTCGCTGTGAAGAATAGTCAAGCGGGAACTGGTCGAGGTACCGAGTTGAGATAATTGAGACGTGATCAGAGATTGATCACCAATAAGAATCACTTTTAGCTCTGGGAAATGAGACAGTGCCTGCACGGCGGCAGGCACTGTTACGCGTGGACCGAAATCCCCGCCCATTGCATCAAGTGCAACGGTAATACTTTGCAAAGGTTCAACCTTACTTGTTGATAACCTTTTGACCACGGTAGTAACCTTCAGCAGTTACATTGTGGCGTAGGTGAGTTTCACCAGAAGTCGCGTCTACAGATAGAGCAGCTGTAGTTAGCGCATCGTGTGAACGACGCATACCGCGCTTAGAACGAGTTTTACGGTTTTTCTGTACGGCCATTGACCCTACTCCTATACTATTGGGTTAAAAACCTGAAGAAGAATCGGCTACCACACCTATTACTTTTTCAGACTTTTCAAAACGTCGAATGGATTCGGTTTTTCTTCCTCAATTTCTTCAGGAATCTCACCAAAAACCATGTTATTTGAATCAACGCTACAATCCGCTTCATCGTGCATCGCAATTTGAGGTAATGCTAAGATGAACTCGTCTTCAACAAGTTGTATGAGGTCTAATTCACCATATTCATTTAGATCTACCAAATCATAAATTTCTGGTGCTTCCTGTTCTGTTTTCTCACCGTAGTAAGGAGTAGAAAGGAATTCAACTTCGCACTCATGTGCGAATACCTCATTACAACGCTGACACTCTAAATCGACTTCGATGTTAGCTTTACCAGAGATAACAACGAGTCGCTGTTCATCCATCCCAAATGACAATGAGACTTCTGCGTCGCGTTTTACGCCTTCAGTTGTTTCCACTAAGCGCTTGAAAAGACTAGCTTGGATGATGCCATCGTAATCCAATCGTTTCTGTGCAGCTTTAGCTGGGTCAACCGTTCGCGGTATTTTTACCTTTTGCATAGGGCGCGAATATTATCTTCCAAATCAAAATTAGTCAAAGAAAAAGGCAAAAAAGTTGTACTTTTTTACGCTTAACATACAGAGCATTAGCCAGAATCATTTTTGATCGATTATCCTATTGGAAATGCTCCCACGAATTGTAATTCAAAATGAAAAATTACCAACTGGTTTTAGCCTCAACTTCCCCTTTTCGTAAACAACTGCTTGAAAAGCTCTCACTACCATTCGTTTGTTTACCACCTGATTGCGATGAAACACCTTTTGACCAAGAAACGCCAACTGAACTTGTGCAGAGACTGGCCCAAGAGAAAGCAATATCTTGCCAGACGGATAAAGCAAGTTTAGTTATCGGCAGTGACCAAGTTTGTGTCATTAATGGTGAAATCGTTGGCAAGCCTTTAAATAGAGATAACGCGATAAATCAACTTTTGGCTCAAAGTGGAAAAGTCATCACTTTCTATACTGGTCTTGCGGTACATAACACCGTCACAAACCATACAGAAGTCGGCTTTGATTCTTTCGAGGTGCACTTTAGAGATTTAACGCTTGAACAAATCGAACGCTACGTCGACAGGGAAGAACCTTTTTACTGCGCAGGCAGCTTTAAAAGCGAAGGCATGGGAATTTGTTTGTTTACGAAATTAGTTGGTAAAGACCCGAACACACTTGTCGGACTACCATTGATTGATTTGATTGATATGTTGCATGTTCAAGGACTCGATGTCCTTTAACCCAAATACGATAAAAGGGAGCCACAGGCTCCCTTTTGCATCCGCGAGGAAAACATGGTTACGCGTTTCTTAAACCCGCCAACACTTTTTCTAGTTTCGGTTCCATCGGTGCGTTGATTTCCATCCACTCATCATTTGATGGGTGTTGGAACTTGATGTTTGCCGCGTGTAGGAACAAACGATCTAAACCAACTTGACCTGTATAAGCATCAAAGCGACGATCACCGTAGCGATCATCCCAAGCGATTGGGTGACCAGTGTATTGCGTATGAACTCGGATTTGGTGAGTTCGACCAGTAATCGGACTCGCCTGAATCAATGTAGCTTGTTCGAACTTTTCCAAAATCTTAAAACGCGTTTCTGACGGCTTACCATTAGGGTTAACACGAACAATACTGTTCACTTCGTTTTTGAGCAGTGGCGCGTTCACAACCTTACAACTGCTTTTCCATTGCCCCATGACAAGAGCTAAGTAAAACTTCTTTACTGTCTTTTCACGAAACTGGGCTTGCAAGTGACGAAGTGCAGAACGCTTCTTAGCAACCAGCAAAATCCCTGAAGTATCACGGTCAATACGATGCACAAGTTCAAGAAAGCGAGCTTGAGGTCGCAGAGCCCTAAGCGCTTCAATCGCACCAAACTTTAAACCACTGCCACCATGCACAGCGGTGCCAGATGGTTTGTTTAGAATCAACATATGATCATCTTCGAAGATAATCATATTTTCCAACTCAGCGACTTTGTTAAGTTTCGTACTTGGTGCGACATCGTCATCTTTTTTCTCGACGGTAACCGGTGGAATACGAACGAGATCGCCTGCTTTTAACTTGTACTCTGCTTTTATACGCTTTTTATTTACGCGCACTTCGCCCTTACGCACAATTCGGTAAATCATGCTTTTAGGAATGTCTTTTAATTGGTTGCGCAAAAAATTATCAATGCGCTGACCCGCCATATCTTCGTCAATGTCGACGAACTGGACTTTTGTTCTTATTTCGTTCATGAGCCGTATTGTAAACTCAATTTCGTGCGACTTCACATTATTCTTGTCGTAAAAGAAACACTCGGTGGCACATACTAGTCTAAATTTCGCCAAGCTTTTGTTTAAATTATTAAAACTCTCAATCAAGTTCTCAATTTGTTTTCTGTCTTGAACAGTTTGTACATCTCAACTGCTTATGAAACAGCCAGTTATAAAATAGAAATTTTGAGTTTAGCGGCAAATTTTCTATCGTTTGCGTGAAAGCAGATTGCTGATAGCCACGTGCACTGCTATAGTTCACAGCTGCTAAGGAAGGTTTGGTTACATTTTATTCATTACCAATCATTTATCCTCAAGCAATGTGAGTAGATCGTTGAAGGTCGAGTGCAGCATTGGCGTGAGACACATCGAATTCAACACTCTTGCCACCCTACTCCTCGCATATTCACGTTGAGTACCTACCGCCCAAATAGCGGGTCACAAGTCTACGTTTCCAACAGAAACCACAAGAGGCTTGTGATGACTGAAGTGCCCGAGAGCATCCCCTTCCAGCCGGGAGGCTGCAAAATACAAGCCATGGGATCAGGCACCGTGAAAGAGCGAAAAAACAGTGGCAAGTCGACAAGAAAGATATAAAAGAAAAGACAACGAGAATTTTCAATGAAAAGAATGTTAATTAACGCAACTCAAAAAGAAGAGTTGCGTGTCGCTCTGGTTGATGGCCAGCGACTTTTCGATCTTGATATCGAGAGTCCAGGACATGAATCTAAAAAAGCGAATATCTACAAAGGACGTATCACACGTATCGAACCAAGCTTAGAAGCCGCATTTGTTGATTACGGCGCCGAGCGTCACGGTTTCCTCCCTCTCAAAGAAATTGCCCGCGAATATTTCCCTGAAGGTTACACCTACCAAGGTCGTCCAAGCATCAAAGAAGTGCTAACGGAAGGCCAAGAAGTTATCGTTCAAGTGGAAAAAGAAGAACGTGGAAGCAAGGGCGCTGCTCTTACTACTTTCATTTCTCTTGCTGGTAGTTACCTTGTTCTGATGCCTAACAACCCTCGTGCTGGCGGTATTTCTCGTCGAATCGAAGGTGACGAGCGTACTCAACTAAAAGCCGCATTAAGTACTTTGGAACTGCCTCAGGGCATGGGCCTAATCGTACGTACTGCTGGCGTTGGCAAGAGTGCTGAAGAACTTGAGTGGGATTTGAATGTACTACTTAACCACTGGGGTGCAATCAAAGGTGCAGCGGACTCTAACCCTGCTCCATTCTTAATCCACCAAGAAAGTAACGTTATCGTTCGTGCAATCCGTGACTATTTGCGTCGTGATATTGGCGAAATCTTAATTGATAGCAACACCATCTACGAACGTGCAAAAGAGCACATTCAATTGGTGCGCCCTGATTTCCTTAACCGCGTTAAGAAATATGAAGGCGAAGTTCCACTATTCAGCCACTACCAAATCGAAAGCCAAAT
Organism: Vibrio sp. Vb0888; assembly: GCF_033338835.1. Lineage (NCBI taxonomy): Bacteria > Pseudomonadati > Pseudomonadota > Gammaproteobacteria > Vibrionales > Vibrionaceae > Vibrio > Vibrio sp. Vb0888. Next base: position 171,456 of record NZ_JAWOTL010000004.1, read on the forward strand.
TGAATCGGCTTTCCAACGTGAAGTGCGTCTGCCATCTGGCGGTTCTATTGTTATTGACCCGACTGAAGCACTAACGTCTATCGATATCAACTCTGCTCGTGCAACCAAGGGCGGTGATATTGAAGAAACAGCCCTAAACACGAACCTAGAAGCAGCCGACGAAATTGCTCGCCAGTTACGTCTACGTGACTTGGGTGGCTTAGTGGTTATCGACTTTATCGATATGACACCTGTTCGCCACCAACGAGAAGTAGAAAACCGTCTACGTGAAGCCGTTCGTCTTGATCGCGCTCGTGTACAAATCGGTCGTATTTCTCGCTTTGGTTTGTTGGAGATGTCACGTCAACGTTTAAGCCCTTCTCTAGCAGAAGCAAGCCACCACATCTGTCCTCGCTGTAGCGGTACTGGAGTCGTTCGCGACAACGAATCTCTAGCACTTTCTGTACTTCGTTTAATCGAAGAGGAAGCACTGAAAGACAATACAGCGCAAGTTCTCGCAGTTGTACCTGTGCCAATCGCTTCTTACTTGTTGAACGAAAAACGTCGTTCAGTTAACCATATCGAACGCATTCAAGAAGTGAAGATTACGGTTGTTCCAAACTCTGACATGGAAACGCCGCACTTCGAAGTTATCCGTGTTCGTGAAGGTGAAGAGTTCGATCTGATTTCTTACCTACTTCCTAAAAAACTGGAAGCAATGAAAGAAGCGGAAGGTAAAGAGCCAGCGGAAGTTGACGTAAAACCAAAACGAATTGAAGAGCCAGTTCTTAAAGGCTTTGCGGCTCCGTCTCAAACCGCACCTGCACCAGCAGCTAAACCAGCTCCTGAGGCGAAGAAGAAAGAACAAAACGTTGAACAAGAAGAGAAACCTGGATTGTTCAGCCGTCTGTTTAAAGCACTTGGTAGCTTCCTATTCGGTGGTTCTGAAGAAACAAAAGAAGAACAGAAACCTCAGGAAGAGAAAAAACCAAATCGCGATAATCGACGTAACAAACGTGATCGCAACGATCGTCGTCGCAATAACAACCAGCGTGATAATCGTGATAACCGCGACAATCGCGATAACCGACGTCGTCGTAAGCCTCGTGATGAGCAGGCTAATGAGCAAAACGAAGCTCAACAACAAACAAATAAACCGCAAAACCGTAACCAAAAGCGTAAACCTAAAGCTCAACAGGCAGATAAAGCCCAAGAGCAGAAAGCAAACGCAAAAGTAGCGGAAAAAGGTCTGCAGCTAGCAGCGGAAGCTCGTACTGAAACAAAACCAGAAGAGAGCAAACCGAAGCAGCAAAATGCGAAAGCAGAAAAAGTGAAAGAGCGCCGCCAACGTCGCAAATTGAACAAGTCTGTACGCGTTAAGGACCAAGAAGCTATTGAGAAGAAAGCCGAAGAAACAGCGGTTAAGACTCAAGAAACGGTTGAAGCTAAAGTTGAAAAGCCAACAGAAGCAGCGGTAGAGGCACAGCAAGACAACAAGCAAGCAGAGTTTAAGCAACGTCGTAATCGTCGTTCGCCACGTCACCTGCGTGCAAGCGGCCAGCGTCGTCGCCGTGGCCGTGATCGCCGCCCTAACCCGTTCCGCCTACGTAAGGGAGGTGTCGCTTCTCCTGAAATGGCTATGGGTAAAGTAATGCCACGTTACATTCCGAAACCAGCACCTAAGAAGGAAGAGCGAGTTAAGGAAGAAGCTGTAGCAGCAGTACCTACAATCCAAGGTGGCTTTGCGTGTCCAGAAATGGCAATGGGTAAAGTGATTATTCGTCGCGAGCAACCTGTCGTAACAGATGCGCCAGTTGTTGAACACAAGGTTCAAGAAACCGTTGAAGCGAAAGTGGAAGCTCCAGTAGTAGAAGCACCTGTTGTTGAAACAGTAATCGCAGAAAAAGCTGAATCGGCAGTAGTAGAAACAGCATCGGTAGAGCCTATCGTTGAAACTCCTGTAACTGAACATGCTGAACCGGTTGATGCCATTGTAGAAACGGCACCTACTGAAGAGCCTATCGTTGAAGCAGCAAAAGAGATTGTAGCCGAAGCGCCAGTAGATAAACCAGAGCCTAAAGTCGAAGCCATTAAAGTTGCTGCTAAGCTAAACGCTAGCGCACCGATGACGAAAGCACCTGGCCCTCAAGAGCTACGCGAAATCACGGTTGCAGCAGCGCCGTTCAAAACCGAACGTTACCAAGCTAAAGGTGCAGGTAGCCAAGTGGCTAAAAACCGTGCATCGGCAGAGATGACAAAGCCTAACTTTAACTAGGCTAAATCATTACGTTCAACTGCTTAACGGCATAAATAAATTAAAGGCTACCATCTGGTAGCCTTTTTTATCTTCATATTTGCCCAATAAATTGTTCATATAAATACCAATTCGTGATCACATTTGTACGCCATTATTCGTATCATTCTTGAACTTAATCACACTTTTCGGTAGCATGCGCCGACTCAAGTTTTCGACACCATTCTGATGCTGCTCTTTTAATACTACGGTTTACACTGCAATGTTTGATTAAAAATCAACCTTCCAGTGGCTTGTGCAAATACGAATATGTGTCGGGTTTAACTCATTGCAAAGAGAACTTAAAAACAAACATGTTCGAATTTCCCCAATTTTCTAAGCACTCCGTAAAAAATGATGTGCTATCAGGCTTAACCGTTGCGCTAGCATTGGTTCCTGAAGCTGTCGCATTTGCGTTCGTCGCAGGCGTAGATCCGATGGTCGGTCTTTACGCTGCATTCATCGTTGGTCTTATTACTTCCATTTTCGGTGGTCGTCCTGGCATGATTTCTGGTGCAACAGGTGCCATGGCAGTCGTAATGGTTTCGCTTGTCGCGACTCACGGTGTCCAGTACCTATTCGCAGCCATCATGCTCGCTGGTATTCTTCAAATTGCCGCTGGTATGTTTAAATTGGGTAAGTTCATCCGTATCGTACCTCACCCTGTGATGATCGGTTTTGTGAACGGTCTGGCTATTGTTATCTTCCTAGCTCAGTTGGGTCAGTTTAAAGCGCCAGACATCAACGACATGCTTACTTGGCTACCACAAGACCAGATGCTGCTAATGCTTGGTTTGGTTGCGCTGACTATGGCAATCATTCACTTTCTACCAAAAATCACAACAGCTGTACCCTCTTCACTTGTTGCGATCGTAACGGTGACGGCTTTAGTGGTTGGCTTGGATCTGGAAACTCGCACTGTTGTTGACTTCCTGCGTACAATGTCTGGTGATGAAGCTGCAACACTCGCAGGTTCACTACCAACCTTCTCTATTCCTGCGGTACCATTTACACTAGAGACACTACAAATCATTCTTCCATACGCGATCATTCTCGCGGCCATTGGTCTAATTGAATCTCTACTAACACTGACAGTTTTAGATGAGATGACGAATACTCGTGGTCAATCTAACCGCGAATGTATCGGTCAAGGTATGGCAAACATGACGTGTTCTGTGTTTGGCGCAATGGGTGGTTGTGCGATGATTGGTCAGTCGATGATCAACGTAAACTCAGGTGGTCGCGGCCGTCTATCTGGTATCGTTGCGGCTATCGCTCTATTGATGTTTATCTTATTCGCTTCTTCGCTAATTGAAATGATCCCACTCGCTGCTCTGGTTGGTGTGATGTTCATGGTTGTCATTGGTACATTCGAATGGGCAACATTTAAGCTAGCACGCCGCGTACCGAAGCAAGACTTCTTCGTTATTGTTCTTGTGACCGTTGTTACTGTTCTTACTGACCTTGCTGTTGCCGTAGCGGTTGGTGTTATCGTTTCTGCATTAATGTTTGCATGGCAACACGCTAAGCACATCTATGCCGACACGTGCTTAAACGAGGAAGGTTCAAAAGAGTACAAGATTCACGGCCCTATTTTCTTTGGCTCTGCGGCTAACTTCCTGGAGTTGTTTAACGCGCCTGAAGATCCAAAAGATGTGATTGTCGATTTTGCAGACTCTCGCGTGACAGATCACTCTGCAATTGAAGCCATTGAAACACTGGCTGAGCGTTACAATGCTCAAGGTAAAACGCTGCACCTTCGTCACCTAAGCCCAGATTGTCGTAAACTTTTGGACAAAGCTGGCAGCTTGGTTGAAATTAACGTGAAGGAAGACCCAAGCTACAAAGTCGCAACCGACATACTAGCGGGTTAACACGAATAAAAAGGGATGAGCTGAGCTCATCCCTTTTTCTATTGTCTTCAAGCACGGCGATTATAGCTTCTTCAAAATTGCGTCTGATGCCTCTTCGATTAAATCAAGCACCAGTTCAAAGCCATCTTCCCCACCATAATATGGGTCAGGGACTTCGTCGTAACCTGACCCAGAATGACTTAAAAATAACGATACTTTGTGTCGATACTTCAACGGACAGATATCCAATAAATCGGCCAAATTTGCTTTATCTGCGGCTAATATAAGGTCAAACTTTTCAAAGTCATCAATGGTGACTCGGCGCGCTTGCATTCCTTTAAAAGAATAACCTCGCTGCTTTCCTGCTGCCATCGCTCTTGAATCCGGTCGGTTTCCTGCGTGGTAGCCAATTGTACCTGCCGAATCAACCTCTACTTCAACGCCTAGCTTTTGAGCTTTCGCTCTTAACACTGCCTCTCCAGTTGGTGACCGACAAATGTTTCCCATACAAACAACAAGTATTTTCTTCATTTTATTCCCTGAATTATCGGTGGTTTTTCTTCACGATATGTTGGTCTATCATAGCGAGATAAATCAATGAACCCAAATTAGCTTGGACACAGCACGAAAAGGAATTGAGGAAGTATTATGTCTATCGAAGAAAATAAAGAAGCACGCCATAAAGCTCGCCAACAAAAAGTCAAAGAACAGGTAGACGCAAAAATCGCTGCTGCTCAAGAGGAAAAAGGTCTGCTACTGATCATTACCGGAAATGGTAAAGGTAAATCGACATCAGGATTCGGTACGATCGCACGCGCAGTGGGTCATGGTTTGAATTGTGCTGTCGCGCAGTTTATTAAAGGTACTTGGGACAACGGTGAGCGCAACCTACTTGAGAAACTCGGCGTTGAATTCCAAGTAATGGCAACCGGCTTTACGTGGGAAACTCAAAACAAAGCCGCTGATACCGAAGCTGCGCAAGGCGTATGGCAAGAATGTAAGCGCATGCTGCAAGACGACTCTATCGATGTCATCTTGTTTGACGAGCTAACTTATATGGTGAGCTACGGCTACATCGACTTAGACGAAGTGGTCGAAGCACTGAGCAACAGACCTAAAATGCAGTCGGTTATTATTACTGGGCGTGGCGCACATCGAACCCTGATTGAAATGGCCGATACCGTTTCTGAAGTGAAAAATGTAAAGCACGCATTTGAATCTGGCGTAAAAGCTCTCAAAGGCGTCGATTGGTAACACTCGCAGAGTAATTTAAAAAGGGTTGGCAAAATGCCAACCCTTTTGATTTTCACGCACGGTTAGTTGAAAAGATTCTTCAATAAACCATCGACCGCATCTTTGGTTTTCTCGTCTTTGATTTTGTCCGTTAGCTTCTCTACGCCACGATCGATTTCTTTCTGAGCTTTCTGCTTCAGAACATCATCGAATACGAGCTTGAATTTAGGTTCTGCCCACTTACCAGACACATTGATTGGAATCGTGATGTCTTTCAGCTCATCTATATCTTTACCGCCCTGGCCTTCTAGGCTACCTACAACTGACGTGCTGATAGTAAAGTCGACTGTTTCATTGATGTAGTTTGCGGTACCTTTACCACGAACACGTAACAATGGAGACTGAGCTTGCATATTATCCGTTGATACAACACCTTTGTTGAGTTTCAATGTCGCCGTCATCGCACTGAAGTCTGTTTTCTTAGCTTCATTGGTGCCTTCAACTTTTTGCCCTTTAAATTTCGCATAGTTTTCACGAATCAACTGAGCAACGTTGATGCCATTCACCGCACCGTCAGCAAAATTGATAACAACCGTACCAGATAGATTCTTCTTGATACCGGTAGGCGTGAGACTCTTACCTGTAACATTCACATCAATGTTACCTGTCCCTTCAAGTTTGTCGTTTTCAGCAACGTCTATAAGTAGCGGTTGAACTTTCACGCCTTTGATTGACTTTTTAACGCTGTAAGTCGCTGGTGATTGGCGTGCATCTAACTTCGCTGTCGCTGAGATTGAGCCTTGGTACAACTTCGAACTAAAAGATGTAAGCTCAAACACGCCACGATTTACAGTGAAGCTCGTTTTTACCGCTTCCATCTTCGCATTTGCCGCTTTGAATTTGTCGATGGTAATGTCACCCTTTACATCTAACGCTTTCAACGCAGACAAATCAGGCTCAACCTCAGGTCCGGCAGGAGCACTCTCGCCACCAGAAGCAGGCTTATTACCTTCGGCAGCTTGCTTATCTAACCCTAAGAACTCATCAAGATCGATATTGGGGCTATGGAGAGCAAAGCGTACTTTAGGAATATCACCGAGTGTCACATCTGCCTTACCATCTAGGGCGATAGCATTCGCTGTTAACTTCTCTAGAACAAAACTCAGATGGTTTTTCGTTAGGTCGAAAGACAGATCAGACACCATGTCGACTTTCATCGGGGACTGAGGTAAAGCATCACCCTCAAAAGTCGATTTAAGAGTTAACTTATCCAACTGTACTTTGCTGATAGCCTTGTCCACGCTAAGTTGACCAGCACCCTGCATATCTAACTTCATACCACCAGCGTCACCCTTAATGGCATAAGTCAGGTTATTTACTTTATCGAATTCAAACGTGTCTAAACCGATCGTTGCCGATTCAATTTTATTGGCAGGGTCAGAGTATGTCGCATCAAAGTTGATGTTCTTTAGCGCGTAGTTTGCCAAACCTTTTTCTAGCTTAAAGTCTGCCTGACCTTTCGCGGTGAACTTTTGGTCGTTCATTTCGCCCTTCACGCCAAAATCAGCCGTTGTCCAGTTGTCAAAAGCGAATTCGGAAAGGTTTAATGAAATATCATAGAGTTTGGTGTAACTACCGGCTTGCTTATCCTGCATTTCTAATGAACCGTTAGAAACCGTAACGCCAGCAAGATTAATACTCCAATCAGAACCAGAAGTTTGCGTTTCACCATTTTGCGTAGGCGCAGCATTGCTCTCTTGTTCTGCTTGTTGTGTTTGGGCTTTCGTCAATGCATCAATATTCTTGCTGCCATCTTTCTTGGTTTCAATGTAGAACTCAGCACCATCAAGCGTGACGTTTCCAATTTCAAGCTGTTGACTAAAAAGTGGCATAACAGAGATGTCTACACCAACGGTATCAACTTTGAATAAATTGGGTTTACTAAAGCCTTGTGGATTTCGCAATTCTGTATGTCCCAACTCAAAGCCAATCGATGGGAAAAATTGCCAACTGATATCCCCTTCAATCACCAACTCTAATCCCGTTTGCTTTTGCGCTTGCTCAACAATAAGGGGTTTAAACTGATTCGGATTGACGAAGATGGTTAACGCTAAAATTGCGACCAAAATGACCACAATCGGTATTGCTAGAATTAAGAGCAGTTTCTTCATTTGTTTTTCCTTGCTCGAGTGTTTTTACAATTATAAGCGCAGACTCCATTTACCGCTGACAGTTCCACAAAAGCGTGAAAAGTGTCTGGTTTTAACCTGCAACTGACTAATTTAAAAACAAAAAAAGAAGTGGCACTTAAGGTGCCACTTCTTCTCCTAAAAATAAAGCGATATAGCCGTCTATAGGCTTAAGCTTTCAAAAGTCTTGCAATGTGAGCTTTTAATACATCAATTGCGATACGGTTTTTACCACCGCGAGGAACAATAATGTCCGCATATTGCTTAGAAGGTTCGATAAACTGCATGAACATCGGACGTACTGTTTGTTGGTATTGCTTAAGAACAGATTCCATAGTTCGGCCTCGTTCTTCCACATCACGCTTAACACGGCGAAGCAAGCAAATATCTAACGGTGTGTCCATAAATACTGTCGCATGCATCAAATCACGAAGACGAGGGTCTGTAAGAAGAAGGATACCTTCTAGAATGATCACCTTTTTAGGTGTCATTGTGGTGGTGTTAATTGTTCTTGTGTGCTCAGTGTAGCTGTACTCAGGCACTTCTACTGCTTCACCACGTACCAATTTTTCTAGGTGCTCACACAGTAGGTCGTGGTCCAACGCACTCGGGTGATCGTAGTTCGTCTTTACTCGCTCTTCCATGCTTAGGTGGCTTTGGTCGTTGTAGTAGCAATCTTCCGTGATGACACCGATTTGATGATCGCCTACTTTCGCGCGAAGCTCATTATAAATAGTGCTCGCGATCAGACTTTTTCCAGAAGCAGAAGCGCCAGCAATACCTACGATGACGCATTGATTATTATCAGACATTAGTTTGCACCCGATGATGATTTCTAGTCACATAAAAAGATAAACTGCCTGATTATAGGGAGTTCACCCCATAGTTACTAGTTGGAATTAGGGTTTAGTCATAAGTTTCTGCCTGCTCAGAGGATTAACCTCCGAGCAAACGTTAAAATGTGCAATTATCAACCAACAGGCATAGTAAACTTAGTTCACCATTGTAAAGCTAATCGCATCTGGTTTTGCTTTGCCTTGCCAAAACATCGTGCTACATACGCGATCGGCAAGTTGCTTATAATACCCTGCATGCTCACTTTCTGGGCGTCTTGCTACCGTTGGCACGCCAGCGTCAATATCTTCTCTCATAGAGATATGAAGCGGAATTTGTCCTAACAATGCTAAGCCAAATTCTTGCGACATTTTTTCAGCTCCGCCCATACCAAAAATATGCTCTTTCGCGCCACATTGACTACAAATGTGATAACTCATGTTTTCCACAACACCAATAACCGGGACATGGACTTTGTTAAACATTGCCGCTCCCTTCCTTGCATCGGCAAGGGCTAAATCTTGCGGTGTTGTGACTAACACGCTACCTGTTACCGGAATTTGTTGTGACAGCGTCAATTGAATATCCCCCGTACCTGGCGGCATATCAATCACCAAATAATCCAAATCTGGCCAATCTGTTTCAGTTAATAACTGCGACAACGCTTTTGAAGCCATTGGACCGCGCCATATCGCCGCTTCTGATTTATCCACCAAATAACCGATAGAATGAGTATAGATGCCGTGAGCAAAAATGGGTTCCATCCACTTGCCATCACGAACTTCTGGTTTAGCATCTTCTTGCCCCAACATCATAGGTACAGACGGACCATAGATATCTGCATCCAACAATCCCACTTTCGCCCCAGATTGAGCAATTGCCAACGCTAAGTTAACTGCGGTAGTAGATTTACCAACGCCACCTTTCGCAGAACTGACGGCAATGATGTTCTTAACACCCTTAACCGAGTTAGCCACTTGAGTTTCTAAAGCTTTAACTCCAAGGCGAATATTAAATGGGAATTCAGATACTTTACCCGAGGCTTGCTGCTGTTTGATCCAGTCATGCAGTACGGTTTGAAGCTCATTACTTGCGAATGACAACGTTATATCAATAGAACCCTGTGTCGTAATCGAAATTGCGCCATGAATATCTGCCCAGTTTTCCACCAACTGTGGATGTTGGAATTGGTTAAACCAGTGACAAAAATCTTGTTTTGAAGTGAACTGATGCATAAGCCCTCCTTTTAGATGTCATGCTACCACCGTCCAGGCTCAACCAGAACCCCAAAAAAACTAAGGCATTCCGCAGTTTGACACCTTGGAGTTAGTCAGTTCATGGGGTAGTATTATCCATCAAAATTTATTTATACCTATCAAGAAAAGCGAATATTAAGTATGGCAAACGATCCAAAAAACTTTCCGTCAAGGAAAATGCTGGTAACTTGTGCCCTTCCGTACGCTAACGGTTCGATCCACCTTGGTCATATGCTTGAGCATATCCAAGCGGACATTTGGGTTCGTTACCAACGCCTACGCGGCAACACTGTAAACTTCATCTGTGCTGACGATGCTCACGGCACGCCAATCATGCTTAAAGCGCAACAGATGGGTATTACTCCTGAAGAAATGATTGCCGCAGTTAGCGAAGAGCACCAAAAAGACTTCGCTGGATTTGATATCAGCTTTGATAACTACCACAGCACACACTCAGATGAGAACCGTGAGCTAGCGTCACACATTTATCTTGAGTTGAAGAAAAATGGCTTTATCTCTAGCCGCACTATCTCTCAGCTGTTCGATCCAGAAAAAGAGATGTTCTTACCGGACCGTTTCGTAAAAGGTACCTGTCCAAAATGTAAGTCTGAAGACCAGTACGGTGACAACTGTGACAACTGTGGTGAGACTTACAGCCCAACAGAACTGATCAATCCTAAATCTGCGGTTTCTGGTGCGACGCCAGTAATGAAAGATTCAGAGCACTTCTTCTTCGACCTGCCTCAGTTTGAAAGCATGCTAAAAGAGTGGACTCGCTCTGGCTCGCTACAAGCTGAAACAGCGAACAAAATGCAAGAATGGTTCGAATCTGGCTTGCAGCAATGGGATATCTCACGTGATGCACCATACTTTGGCTTCGAGATCCCTGGTGAGAAGAACAAATTCTTCTACGTATGGCTAGACGCGCCTATCGGCTACATGGGCTCTTTCAAAAACCTATGTGACAAGCGCGACGACCTAGATTTCGACGAGTACTGGAAGAAAGACAGCTCAGCAGAACTGTACCACTTCATCGGTAAAGACATCGTTTACTTCCACAGCCTATTCTGGCCAGCAATGCTAGAAGGTTCCGGCTTCCGTAAACCAAACAACGTATTCGTACACGGTTACGTAACCGTAAACGGCGCGAAAATGTCGAAGTCTAAAGGTACGTTCGTAAAAGCAAGCACTTACCTAGAGCACCTAGACCCTGAGTGTCTACGTTACTACTACGCTGCGAAGCTAAACAGCCGTATCGATGATCTAGATCTTAACCTTGAAGACTTCACTCAGCGCGTAAACGCTGACGTTGTTAACAAGATCGTTAACCTGGCATCTCGTAACGCAGGTTTCATCGCGAAACGTTTTGAAGGCAAACTGTCTGACAACTTTGCAGAGCCTGAACTTTACAACGAATTTGTTGCTGCTGCTGACCGTATCGCTGAGCTTTACGAAACGCGTGAGTTTGGTCGTGCAATCCGTGAAATCACGGCATTGGCAGACAAAGCTAACCAATACGTTGATGAAAAAGCACCGTGGGTTGTAGCAAAAGAAGAAGGCAAAGATCAGGAACTACAAGACATCTGTTCTGTCGGTATCAACCTGTTCCGCGTACTGATGACTTACCTGAAACCAGTAATGCCATCGCTAGCTGCGCGTACTGAAGCGTTTCTAAACCAAGAGCTAACTTGGGAAAACATCGCTGCTCCACTAACAGGCCACGAGATCACTAAGTTCAAAGCACTGTTCAACCGTATCGATCCGAAGAATGTTGAAGCGATGATCGAAGCGTCTAAAGAAGATGCGGCGGCAGAAATGGCGGCGAAAGAGAAAGCTGAAGCGGAAAAGAACAAGGCTAGCCAAACCGAGCTAGACAAAGAACCAATCGCTGAAGAGATTGAGTTCGATGCTTTTGCCGCAGTAGATATGCGTATCGCTCGCATCATCTCTTGTGAAGAAGTACCAAAAGCCAACAAACTGCTTAAGTTCCAATTGGACATCGGTGGTGAAACTCGTCAGGTATTCTCTGGCATCAAGTCAGCTTACAAACCTGAAGAGCTAGAAGGCAAGCTAACAGTAATGGTAGCAAACCTAAAACCTCGTAAGATGAAGTTTGGTATGTCTGAAGGTATGATCCTAGCGGCAGGCCCTGGTGGTAGCGACCTGTGGATCCTTGAGCCACACGAAGGCGCTCAACCAGGGATGCGTGTAATGTAAGTTGTAGCTTTACAATCAAATTTAAAAAGTCCTCGCCAGTTCAGCGGGGACTTTTTTGACTGAATTCACACTTTTGGGGAATTTGTGCACCAAACTTGTACAGCACCTCTCCCATCACAATCCTAAATTACTGTTTTAATAGAATTTAATTAGTGGCATCAAAACTGCAATCTTCCTTGCTAGGTCCAAACACTAACAAGGAGTTGGTTATGTTTGTTTTGATTTCCACATTATTATCTATCGCTATTTTAGCCGGAATATATCACTTATCTTCTAAACGAGAGCAGCAACACGCGCGTAAATATCAGCTGTTAACATTATTGCGAGATGTTGTTCATCTGCTGAGACGCCATCGAGCTGCGACGCACTACTCACTTCAATTTCAACAAAATAACGAACAAGAATTAGAAGTCCTTCATAACGATCTCACCAACAAGCTTCATCTTTTAGTCGAAACCTCACGGTTTGAAAACAAACCCATGTATCGCGTATTACAGATTAAAGTAGGGAAACTACTTGAACAATGGGATGACCATAGTGTTGCAAGAAACCAGATGGAGCATGGTAAGTTGATTCGTCATTGCTTGTTCTTGATGGATGAAGTAACCATCGCATGGCTAGCGGTTGAGCAAAGAGATGACTTGCATAATGAGTATCACATGAACTGGCAAAACATTATGGATAGCTTGGAGACCCTGACTCAGTTACGAATCAGCATTCAAGATTTAGGAGAACAAGGCGGAAATGAGCGTTTCAAAAACTATGCATCGGTCATGATGCGTAAGCTAAACCAACTAGCGGTTATCGCTCCACTTAGCATTACCTCTCCTGCTTCCACGCGCTCAATACAGACGCTAAATGAATACGTGACAGGGAGTCATGTCGACTTAACAGAAGCAGAGCTTTATGGCGTCACATCGGACTTGTCATTGACCATCTTCAATACTTACGACCATGTCCTTTCAGATGTCGTAGAGTCATTATATCTACCGTTACCCAGACTCTCGCTAGCAGGATAAACGTTCCATGCCTTATTATTGGTGCTAGGTCCGTCGCCGACTTATAAATAAAAACAAAAAAACCGCAGGCCTAAGGCACTGCGGTTTTCGTTTATTCAACTTGTCAGCGCTTAGCTGTCGTCTTCCGTGAAGTTCGTTGGTAATTGCTTTTTCATTTCGTTCCAGATCAACGCACTTTCCATACCATAATGACGAATCACTACTGGTAGTTGCTCACGCTGGCCACTTTCACAAGTTTCGAGCAATTGATGGTAAAACTTCAGAGCTAGCTCACGAGAAGCTGGATTTGAGAAGTAGTAGCTACCGACACGATCGTAGAGCTTCTTCAAACCATTAAAGATCAAACCGTAAATTTGATTTCCTGAATGGAATGCTAGGCGCTGGAAAAGCATATAATCGTAAAAGTTGAACGTTTTAGCAATCAAGATTTCTTGACGCTTCGCTTCATCTTTCTCGTTATCTTCTTTCACATTCTGCAGAACTTTTTCGGCATACGGCGAGGAAGCGATGAATTCGTCCCAGGAAGCCGCATTCATTAAAGCTTCACAAGATTCGATTACGTTCTTAATTGTACGCTCAGAGCTCTCTTTGTTCGCTTTAAATGCATAGCGCATAAAGATAGGACTGATGTTAGTACGTGCCGCAAGCAGATCTTCTACAATGTTTGTCGCATTATCAACGTCTAGCGTCATTAAAGTATCCAAAATATGCAGACCAGAGGTCTCCATAAATTGGTTAACTTTCGTAGGTTTGCCGTGCTGGATAGTCAGCCATCCATCACGGGCTAGTCGTTGAAGAACCTCTCTTAAAGTCGTTCGAGTAACACCAATCAGTTCGGACAGCTCGCGCTCAGCAGGTAAAATTGAGCCTGGAGGAAAACGGCCGTTCCAAATGCTCTCGATAATATATTTTTCTGCGAATCCCGCAGGGCTTTTCGCCTTTATGACCATTCTACTTTTTATCCAATATTGATTTCTGAGGGTCGATACTACTCATCATACCACTACTTAGCGGTTTGAGAAAATTTACGATCAATAGTGAAAACGACTCCATAACATAGAGTTAATACTCTATATGTTGTGTCAATTTAAGAGGCTCTAACATGCGAGCGAAAGCAGTAAAATATGAATTTTCATTTAATTAAACAGCTCACAAATCTCGGAGAAATAAAGACAACCGTGTCACATTTTTATATTCAAAATATGAAAAATTACTTTGTATATCACAGTTAATATTCTTTCTTAATTTGCCTTTTCTCGTCACTGACCGTCATTTAAAATCCAAGAGGATTTTTTTAATACTTTCATGGTATAGTAACGCCGTTTTGATCGCGTTATTACATTTAAAAAGTCATTTTAGTCGGTAGCATCACGTTTTGTTATTGACTAATAAATGCCTGAGTGTAGAGTTTGCGGTCGAAAGTGAGCGGTGCTTGAGTTCAGGGGAAGTAACTTGGCAAGACTACAATAAACAAAGGATTGTTGTTTTACTAAGTTATTGTTTTTAAAGACTAGTTAATAAGTCTAACAAACAGATACTTAAGCACTATTGTAGTGTCTATTCATAATTTTGTTATAAAGAGAATTATCATGCCGATATCGCTCGGAAACGCTTTTATCAAGAACTTCCTTGGTAAAGCGCCTGATTGGTACAAAGTTGCCATTATAGCCTTCTTAATAATTAACCCGATTGTATTCTTCCTAATAAACCCATTTGTAGCTGGATGGTTGTTGGTCGCTGAATTTATTTTCACGCTAGCAATGGCATTAAAATGCTACCCATTACAACCTGGCGGTTTACTTGCTATTGAAGCCATTGCTATCGGCATGACTAGCCCTGCGCAAGTTAAGCACGAATTAGTAGCAAATATCGAAGTACTGCTACTTCTGGTATTTATGGTTGCGGGCATCTACTTCATGAAGCAGCTGTTGCTGTTCATTTTTACCAAAATTTTACTTGGCATTCGCTCTAAAACCCTTCTATCACTCGCGTTCTGCTTTGCTGCGGCATTTTTATCTGCATTTTTGGATGCCTTGACGGTTATCGCCGTTGTTATCAGCGTGGCGATCGGCTTTTACTCTATCTATCACAAAGTAGCGTCTGGTAACCCTATCGGTGACCATGACCATACACAAGATGACACGATCACTGAACTAACGCGTGATGACCTAGAAAACTATCGTGCCTTTTTGCGCTCTTTGTTGATGCATGCTGGTGTAGGTACTGCCTTAGGTGGCGTAACCACGATGGTTGGTGAACCTCAAAACTTAATTATTGCAGACCAAGCGGGTTGGTTATTTGGTGAATTCCTAATCCGTATGTCTCCAGTGACACTACCTGTATTTTTCTGTGGTCTCATCACTTGTGCTTTAGTTGAAAAGCTTAAAGTGTTTGGCTACGGCGCGAAGCTTCCTAATAACGTTCGTCAGATCCTCGTCGATTTTGACCGTGAAGAGCGTAAAACGCGAACAAATCAAGATGTCGCAAAACTCTGGGTTCAAGGTCTTATTGCGGTTTGGTTGATCGTTGCACTCGCTTTGCACTTAGCGGCTGTCGGCTTAATTGGCCTTTCTGTGATCATTTTAGCGACCGCATTTACTGGTGTCATTGAAGAGCACTCCATGGGGAAAGCGTTTGAAGAGGCCCTGCCCTTCACTGCACTGCTTGCTGTATTTTTCTCGATCGTTGCTGTAATCATTGATCAAGAGCTGTTTAAACCAGTCATCGATGCGGTGCTTGCCGTTGAAGATAAAGGTACTCAGCTAGCTCTGTTCTATGTGGCGAATGGCTTATTATCTATGGTGTCGGATAACGTGTTCGTTGGTACGGTTTACATCAATGAAGTAAAAACTGCACTCATTGAGGGCCTCATTACTCGTGATCAGTTCGACTTACTGGCGGTGGCAATCAATACTGGTACTAACCTGCCTTCTGTTGCAACGCCAAACGGTCAAGCGGCATTCCTATTCTTACTCACATCGGCTCTCGCTCCATTAATTCGTCTGTCTTACGGTCGAATGGTTATCATGGCGCTGCCTTACACCGTCGTTCTTGCGATTGTCGGTCTGATGGGAATCATGTTCTTCCTAGAGCCTGCAACAGCTTCTTTCTACGAAGCTGGTTGGATTTTACCTCATAGTGGTGATCTGACTCCCGTAGTATCCGGTGGTCACTAAAATTTGAGTTGATTAGGAAACTTATCCACGATAAAAAGCTCTGAGTATTCAGAGCTTTTTCTATTTCAGACAGGAACAAAAACGTGACTATTTTAAATTCACTTAACCAGTTTTCAAAGGGACGTTTATCGTGGCTACTGCTTCTGCTATTCGTCGTTTTCTTTGAAGCATGTGCCCTCTATTTTCAGCACGTCATGATGCTTGCACCATGTGTCATGTGTATTTATGAAAGAGTCGCGATGATGGGAGTGGGCGTCGCTGCAATGGTTGGTATATTGGCACCCAAGAACCCAATTTTCCGCTGGCTAGGTTTGATAGGCTGGGGATTAAGTGCTTACAAGGGTTTGTTACTTGCAATGCAGCACGTTGACTACCAGTTTAATCCATCACCATTCGCGACTTGCGATTTATTCGTCACATTCCCTAGCTGGGCTCAGCTCAATCAGTGGGTTCCTTGGATGTTTGAAGCATATGGTGATTGCTCTAAGGTTGTATGGCAGTTCCTTGATTTATCAATGCCACAATGGTTAGTCGTAATTTTTGCAGGCAATTTAATCGCTTTGGCATTAATTGTAATTGCACAATTCTTCCCTGCAAAACGCGTTAATCCAATTCGTTAATCCTACTGACGCGTAAAAATTAACAAAAAGCCGACCATCTGGTCGGCTTTTTGTTAAGTGGATAGCGCGGCGATTCGACTTAGCCGCGTGATTGACCACAGCACTGCTTGAATTTTTTTCCGCTCTCACAAGGACAGGGATCATTGCGCCCGATACCTTTGAATGGGTTTAGGCTTTGAGCTTTATTGCCTACCATCAACTCATCCGCGCCCAGCGCGACTTCACCGACCATTAAATCAAGCTGGTCGACTAAATCTGTCAGGGCCGGTGGCGTTTCAATACCTGCGTCACGCATCTGTTGCTGCGTTGCTGGCTCATCGATCGCCAGCATCAAAGTGGTCAGTAATGCTTGCAGCATACGCTGTAATCCATCATTGAGCTCAACGTCTTGCCACTGTTCTTCAATCATTGGCCAAACAGACATAAAGCCTTCGGCAAAATCAGCAAGTTGTTCAGGTTCTTTGCCTGTTAGCTCTAGCACGGAATATTCGTTTCGTTGAATTCGGTTATGCTGCTTGTGAATTTGCTCTTCCACAGCTGGTTGAATCGCTTTGAATCCCTCACCTAATAGCGGCTCTAACCACTTTTCAGGAGCGAGTGGTTTTGTCGTCAGATTCGCAGCTAACACTGCGCCTTCGATAAATAGGCAAGATTCATCGACGTGAACTTCACCTTTTTCAATCAATGTGTATTGCATGACATCTGGTTTCCCATAAATTTGGCGGCATTATACCTCAGAGCTCAAAAGCACGTAACCTAACGTTGTGTGTTTGACTGCATTGGGCGCTTCGACTCTTTTAATGACAAACTTAACTTACATCGCTACAATCGCCCTCCTTTTTACCACCAAACTGTATTAGGCAAGCTATGCAAGTTGTACTAGGCCCAATGGAAGGCGTTTTAGATCATTTGATGCGCCAAATCCTGACCGAGATAAACGACTATGACCTGTGTGTTACGGAGTTTGTTCGCGTAATCGACCAGCTATTACCCGATCATGTGTTTCACCGTTTATGCCCAGAGCTGTTGCAAGGTTCTCAGACTGCATCTGGTGTGCCAGTACATGTGCAATTGTTGGGACAAGAACCGAACTGGATGGCTGAGAACGCAATTAAAGCGGCAAACCTTGGCGCCAGAGGTATTGATATAAACTTTGGTTGCCCAGCCAAAATGGTCAACAAAAGTAAAGGTGGAGCAGCGCTACTCCAACATCCAGAGCTCATTCACCGTGTGGTTAAAGCTTGTCGAGAAGCCGTTCCAGAAGCCATTCCCGTAACTGCAAAAATTCGTCTTGGCTGGGAGAACCCTGAAGATTGCTTTGAAATTGTCGATGCCATTCAGTCTGCTGGCGCAAATGAACTGACCGTACACGCACGTACTAAACAAGGTGGTTATAAAGCTTCTGAGATAAAATGGGATTACATCAACCAAATTCGTGAACGTTTTGATATCCCACTGATTGCGAATGGCGAAATTTGGAATTATGAAGACGGTCAACGTTGCATTGAAACGACTGGCGTTAGCTCTTTGATGGTGTGCCGAGGCGCTTTCAATATCCCTAACTTAGGCAATATGGTAAAACATAACCACCAGCCAATGTCATGGCCCGAGGTGGTTGAGTTGCTCATCTATTACTCCAAGTTTGAGATGAAAGGCGATAAAGGCTTGTATTACCCAAACCGCGTAAAACAATGGTTCTCTTACTTA
Organism: Vibrio sp. Vb0888; assembly: GCF_033338835.1. Classification (NCBI taxonomy): domain Bacteria; kingdom Pseudomonadati; phylum Pseudomonadota; class Gammaproteobacteria; order Vibrionales; family Vibrionaceae; genus Vibrio; species Vibrio sp. Vb0888. Next base: position 189,832 of record NZ_JAWOTL010000004.1, read on the forward strand.
CGTCAAGCTTATCCTGAAGCAAAAGACCTATTTAGAGAAATCAGAACGTTCAACAAAGCCGCACCAATTGTTGAGCATATTCAACGCTACCGCGATGACTTAAACTCTCAGGTTGCATAATTCCCGAACACAAAAAAGAACGAATATCTCGTCCTTTTTTGTACCTAAATCCTAGTAACAGATCTTATTTTTGCCGGTACTTTTGGCTTGATATAACTTTTCATCCGCCGCTTTAAACAATTCATCAAAGTTTTCTACTCGGCTCTCTTTACTAAACACCACACCGCCAGAGATCGTAAAGCCTTCTTTCGTTACGCGTATCGAGCGCTCATCTATGGCTTTTTTTACTCTGTCTAAAATGAGTTTAATGCCTTCTGAATCTTCGTCATAAATAGCTAAAACGAACTCTTCGCCACCAAACCTTGAGGCAACATCGGTATGGCGAATATTTTCACGTATACATTTTGCAACAAGCTGAATTGCAGAATCACCGACATCATGACCATAGGTGTCGTTGATCTTCTTGAAGTTATCAATATCGAACACTGCTAAAGCAACCTGTTTTTTTGTCATCTTATTACGCCACACGGTTTGCATACCTCGACGATTCAATAAGCTGGTCATTGGGTCTCTTGCTGCCAGTTCTTTAAAGTAACGTCGCTCGCTATGCATATTCACATAGAACAAGACGACGGTACTCAGCACGTAAATAAATAGTGCGACAATAAGGCTGTATTTTTCAAAAACCGCTAGGTTCTTAGCTTCATCCCAAAGGTTGTACTCGTAGTACATGCTGTGATTCGCACTCAATCGCTCTAATTCGACTGGTTTGATTCGTGTACTGTTTGAAGGAATGGATTGTAAATTGGAAACCAAATGAAACTGACCAACAAGACCTAGCGACGAAGCCATGAGCGTATTGATGTCGAAATCAATAGACAAAACACCTTGATGTTCTCCTTTCTCATAGACGGGTACCGTCATACTAATGACTTGACCTTCCATCGAGTCCAACACAGGCCCTGGTCCAGCCAAGGTAATGTTCACTTTATCTTGCGCGGTTTTTTGCCAAAAAGGTCGGGCTTTTAGCGTTGACAAAAGCTCTCTAGTGAAATTTTTTGCGTAGGTATCGGGTGAGGAGATAACGTAACCGCGCTTGTCAATGTAATGGATTCCAACAATGTGCGATTCAATATCGTGCAGAAATGACAATGACGGCGCAAAACCCGCCTTTTGTTCAGCTAACTGGTTAATCGTTGAACCTTGCTGACATAAGCTTTCATCCCCTACGATCATATAATCAAGGTCAACCGCAGGTAACCCTTCACTATAAACACTTTCGAGTAATAACACATCTATAGGCCAAAGATAACAAAGCCCTTCTTTGACTAAAGAATTATGTTCTTCAAACAGTGGGTTAGCGTAATTGGTATAGTTGGTGAAGCTGTAATCTAAAGCCGTGAGTACTTTAATACCGCGAGACATTGCACGCTCGATACGCGAATACTCAGAATCGATATAGCGGTTAACCGCATCATAGTAATTTTTCGTTGTCACGAGTAAAACCACTACAAATAACGCCAGAGGAAAAAAGATGACAAATGAGAGGCTAAATCGCCTTTGGTTTACCATTGAGTACCATGCATATGAAAGGTCAATAGTCTCTTATGACTGCTATTAAATTGATACTCGTTATCTGGTGACGCATGCAATGCAGCACCAGATAACAAGAGACCAAACAAATGTGTGCGCGCTGTTTGAGACCGTTTATATATTAAAGGAGTTTAATCAATATAGAGTGTGGTGTCACTTTAGTCGCCATAATTTGCAGCTCTGTGCCGACATATTGACAGAGATATGACCTTTATAATCAACCTGTTCTGTGTCATCTAACAACGATATAACTTGGCTAACCTCCAAGCCCAGTTGCCACATAGGTAAATCGATTGAACATTCATTACCACTGAGATTAATCATAACAACGACTGCTTCACGACCCAGTACACGTGCGTACGCCAACTGGTTGTTAGTGCAATGCAGCCATTGAATACAGCCCGACTGTAAAGGCTTACATTGTTTACGTATCTTGATCCATTGTTGGTAAAGCGATAGCCATTGTGAACTTTCAATTTCATTCCAAGGAAAACAACGACGATTATCCGGGTCTAGCCCTCCTTCTAGACCGACTTCACTCCCATAGTAAATACAAGGCGTGCCAACGTAAGTCATAAGCATTGCTAGCGCGATGTTCATTTTACGCTTATCACCATCAACCAATGTGATAAACCGAGCAGTATCGTGACTATCGAGTTGATTTAGCTGCGATAGCTGATTCGAAAATGGGATTTTTGCTCTGGCTTCGTCCAACCATGCTTTAAACTCCAAACCATCAATGTTGATTGGATCGTACATAATGTCTTGTCGTGCGATAAAAGCTCGGACTGGATGAGCAAAACCGTAGTAGTTCATCGCCCCATCCTCTTGATCACCTTGCAACCACTGCGTTGCTTCAAAAAAGTGCTCACCTAACACATAAGCATTCGGGTTTACTGACTTAGTTGCATGACGAAACGCTGCCACATAATGAGCATTGTTTTTCGCGCCGTCCCCTTCGCCAAGCATATGGATTACATCAAACCGCCAGCCATCAACCAAGTACGGTGGCTTCAGCCAATACTTGATGACAGAATCTTCACTTTGGTAGATGTAGTCGCGCACCTGTTCATTTTCGAAGTTCAGAACCGGTAAGTTACCAATGCCTTTCCAACCAATGTAGTGATTGGTTTCGCCTTCGAAAAAGTAGTAATCACGGAGCTTTGACTGCGGATTGCCATATGCTCCTTCTCCTTTTTGTTGGATATCAAACCAAGGATGATGCACTGACGTGTGGTTAAACACCGCGTCTAAGACAATCTTCATATTCTTACCACGGATTTTCTCACACAGTTCAGCAAACTGATCGTTGGTGCCGAACATAGGGTCAACAGTGAAGTAATCAGTGGTGTCGTATTTATGATTACTTGGTGAAGAAAAGATCGGATTAAAATAAAGCGCAGTAACGCCGAGCTGTTCAAGATAGTCCAACTTTTGCTCCACACCTTTGAGGTCGCCGCCAAAGAATTCACGTGCCCCGGTATTTTGGTGAGAGCCTACCGCATCTCCCCACGCCTTGACGATCGATGCAGAATCATACTGAGCATAAGCGTGGCGAATATCAGACTCACTTTTACTAGCAGAAAAACGGTCAGGAAAGATTTGATAGAAAACTTGCTCTTGGACCCAGCTTGGTGGTTGATGCTCTACATTCAACTTAAAGTGGAACTCTTTGGGTGGAATACGCTTTTGTACGCCTCGTGCATCGAGCCAGTATTGTTGTCCGTCTTTGAGGAGCTTAAACACATAATGTGTGACATCTCGATCTTGATTTGGTCGAAACGATGCCTCCCATAGTAATAATTCACCAGCTGTTCCTACTTGAGCCATATCGACCAGATATTCTTCATTGTCCGGCTCAATACGCACATAGACGGAATCAAAATCCAATGTCTCGGTTTTCAGTCTGACTGTAACTTGCTCGTCATTAAAAGCTAAACCATCAATAGTTTGACTATGAAAAATAAATGGCAGGTTCATTATGGGCACTCCTCGTCATCGGATATGCCACTATGTTATTGAAGAATTAGAGACAAGAAATCCTCCTTGCGAGTTGACATATCAGCCAATTTTCCCAAGGAGGATCACACTTAGTAGGCGTAGTGACTTGTCGGATACCGCTTAGTTCAACAAGAGACTGTCATCTGCCAGCTCTTCACCACGCACTTTGGAGAACATATCCAACAAGTCTGGTACTTGCATGTTAGCGCGCTGCTCTCCAGCCACATCAAGCACAATTTCACCTTGGTGAAGCATTACGGTCCTATCGCCACATGCTAATGCGTCTTTCATCGAATGCGTCACCATCATCACTGTTAAATCGAACTCATCGACAATACGTTTAGTTAAGTCGATAACAAACGCCGCCATACGAGGATCAAGCGCAGCCGTGTGTTCATCAAGCAATAACAGCTTACTCTCCGATAACGTCGCCATCACAAGGCTAACGGCTTGTCGTTGTCCACCAGACAGCAACCCAATGCTATCGCCCAAGCGGTCTTCTAAACCAAGACCGAGGATGCTAATTCGCTCTTGGAACAGCTTGCGACGTTTAGTAGAGAGCGCCAACCCCCAGCTGCGTTTTTTACCACGCATGTGCGCTAGAGCCATGTTCTCTTCTATCGTAAGTTCACCACAAGTCCCGGCCAATGGATCTTGAAACACTCGGGCGCATTGCGTCGCACGTTGGGCAACCGTCTGCTTGGTGACGTCTTTGCCGTCAATGATAACCTGACCACCTATCATCGGCGTCTCACCTGTCACCGCACCAAGCAACGTCGATTTTCCTGCGCCATTAGAACCAATCACGGTAAGAAATTGATGATCTGGAACCTCTAAAGAGACGCCTTTCAATGCACGATTTTCCAAAATCGTCCCAGGGTTGAACGTGACCTGAATATTATTTAGTTCGATCATAATGCCTCCCCAGAACCATTTTTTGATGCCGCTTGTTTAGCATCAGTAACGCGTTGTTTCGCTCTCATGCTCTGTTTTAGCTTTGGAGCAATAAGCGCCACAGCCACCAATACTGCGGTAACAAGGTTGAGGTCTGAAGCTTGTAAACCAAACATGCCAGAACTCAAAGCGAAAGCTACTGCAAGGCGATAAAGTACCGAACCGATGATGACCGCAAACACCGCAACCCAAATCTTGCGCCCGGGAATAAGGGTCTGCCCCAAAATCACAGCTGCCAAACCAACGACAATGGTGCCCACGCCAGAGGTCACATCCGCAAAGCTGTTCGTTTGTGCAAACAACGCGCCTGCGAATCCCACAAACCCGTTGGATAAAGCCAAGCCAAAGTAGGTATAAAAGCCAGTGCTCGCCCCTTGCGCAGAAACCATACGCGCATTCACACCCGTGGCTCGTAAACCAAGACCAAAGTCGCTGTTCAGCAGGCGAATGACAAAGAAAGCGGACAGAAGAACTAAGGCCCCAACAACCAGAGGGCGAATAAACATCGCATCGCCCAATGCTTCAAACGGAGTGAGAATCGTATCCTCTCCAAGCAACGCCATATTAGGTTTGCCCATAATACGAATATTAATTGAAAATGCAGCGATCATGGTAAGAATGGAAGCTAACAGGTGTAAAATACCACACCGAACAGCCAGAAAAGCGGTTACCCACCCCGTCATACTACCAGCTATCATCGCCATTATTGTCGCAAGCCAAGGATTAATACCTGCGACAATCGCCGTTGCAGCCACCGCCGCTCCCATTGGAAAGCTGCCATCCACACTCAAATCGGGGAAATCGAGAACACGGAACGTAAGATACACACCCAGAGCGACTAGGCCATAAATCAAGCCAATTTCGAGTGCACCAAAAAAAGCAAATGCAGACATAACTGCTCCTTTCTGCATGCTCAGGCTGGCTAATACCAACCTGAACTTAAGACTTCTAACGTATACTCCCCTTCTTCTCTAGCAGAATGCTTTACACGAGAAATCTGGAGAGTATCAGTTTTGGGGCAAGCCTCTATCAACCAACGTGACAGGCTTAACCCCAAAAAGCGTTACTTATTGCATGCTTGTCGCACGTTCAATCACAGAACTTGGCAGCTTGATACCGAGCTTAGATGCTGCGCTTTCATTAATTACAAGGTCAGAGCCCGTCGCGACTTTTACATCCAGCTTGCCTGGTTCTTGACCATCAAGAATCGCCGCCACGTAATCCGCGGTTTGTACACCAACCTGATAGTAGTCAAAACCTAAGCCTGCAATTGCACCCTTTTCGACATACGACGTCGCGCCACCAAATACAGGTTTCTTCGCTTGATTCGCTGCAACAATCATCCCTTCAATCGCACTTGCAACTGTATTGTCTGTTGGGGCGTAAAGAATGTCTGATTTCGCTGCAATCGCTTGAGTCGCAGACTGAACATCAGCACTTTTTAGTGCGGTCGCTTCAACCACTTGTATGCCTTTTGCTTTTGCGCTTTCTTTTAGTAATTCAACTAAAGTCACGGCATTAGCTTCACCGGGATTAAATACAACCCCGATGCTTTTCACCTGAGGAAGAATTTCTTGGATGAGATCGACATGCTGAGCAACGGGTGAAAGATCAGACAGGCCAGTTACGTTTTTGCCTGGTTGTTCCATCGACTTAACCAATTTCGCACCAACCGGATCTGTTACCGCAGTAAAGACAACAGGAATAGAGCGAGTAGCCGACACCAAGGCTTGTGCCGAAGGTGTCGCGATGCCAACTAACACATCAGGATTTTCGCCGACGTACTGACGGGCAATTTGCACCGCAATCGCTGGATTACCCTGTGCGGTCTTATAATCAAATTCTAGATTTTTGCCTTCTTCGTAGCCTTTCGCTTTCAAACCATCAAGCAATCCTTGACGCGTCGCGTCTAACGCCGGGTGTTCGACAATCTGTGAAACTGCGACAGTTGCAGTGGCGGCCAGTACATTGGTAGAAGAGAAAATAGCAGTAGCTGATAGAACGGCAGTGGCTAATAAACGTTTCGTTTTCATCATAACTCCTTGATGTGACTTCGTCCTTGTTTCACGAGCTTTCAATATGTGTATCGACTCGTGAATTCAAATGTTTGAAGGCGGTATTGTTGTGTTCATATAACTGTGCACTTCTTGCGCATCTTGTTTTTATTATTACTACTAAGTCTTAGTAAAGAAAAGAAAGATTTAACACTAAAGCAACATTTGTGATCGGGGGGACTTCTTCATCCGGAAAGAATCTTTGGTAAACAAAGCTTCGCTCGCTTCATCAACGACCGTCAAAGTAGGTAATAGAGGCAGGATCAAAAATGGAGCGGCCAGTGCACACTCCATTTCAAACAATTTAAATTAGAACCAACGCTCTAATGACGATTTATCGAGCTGGCGAAACGCTCGGTTCAGTATTATCGCAAGCTCTTTGTAACGAGGGCGAGCTTTGACAGGCTCTAATGCAAAACCTGTTTCCACAATTTTTTGATGCAACTCCCGATACCAAGAGGCCAAAGAAGGCGGCAATTTCGTGTTGGATCGAGCACCAAGCCACCAAATGCCTTGAAGTGGCAAGCTAATCGCAAACAAGGCAACAACAATGGATTGAGGTAACGCGTGGTAATTGTTGAATGCCATTTGAGTGAGTACGCTGATCGCAGCAACGGCCGGCATGACTTTAATGCCAAAGCGAGTCGCCTTAATGATACGCTGTTCCGGAAATATGGCGCTTAGCTCTTTACGAACTGGCCAGATCTCCATGTAATTCTGGCCATCTTTCAGGCTATGGATCAATCCGACTTTATTACTCATACCGCTCTCTCACTAAAAAATAGTTGAACATTTCAACTGAAGGTACAAAAAATTGATGAAAGTTAATATTCTTTCAAATTTTTTTTGTTATCATTGCTTATTATCGCTATCCTTTGCAGACCCTCAATCTCATTGTTGCTGTTATTTACAATTTAAGCAACTCCGAGATATCTATCTGCACGGATCGCATCATAGTGATGGAAGGGTTCATCACTATTTCTTTATATGGAATTAGAACAATTTTTGACCAGGATTAGTACGCAGCCTTCTGGGTATCGGCTATTCTTGTGATTAATTTTTCATTCTTTAACTGATTTTTTATCAGACGAATAACAGGTAGTCATACATGTCTAAGCTAGTTTTAGTTTTAAACTGCGGTAGTTCTTCTCTTAAATTTGCCGTTGTTGATGCCGAGAACGGCGACGAGCACTTGTCAGGTCTTGCTGAGTGTCTTCACCTTCCTGAAGCTCGCATCAAGTGGAAACTTGATGGCAAGCACGAAGCTCAACTAGGCAATGGTGCAGCTCACGAAGAAGCACTAGCGTTTATGGTAGAAACTATTCTTGCTTCTAAGCCAGAGCTTAAAGCTAACCTAGGCGCAATCGGTCACCGTATCGTTCACGGCGGCGAGCAGTTCACTCAATCTGCACTAATTACTGATGAAGTTCTAAAAGGTATTCAAGACGCTGCAACATTTGCACCTCTTCATAACCCTGCTCACATCATCGGTATCGAAGCGGCTAAGAAAAACTTCCCAGAGCTGAAAAACGTTGCTGTATTTGACACTGCGTTCCACCAAACTATGCCTGAAGAGTCTTACCTATACGCTCTTCCATACAACCTATACAAAGAACACGGTATCCGTCGTTACGGCATGCACGGTACTTCTCACTTGTTCATCACTCGTGAAGTTGCAGGCCTACTAAACAAACCAGTTGAAGAAGTAAACATCATCAACTGTCACCTAGGTAACGGCGCATCTGTATGTGCGATCAAGAACGGTCAATCTGTAGACACTTCTATGGGTCTTACTCCACTTGAAGGTCTGGTAATGGGTACTCGCTGTGGCGACATCGACCCTGCTATCGTCTTCCACCTACACGACGCTCTAGGTTACTCTGTTGATCAAATCAACACGATGCTAACTAAAGAATCTGGTCTTCAAGGTCTAACTGAAGTGACTTCTGACTGTCGTTTCGTTGAAGACAACTACGGTCAAAAAGAAGAAGCAACACGCGCAATGGACGTGTTCTGCCACCGTCTAGCTAAATACGTTGCTGGCTACACTGCTTCAATGGAAGGCCGTCTAGACGCAATCACTTTCACTGGCGGTATCGGCGAGAACTCTGGCCCTATCCGTGAAATGGTTCTAAACCGTCTTGGCATCTTCGGTATCGAAGTAGATAGCGAAGCTAACCTTAAAGCTCGCTTCGGCGGCGAAGGCGTTATCACGACTGAAAACAGCCGTATCCCTGCAATGGTTATCTCTACTAACGAAGAGCTAGTCATCGCTGAAGACACTGCTCGCCTGACAGGTCTTTAATTGAATTCCTGGCTAGCCACTCGGCTAGCCAGATTTTCATTCAAACGAATTTCTTAGGGGCTCAACTCCTATTCTTCGAGCTTCATGGAATAAGAGTTGAGCTTTTATCCCCCAAATAGCTAAAGGTACTCTACGAATGTCTCGTACTATTATGCTTATCCCTACTAGCGCAGGCGTTGGCCTAACAAGCGTTAGCATGGGTGTTCTTCGCGCTATGGAGCGTAAAGGCGTTAAAGTTTCTTTCTACAAGCCAATCTGTCAGCCACGTTCAGGTGGTGATCAACCAGATCTGACTTCAACTATCGTTGGTCGTAACAGCGATATGAAGATCGGTGAACCAATGGCGATGTCTGTTGCTGAAAGCCTAATCGGTAACGACAACATGGACGAGCTGCTAGAAACCGTTGTTGAACGTTACAACCAAATCAACAAAGACGCAGACGTTACGCTAATCGAAGGTCTTGTACCTACTCGTAAGCACCCATTTGCAAACCAAGTAAACGCGGAAATCGCGGCAACACTTGGTGCAGAAATCGTGCTAGTTGCGACTCCAGGTACTGATAACCCTGCACAACTGAAAGAGCGTATCGAAGTAGCATGTTCTAACTTCGGCGGCACTAAAAACAAAAACATCTCTGGTGTTATCATCAACAAGCTAAACGCTCCTGTTGACGAAGCTGGCCGTACTCGCCCTGACCTATCTGAAATCTTTGACGATGCAGACAGCGCGAAACAAAACGAATTGAAAGTGATGGAAATTTTCAACACTTCTCCAATTCGTGTACTAGGTTGTGTGCCATGGAGCATTGATCTGATTGCGACTCGTGCAATCGACATGGCTAAGCACCTGAAAGCAGATATCATCAACGAAGGTGACATCAACACTCGTCGCATCAAGAGCATCACTTTCTGTGCACGTTCTCTGCCAAACATGATTGAGCACTTCAAACCGGGCTCTCTACTTGTTACTTCTGCAGACCGTCCTGATGTTATCGTTGCTGCTTCTCTTGCTGCAATGAACGGTGTGGATATTGGTGCAGTACTGCTAACTGGCGGTTACGATATCCCTAGCGAAATCGAAGGCCTATGTAAACCAGCATTCGACACTGGTCTACCTATCTTCAAAGCACAAGGTAACACTTGGCAAACGTCTCTAAACCTACAGAGCTTCAGCATCGAAGTACCTGCAGACGATAAAGAGCGTATCGAGTTCATCAACGAACACGTTGCTGGCCACATCGACGGTAACTGGATCGAGTCTATGACTGAAGGCACTCAGAAGTCTCGTCGTCTAAGCCCACCAGCGTTCCGTTACCAGCTAACTGAACTTGCTCGTAAAGCAGGTAAGCGTATCGTTCTTCCAGAAGGTGACGAACCACGCACAGTTAAAGCAGCAGCGATCTGTGCTGAACGCGGCATTGCAGACTGTGTACTTCTAGGTAACCCAGATGAAATCCGTCGCGTAGCGGCTCAACAAGGCGTTGAGCTAGGTACTGGTGTAACCATCATTGATGCAGATGCTGTTCGTGAAAACTACGTTGCTCGCCTAGTTGAGTTGCGCGGTGCGAAAGGCATGACTGAAGTTGTGGCTCGTGAGAAGCTACAAGATTCAGTATTCCTAGGCACAATGATGCTTGAGAACGACGAAGTTGACGGCCTAGTTTCTGGTGCTGTTCACACTACGGCGAACACTATCGTTCCTCCGTTCCAAATCATCAAGACGGCACCAAATGCGTCTATCGTATCTTCAGTATTCTTCATGCTTCTGCCTGATCAAGTACTGGTTTACGGTGACTGTGCAATCAACCCAGATCCAACTGCTGAACAGCTTGCTGAAATCGCTATCCAATCTGCTGACTCTGCAGCAGCATTTGGTATCGAACCACGCGTTGCAATGATCTCTTACTCTACTGGTGAATCTGGTAAGGGTGCAGACGTTGATAAAGTACGTGAAGCAACAAAACTGGCTCAAGAGAAACGTCCTGATCTTATCATTGACGGTCCTCTACAGTACGACGCTGCTATTATGGAAAACGTTGCTGCTTCTAAAGCACCAAACTCTCCAGTTGCAGGTAAAGCGACAGTATTTGTATTCCCAGACCTAAACACGGGTAACACAACTTACAAAGCGGTACAACGTTCAGCTGACCTAGTATCTATCGGTCCAATGCTGCAAGGTATGCGTAAGCCTGTAAACGACTTGTCTCGTGGCGCGCTAGTAGACGACATCGTGTACACCATCGCTCTAACAGCTATCCAAGCAGACCAAGAAGCTAAATAATCGCTTCTGACATCTAGTTGGATATAGATACAAAGCCCTCGATTCATCGAGGGCTTTTCTATTGCTGGCCAGAACACTTATTTGTTTTTTATACCAATCACTGCACAACCTATAATTACTGGTGCACAAAGCTTTTCTCCCTATCGCCCCCATACCTAATCGACATTGCTCGTGCTTGTTCTTACACCGATTGACCCACTCCTCAAAATGTATTGGCTCCAAAGCAGCACGGTCCCTGTTCAATTTATCGACATTATTTACGTTTTAGCTAAACTTTTTTGCTAGGAAATACGTAAAAACTACTGCAATGCACAAACTCGTTGACTGCTAAGGAATATATATGAAGGATTTCATCAATACATCACTGATAAAGTTTGGTTTAGCTGCGTTTCTGATTAGTTTTTCTTCATTCAGCTTTTCCGCCCCGAGTATTAAAGGCGTCGATCAAGATATGTCCGGAGGAACGGTGACCGCTGAAATGGCTCATGCTGATGACAATGGGTGGATGGTTGTCCACCGAACAGACGAATCAATGAAGCCTGGTCCTGTTATCGGCTACGCTCCGTTAAAAATGGGAAAGAATGAAAACGTAAATGCAATTTTGATGGAACCAGTAGAATCAGGCGATATGCTGATGTTAATGGTCCACGGAGAGAAAGGTGGCATGAAGACTGGCGTGTTTGAGTATACGCTCGGCGCTAAAGAGGACGGCCCTGTAAAAGTGGACGGAAAGCTAGTGATGGACATCGTACGCGCTAAGTAAGGTGGCGATGAATGAAAAAGTAAACTTCCTACTCCAGGTATTTAGATGACACAAAAGTACTTAACGGCATTGCTAACCGTTAAGTACTTTTTCATTTGCGATGGAAGCAGCAAACTAACCAATCCTTTCTCTTCCATGAGGAGTATTTAGGTCTAAATCAGGCCCTTTTGGTACAACTTGCGTCGGATTAATCCCAGTGTGGCTGAAGTAGTAGTGGCGTTTAATGTGATAGAAATCCGTCGTGTCTTCGACGCCTTCGACTTGATATAACTCTTTTAAGTAGCCTTGTATATTTTCGTAGTCTGCGATGCGCTGCTTGTTACACTTGAAATGCCCCACATACACCGCATCAAAACGAATAAGAGTCGTAAACAAACGCCAATCAGCCTCAGTAATTGTGTTCCCTGCTAAGTAACGATGCGTCGCTAGGTGAGCATCGATTTTATCTAACGCATTAAACAAAGAATCAAACGCTTCTTCATACGCCTCTTGCGTAGTCGCGAAGCCACAACGATACACTCCGTTGTTGACATTTGGATAAACAAAATCGTTCCACTCATCAATAACGTGTTTTAGATGATCTGGATAGTAGTCGTCGTGATTCCCTGTTAACGCATTGAATTCCGAATTGAACATGCGAATGATCTCTGACGACTCGTTTGACACAATAGTATTGGTCTTTTTATCCCAAAGTACAGGCACGGTTACGCGGCCCGTGTAATCGGGTTTGGCCTGCGTGTAAATTTGATACATGCGCGTGTGACCAAACAATGGCTCAGGAAGCCCCATTTGCCAACCTTGGCTGAGCATATCAGGGCAAACGACCGTGACATCAATATGTGGTTCTAAACCTTTCAGCTTGCGGAAAATGAGGGTTCGATGTGCCCACGGACAAGCAAGAGAGACATACAAATGGTATCGACCGGACTCTGGTGTAAACTCCGCATCAGGGTCGTTTTTAACCCAATGACGGAATCCGGCATCTTCGCGCACAAATTTGCCACCATTTGATTTTGTGTCATACCAGACATCTTGCCAAACACCTTCAACCAACTTACCCATGATTGCTCTCCTCTCGTTCTGTTTGTGTCTATATTAGCGTTTCCTATCAAACAGAGAATCATCGAACTTAGGACATCATGTTCAAGAAATTCGAATGTATAAATCAGACACATAAAAAAAGCGCGACCCGATGAAGGTGTCGCGCTTAAGCCCGTCACAGGCTGAATTTATACACTAACGTGTAAACAAGATACCGCGTGAACGTCATTACCTAAAATGGTTGGCTTTGTCTTCGCACACTCTTCGGTTGCTTGTGGGCAACGAGTGCGGAATACACAACCCGACGGTGGGTTGATAGGTGAAGGAAGATCACCCTCTAGCATTTGGATTTTCTTATTGCGCTCAATATCCGGGTCCGGGATCGGAACCGCAGACATCAGCGCACGCGTATATGGGTGCTTAGGATCAGCAAACAGAGCCTCGGCCTCGCCAAGTTCCACGGCATTACCTAAATACATAACTAAAACGCGATCTGAAATGTGTTTAACGACAGACAAGTCATGCGCAATGAATACCAGAGAAAGCCCTAACTCTTTTTGAATCTCTTTAAGTAGGTTAACCACCTGAGCTTGAATAGATACATCAAGCGCCGATACTGGCTCGTCACAAATGATCATCTTAGGCTTAAGGATAAGCGCACGCGCTATCCCGATACGCTGACACTGACCACCCGAGAACTCGTGTGGGTAACGGTTAATCACGTTAGGTAATAGGCCAACTTTCGCCATCATCTCTTTAACGCGATCTTTCACTTCCTGCTTAGACAGTTCTGGATAGAATGTCTCAAGAGGTTCAGCAATGATATCACCAACAGTCATACGCGGATTCAGCGATGCCAATGGGTCTTGGAAAATCATCTGAATTTCTTTACGCGTCTCACGGCGCTGAACGCTTTTCATTTTAGTAAGGTCTTGACCCAACCAAACTACTTGGCCGTCAGTAGCTTCAACCAGACCAATGATGGCACGAGCAAACGTCGATTTACCACAACCTGATTCACCTACTACACCAAGCGTTTCCCCTTCGTATAGTCGAACGTTCACGCCATCTACCGCTTTCAGGCTCGAAGGCTTTGACCACGGCCATGCCGACTTTGAGGCAATGCTGAAGTGAACTTTCAGCTCAGAAATGTCCAGAATTAGTTTTTTGTCTACTGCGTTCATTTGTTCCAAGCCTCCCATTCAGAAAAACATGCACGCTGACGACCATCACCAAATGGTGTCAGAATTGGCGCCTCGCGCTTACAACGATCCATCACACGGTGACAGCGCTCTTGATAAGGGCAGCCCGGCGGTAGACGAAGCAAGTTTGGTGGATTACCAGGAATGGTCGGCAGAATTTCACCCTCAGTATCGAGGCGAGGAATCGCCTTCAGCAGCCCCTCCGCATAAGGATGGCTTGGATTGTAGAAAATTTCGTTTACGTTGCCGTACTCCATGGTACGGCCTGCATACATCACCAGCACCTTGTCACACGAACCTGCAACCACACCAAGGTCGTGAGTGATCATGATGATCGCTGTGTTGAACTCAGATTTCAGCTCATTCAACAAGTCCATGATCTGTGCTTGTACCGTCACATCAAGTGCTGTTGTTGGCTCATCGGCTATAAGCAGTTTAGGACGACATAACAACGCCATCGCGATCATTACACGCTGACGCATACCGCCTGAAAACTCATGCGGGTACATCGTGATACGCTTACGCGCTTCAGGGATTTTTACCGCTTCCAGCATGCGTACTGATTCTTCAAATGCTTCCGCTTTGCCCATGCCTTTGTGCAGCATAAGCACTTCCATCAACTGATCACTGACTTTCATGTAAGGGTTCAGTGATGTCATTGGGTCTTGGAAGATCATTGCGATCTGTTCCGCACGCACTTTGTTCAGTTCTTTTTCTGGTAAGTTTAGGATTTCTTTGCCTTCAAACTTTGCGCTACCAGAAATAATACCATTCTTAGCCAAAAGGCCCATGATTGCGAATACGGTTTGAGATTTACCTGATCCCGACTCTCCAACGATACCTAAGGTTTCGCCTTGGTTGAGAGAGAAGTTCAAATCGTTTACTGCGGTTACGATACCATCTTGCGTGGTGAATTCGACGCGCAGATCTTTGACATCTAATAAGCTCATCATTGCTTCCTTAATCTTATCTTTTAATTATCTGTCTTTTGGATCCAGCGCATCGCGCAGGCCGTCACCAACGTAGTTGAAGCAGAATAGCGTCACAACCATGAACACTGCTGGGAATGCCAGCTGCCAGATTGCTACTTCCATTGTCTGTGCACCTTCTTGTAGAAGAGCGCCCCAACTTGTCATTGGTTCCTGAACACCAAGACCAAGGAATGATAGGAATGATTCCGTTAGAATCATACTTGGGATAAGCAGCGTAGAGTATACCGCTACAATACCCAGTACGTTCGGTACGATATGACGAGTAATGATTTTCCAGTTGCTTACACCACACACATGTGCCGCTTCGATAAACTCCTTGCTACGTAGACTAAGAGTCTGACCACGTACGATACGCGCCATATCTAGCCATGCGATAGCACCAATCGCAACGAAGATCAGCATGATGTTACGACCGAAGAATGTTACCAGTACAATCACCAGGAACATAAACGGTACCGCGTATAAAATTTCTAGAATACGCATCATTACGCGGTCAACTTTACCGCCGATGAAACCAGATGCTGCGCCGTAGAGCGTACCAATCAGTACCGCTACAAATGCACCCATAACACCTACCATCAACGAAATACGACCTCCAATTAGCGTACGCACGTATAAATCACGGCCTAAGCTGTCAGTACCAAACCAATGGTCAGCATTCGGTGCAACGTGCATCGCGTACCAGTCAGTATCATCAAATGTGTACGGTGCGATCATTGGCAGGATAATAACCGCCAACGTCATTAGAATAAGAAGGAATAAGCTCACCATCGCCGCTTTGTTGCGCATGAAACGGATACGAGCATCTTGCCAAAGACTGCGACCTTCAATCTCCAAGTTTTCGGAGAATTTCTCAATCGCTTCTAGGTTTTCTTTTTTCGTTAACATAACCAAACGTCCCTGTTAGTAGCGAATTTTCGGGTCAATCATTGCAAGTAAAATATCTACAATCGCGTTGAATAGAATAAATAGGAAACCAATCAGAATGGTTACCCCCATTACTAGCGAGTAGTCACGGTTAAATGCAGCGTTAACGAATAGTTTACCAATACCAGGCAGACCAAAAATGGTTTCGATAACAACGGAACCGGTGATGATACCTACGAAAGCTGGGCCCATGTAAGAAACAACAGGGAGAAGTGCCGGCTTAAGAGCGTGTTTGATAATGATGTAACGATAACTTAAACCTTTAGCACGTGCCGTACGAATAAAGTTACTGTTTAGGGTTTCGATCATCGAACCACGCGTGATACGAGCAAAGGTAGCAACATACAGTAGCGACATACCAATAACAGGAAGCACTAAATACTGCCAGCTACCATCTTGCCAACCGCCCGCAGGGAAGATATTCCAGTGAAGCGAGAATATGTAGATAAGCGCAGGTGCCAATACAAAGGATGGCATTACCACACCAAGCATCGCAGTCGACATAATGGTGTAATCAATCCAAGTATTTTGCTTGAGCGCAGCAATGGTGCCGACGGTAACCCCCATTATCAAAGTAAAGATAAAGGCGATGAAGCCCACTTTAGCCGAAACAGGTAAGGCAACAGCGATCAGCTCATTTACTGAGTAATCAAGGTATTTAAATGACGGTCCGAAATCACCTTGGATAACATTGGTCAGATACGTGGTGTATTGTTCAAATACAGGTTTATCCAAGCCATATTTAGCTTCGATATTTGCCATTACTTCGGGTGGCAATGGACGCTCTGTCGAGAAAGGGTTTCCCGGTGCAAAGCGCATAAGAAAGAAAGATACGGTGATCAAAACCAACATTGTTGGGATCGCCTCAAATATCCTTTTTGCGATGAATTTAAGCATAAACTCACTCTTTCAGTCTGTGACAGTTAAATTAAAGAAGTCGTCCAATTCTTTTGGACTAAAGATAGGCGCTACATGCAATTTCTCACATGTAGAGCCTCATTTTTATAGTTCTATCGAGTTACGAATTACTCTGTGATGTAGAGATCTTTAGAGTAAATCTTGTCTTCCGCGTTATTTACTGGGAAGCCACCAACTTTCGGTGATAGTAGACGTGATTTCACGTACTGGTAGATAGGTGCGATTGGCATATCTTTTGCCATCAACTTCTCTGCTTCTAGGTAAAGTGCTTGGCGCTCTTCGTCAGAAGTTGAAGCAAATGCTTTGTTCATGATCGCATCGTACTCTTTGCTGTCGTAGTGAATACCACCAGTAGTGTTATTACTCATCATCAGCGTTAGGAAAGATGAAGCTTCGTTGTAGTCGCCACACCAACCTGCACGAGCAACCTCAAAGTTGCCAGAATCTTTGGTAGATAGGTAAGTTTTCCACTCTTGGTTTTCTAGCGTAACGTCAAGACCAAGTGTCTTCTTCCACATTGAACCCAGTGCAACCGCAAGTTTCTTGTGGTTCTCTGATGTATTGTATAGAAGGTTAAATTCAAGAGGGTTGTCTGCGCCGTAACCCGCTTCTTCCAATAGACGCGCAGCTTCTGCGTTACGCTCTTCTTGCGTCATTTTGCCGTATGCAGGGATTTCTGGGTTGAAACCTGCCGTAATTTCAGGTGTTAGGAAGTAAGCTGGCTTTTGACCTTGACCTAAAATCGCATCAGTCACAATGTTACGGTCAATCGCATAAGAAATCGCTTTACGCACGCGAACATCATCAAACGGCTTTTTCTTCGTATTGAAGATGTAGTAGTAAGTACATAAGTTACCGGTTACAGACACTTCTTGTGGGTGCTCTTTCTTCAGACGCTTGAAGTGCTCTGTAGGCAGCTCGTTTGTGAAGTCGATTTCACCCGCTAGGAAGCGGTTCATTTCCGCTACTTGGTTCTCGATTGGTAGGAAAGTAACTTGGTCAAGCGTCGTGTTTTCGTTGTCCCAGTACTGTTCGTTACGTTTTAGAACCAAACGCTCGTTTACAACCCAGTTGTCAACAACATAAGCACCGTTACCTACAAAGTTCTCTGGCTTCGTCCATTGATCGCCGAACTTTTCAACAGTTGCTTGATGAACAGGTTTCACTGTCGTGTGGCCCATCATCATTACAAAATATGGTACTGCAGTATCTAACTCAACCACTAACGTGTGGTCGTCAACCGCTTTAACACCTAACTCGCTCTTATCTTTTTTACCCGCAACAATGTCTTTTGCGTTCTTCATCTTGGTGTATTCCATGTACCAAGCATATGGAGAGGCGGTTGCTGGATCGACTGCACGTTGGAAGCTGTAAACGAAATCACCTGCAGTGACAGGATCACCGTTTGACCATTTTGCGTCTTCACGTAAGTGGAAAGTGTATGTTTTGTTGTCTTCAGTGTCCCAAGATTCTGCAACACCAGGGATAGTGTTACCGTCCGCATCTTGGTTTACAAGGCCTTCAAGAAGATCGCGAATCACGTGGGATTCTGGAACACCTTGAGATTTATGAGGGTCTATTGTCGCAACTTCTGTACCGTTACCACGCACCAATTCTTGAACAGCAGCAAGTTTTGGCTCTTTAGAATCAGATTTAGCTTCAGGAGCTGGAGCCGGAGCAGGCTCAGCAGCTTGTTTCTCCGCAGGCTTTTCACCACAACCAGCTAGAGCGAGAGAAAGACCAGCACCAATAAATAAAGCGCGCGTGATTTTATTCTTATACATGCGTAAAACTCCAAATTTTTTCGTTAGCATCCATGACTTCTTTGTAAGGGCCTGGAACGGTCAGAGTTTTAGATTTTTTTAGTGCACTTTCTGAGCACAAAAGTCTAAAACCTTACAAAGACTGCGGCACACATTAGCAATCATTGAAGTAATTTGCCATAAAAATGTAGCAAAAAAACCAATAATGCTGACTAAACCACACATATCTAGCAGTAAACTCTAACCCCAAAGCATTCACCAGCCAAATAAAGACCAGAAGCGACATTTAACAGGCGAAACTTTCGATTAATCTGAGTTTAAACCATTTACTAGCATCTTATGCTAGATATTTACACATCATTTAACATTTATGACAAATCAAGTCTAACAAATAATTGTTTATATATTGGGCAAAAAACTTTTATTGTGAAGAATATCACCAGACAAAAGATAGGAAATATTGAAACAAAGTGAGCAATACAATGAAGATAAATACAAAAAAAGCTAAGTGCCATTAGCACTTAGCTTTTTTCACTAGAATGCGGGTTAGTTCTATTTTTCCCAACGCTGTGCAGCTTGATGATCGGTGTCGCGCGACTCAATCCAACGATCTTCATTCGTCGTACGCTCTTTTTTCCAAAATGGTGCTTGGGTTTTCAGATAATCCATGATGAACTCGCACGCATCAAATGCCGCGCCGCGGTGCGCACTGGAAACGCCCACAAATACAATTTGATCACCGCTATCCATGTCTCCGACACGATGAATCACGCGTACACCTAATAGTGGCCAGCGAGACTCAGCTTGATCGCAAATGTCGCTCAAGCTCTTCTCTGTCATCCCCGGATAGTGCTCTAGATGTAAACCAATGACATTATCCCCAAGGTTCATATCTCGAACTTTACCAACGAATGTAACGACAGCGCCGGCAGCCGTCCCTTCAGATAGACGTTGATATTCTTGCTCAACCGAAAAGTCTTCAATTTGTACAGAAACACGAGAATCCATCTTAACCCCCAGTTACCGGCGGGAAAAACGCAACTTCATCACCTGCTTTTACTTGTGTATCCAGAGGGACGATAGATTGGTTCACTGCAGCAAGTAGCTTTCCTGACTCGAGTGCTAAATCCCACTTGCCATCTTTCTCAGTGCCTTCTTCCACTAGATGTGCACGAATTGATTCAACCGTTTCAAACGGCCCGTCTAACTCAACACTGTCGATGCCAATCAGCTCGCGAGTTTGAGCAAAGAAAAGTACTTTAATCATGATTCCACCTTAAAGTGACCAGATTTACCACCCGTTTTCTCTAATAGACGAACTTGACCAATGACCATGTCTTTTTGTACTGCTTTACACATATCGTAAATCGTTAGAGCAGCAACGGAAGCTGCCGTGAGCGCTTCCATTTCCACACCAGTTTTACCCGCAAGTTTACATACTGATTCGATGCGAACTTTGTTCTCTGCTTCGATAGCTTCCAGTTGAACTTCAACTTTAGAGAGTAGTAGCGGATGACAAAGTGGAATCAAATCCCAGGTTTTCTTCGCAGCTTGAATACCAGCAATACGAGCCGTCGCAAATACATCACCTTTATGGTGCTGGCCAGAGACAATCAGTTGAAGTGTTTCTGGGGCCATGTGAACAAATGCTTCAGCACGAGCTTCACGAACCGTCTCCGTTTTTGCTGACACGTCAACCATGTTTGCTTCGCCAGAAGCATTGATATGTGTAAATTGGGTCATTGTTTTTCCTTCGCTTTTAGGAAAGGTTATACAGATAGGTGTGGCATGAAGTTACAAGGGCGATGACTTGCATCCAACTGCTGTTTAATAATTTTTGTCCAGCCTGTGCGGCACGCACCAGTTGAACCTGGCATTGCGAAGATCACGGTGTGGTTAGCAAAACCAGCCATCGCACGAGACTGAATCGTAGACGTACCGATCTCTTCGTACGACACCATACGGAACAACTCACCAAAACCTTCAACTTCTTTATCAAATAGAGGCTTAAGTGCTTCTGGCGTGCTATCACGTGAGGTGAAACCTGTACCGCCAGTAATCATGATCGCTTGTACGCTTTCATCAGCAATCCATTGAGAAACAATCGCGCGGATCTTGTACATGTCATCAATAACAATTTGCTTGTCTACTACGTTGTGACCCGCTTCTTGAGCATGCTCAGCTAGGTAACGACCAGAGGTATCGTTTTCTTCAGTACGAGTGTCAGATACCGTTAGAACGGCAATATTTGCAGGTTGGAATTTGCTTTCAGCGTGACCCATTTGTTCACCTA
Organism: Vibrio sp. Vb0888; assembly: GCF_033338835.1. Lineage (NCBI taxonomy): Bacteria > Pseudomonadati > Pseudomonadota > Gammaproteobacteria > Vibrionales > Vibrionaceae > Vibrio > Vibrio sp. Vb0888. Next base: position 210,979 of record NZ_JAWOTL010000004.1, read on the forward strand.
TTCTCTTAATTAGCTTTGATACGCTTGGTATCGATTCGGAAAAAGTTAGAGCCAGCTTATCACTAAGCTCGCTCTAAAAGTTGAATGAAGTTAGCCGCCGATAGACGCGAGGTGTGGCGTCATACCAGTATTGCCATCATGCAAGAAATGGCTTACCGACTTGGTTTGTAACTGCGCCTGGATACGTTCAATAAGCTCACTCTCTTGCTCATCACGTTCCAAAAGATCACGCAATTCTACACCGTAGTCTCCAAACAGACATAGGTGCAGCTTACCCATCGCAGAAACGCGCAGTCGGTTGCAGCTTTCACAAAAGTCTTTTTCATAAGGCATGATAAGACCTATTTCACCCTTGTAATCAGGATGAACAAATACTTGCGCAGGACCATCATTATGCGAGCGTACTTTCAGCAACCAACCATTTGCAATTAGCTGGTTACGAATTGCCACTCCGGATACATGGTGCTTATTAAATAGCTCATCCATCTCACCCGTTTGCATCAACTCAATGAAACGCAGTTGGATTGGACGATCTTTTATCCAGTTAAGAAACGCTGGCAGCTCGTGATGGTTCAGATCTTTCATCAACACCACATTAACTTTTACTTGCTCATAACCGACCTCGAACGCACGTTCGATACCATTCATGACTTCAGTAAACTTATTTTCACCTGTGATTTGATGAAACATACGCGGGTCAAGGCTATCCACACTGACATTAATGTGGGTTAAACCCGCTTCACGCCAATCTGCGACTTGTTTTGCCATGCGATAGCCATTGGTTGTCGTTGCAACTTTTTGAATGCCAGGCGTCGCCGCTACTGAATGGATAATGTCGGTAAAATCTTTGCGTAAGCTAGGCTCACCACCAGTGATGCGCACTTTTGACGTGCCACAATCAGCGAATGCTTTTACGACCCGTTTGATTTCAGGGAGAGATAAAAAAGACGAGTTTTTATTGCCCGAAGGCTTATAGCCATCAGGAAGGCAATAGGTACATTTGAAATTACATACGTCGGTCACAGACAGACGCAAGTAATAAAACTTACGATGAAATTTGTCTTCGAATTGTTGCGCCACGGAACACCTTTCCAAACACGGGAGGCATGGCCATTTCCAATCATGCCCTTGTGACAGTATGCCACTGGCTCAAAACGCTTATCCAAGGACTTAGCAATAGTGAGCTCGGAGTTATGGCAACCAGAGATATGAAATCTCTGATAGCTTTGCGGTGTAAAATACTTAATATTTGTAATGGAATCCAGACTTGAGTGATAAAAAACTCTCTAGAGACACAATTTACCGCTAAGTGAGTACCTTTAAGACACTCCTTAAGATAAATTGTAGCCGTTTTTTATTAGATTATTAGAAGAACATAATGAATATCTACACAGATAAAAAAGTGGTCGCTGTTGGCGGTGGTCATGGCTTAGGTCGAATGCTGGCCGCATTACGAGATTTTGGCAGCAATGCAACTGGGATTGTTGCCACGACTGACAATGGTGGTTCAACAGGAAGAATTCGTCACTGCCAAGGAGGAATCGCTTGGGGAGACACACGTAACTGTATTAATCAGCTCATTACAGAGCCTTCGATCAGTTCTATGATGTTTGAATATCGCTTCAAAGGCACTGGCGAACTTGATGGTCATAATCTTGGTAATTTGATGCTTACTGCACTCGATAACTTATCGGTCAGACCTTTAGATGCCATTAATCTGATTCGCAATATGTTAAAAGTCGACGTTAACATCCTTCCTATGTCCGAACACCCTTCGGATCTTTCCGCGTTATCCGTAGATGGGAAGTGGGTTACGGGAGAAACAAATGTCGACGAAATGAAAGCAGACTTGCGACGTTTGGATCTTTCACCAGAAGTGCCTGCTACCAAAGAAGCCATCACAGCTTTGGCGGAAGCGGACGCGATTATTCTTGGCCCTGGCAGTTTTTTAACTAGTATCATGCCTCCTTTATTGCTGCCTGAACTCGGCAAAGCGATTGCAGCAAACACAAAAGCAAACGTCATTTTTGTTGCTAACCTGAGTCCAGAATACGGCCCAGCAGGAAGAATGACGATGGCTCAAAAATTAGAATGGTGTGAACGTGCCTGCCAAGGAAGAAAAATAGACGTGGTTCTAACAGAGAAAACCGAGCAAGACGTCTTAAGTCAATGGAATGTAGTGACGGAGTCACTCGCCTCCTCTAACCGAGACTGGCGTCACGATAGAAACAAGCTCAAACTAGCGATTGAAAATCAGCTACAACTTTCTATCTAGGAGCACGTTACCTGACTAGCGCCCTCTTTTAAGTTGTTTATTGATAATGAAAACCCTTCTGTCATCGAAGGGTTTTAGTTCAGGCATCCAGTAAGAACAGATGTTTACTAAGAAAAATGGTTAATAGGAATAAATAGCTACTGTCGCCAAGAGCGATAAGCATCTCGAGTTTCGTGCAAAAGATCGAACATAACCTCTAACACCTCAGACTCCGCAGTTAACTCACCGGCTTTCGCTTTTTTGTCTATGGACATCGCCAGTTCACAAAGGCGATCTGCCCCAAAGCTCGCAGCACTACTTTTCAACGCGTGGCTGATTTCTTTTGAGTAAGCTAATCGCTCTGCCCCCTGTAGTTGGGATAAGTTCTCGATATAGGTATCCATTTCTCCTAGGAAGATATCGAACAGTACAGGTACGTTGTCACTGCCAATTTCCATCGACAGTTCATCTATTTTTTGCTGATTTAATACATTTACACTCATACTTTTTGCCGCTCTTCCTTGCCGTTCCATGCCTGTAACTTGCGGTAAATCGTCGACGGACTGACATCAAGGTATCCCGCCGCTCGAGGAATATTGCCATCACATGCTTCAATCGCTTGCTCGATTGCCATTTTTTCCGTCATCCATAATGGCATAATCTCAGATGCGGTCATCGCTTTCGGCTCAATTAATTTAGCCACAGACGACGGACGGTCAAGCGGTTGATTCAACGGTGGCGGTAACATGTCCAACGTAATCTCTTTACCGTTGTTTAGAACAACGATATTGCGTAGCACGTTTTGTAACTGACGAACGTTACCCGGCCACTCATAGCTGTTGAATCGCTCGATGACATCAGGCGCAAAACGTATGAAGCTTTTTCCTTCTTCGTGTGACATGTAACCTAACAGTGAGTATGCAATTTCAATAACATCTTCGCCTCGTTCGCGTAAAGGCGGTAAATGCAAAGGAATGACATACAAACGATAGTACAAATCTTCACGGAATCGACCTTCTTGTACCTCTTTCCAAGGATCACGGTTAGTGGCACAAACAAAGCGCACATCCACGCTCTTCATTTTTGAGGAACCCACTTTTTGGAATGTGCCCGTTTGAATAAATCGTAGCAACTTGGTTTGTAAATCCAAGTCCATCTCACAAAGCTCATCTAGAAAAAGTGTGCCGCCATCCGCTAACTCAGCTGCCCCTTGACGATCATTCGCAGCGCCAGTAAAGGCCCCTTTTACGTGACCAAACAGTTCACTCTCAATCAAATCTTTTGGAATTGCAGCACAGTTAATTGCAATAAAAGGTTTGTCACCACGTTTACTTGCTGCGTGAATAGCCTCAGCACATACCTCTTTACCAGTACCACTTTCACCTGTGATAAAAATACTCGCTTTACTGCTCGCCGCTGAATCTATCGTACGGTAAACCTGCTGCATGGTTTGGCTACTGCCGATAAACCCCTGATAGCTCTGATTGCCTGGATTATCGGCTTCATTTTTTAGCTTGGTCGCTTTACGAATTGCATTGTTAACCGTGACACGTAAACGGTCTGCTTCACACGGTTTAATTAGAAAGTCTTGTGAGCCATGACGCATGGCCTCGACAGCGGTATCGATAGAACCATGCGCTGTCATAAAGATTATAGGTACGTCGGGATGACTCTTTTTAACGGCATGTAAAACGTCCATCCCCGTCATATCTGGCAGACGGAGATCGAGTAAAATAAGATCTGGAATTCGATGATTTAGGCTCTCAATGGCATCCCTACCTGTGCCGACAATATTGATATCTATGCCAAGCGGTGTCAGGTATGAGCGGTACAGAGCCGCAACAGATGCGGTGTCCTCGACCATTAAAAGGTAACGAGACTTTGGGCCTTCGGGTTTTTGTTGCATAACCTAGCTATTATTTTGTTGTGTTTTAAACAATAATCGCATTACGCTTTGCATTTTGCAAATAACATTAGCTAAATTATGGGCAAAGGAAAAAATTCAAAAATAATATCAATTATTTAAAAAGTGGCACAAACCATGCTGTAACAATAGTGACCCCTCGGGTCACCTAGCCAACTGACGTTGTTAGTGAACGATATGTTCACAAAACAAGCCAATAGACCCGACTGCCTATTGGCTTCTTTTTTTTACAAGCGACCTAAAATGCTTGGATAGTTAAATCGGTAAGTTTGTTCAACTATTTGCGATGAACTGCGCTCGTAGTTTTTCAATCTCGTCACGCTTTTGTGCCGCTAACTCAAATTCTAAATCTTGCGCATGCTGATACATCGCTGCCTCCAGTCGACTGATTTCTTTTTCTAGCTGCTGAGGGGACAGTGCCTCGTAAGTTTGCGAAGGCTCCGCCACTTTCGATAATGGTACCTGTTTAGTGTTACGCTGGCGTTTAGACTTAGTGATATCGCCAAGTTCCATGATGTCTTTGATATTTCGTTTGAGCGCTTGTGGCGAAATACCCATTTCTTCGTTGTACGCTTCCTGCTTCTCGCGACGACGGTTAGTTTCATCCATCGCCTTTTTCATTGAGTTGGTGATTCGGTCAGCGTATAGAATCGCCTTACCTTCGATGTTTCGCGCAGCACGACCAATGGTCTGAATGAGTGAGCGTTCAGACCGCAAGAAGCCCTCTTTATCCGCATCCAAAATTGCAACTAACGAGACCTCTGGCATATCCAGGCCCTCTCTCAATAAGTTTATTCCCACCAGCACGTCAAATTCCCCAAGACGAAGGTCACGGATAATTTCCACACGCTCAACAGTATCAATGTCTGAGTGTAAATAACGTACCTTAACATCATGTTCGTGAAGGTATTCGGTGAGATCTTCAGCCATTCGTTTGGTCAGTGTTGTAACCAGAACTCGTTCATCTTTAGCTGCGCGAATACGGATCTCAGACAATAGGTCGTCGACTTGGGTCGCTACTGGGCGAACTTCCAACTCAGGGTCAAGCAAGCCTGTAGGACGAACGACTTGATCCGCTACATCACCCGCCGATTTTTCTAGTTCGTAATTTCCAGGAGTAGCAGAGACGAAAATCGTTTGTGGCGCTAGTGCTTCAAACTCCTCAAACTTCAGTGGACGATTATCCAAAGCTGAAGGTAACCGGAAACCAAACTCCACCAGCGTTTCTTTACGCGAACGGTCGCCTTTATACATGGCACCTATCTGCGGTACTGTCACGTGAGATTCATCGATGATCAACAAGCCATCATGAGGTAAGTAGTCAAACAGGGTTGGTGGCGGCTCACCTTCCGAGCGTCCACTGAGATAACGAGAATAGTTTTCGATACCGGAGCAAAAGCCCAACTCATTCATCATTTCGATATCGAATTGAGTGCGCTGGCTAATTCGCTGCTCTTCCAGTAGCTTGTTGTTATCTAGAAGCTGCTTTTTGCGCACTTCTAGTTCGACTTTAATATTTTCAATCGCTTCAAGAATGCGATCTCTTGGCGTGACATAGTGCGTCTTGGGATAGATGGTATAGCGCGGCAAGTCTCGTTGTTTCACCACGCCTGTCAATGGATCGAACACACTGATGCAATCCACCTCATCGTCAAACATCTCAACGCGCACAGCGTCTTGGTCTGATTCAGCAGGGAATATATCAATCACCTCGCCACGGACACGGAACTGCCCTCGCTCAAAAGCAACATCATTGCGCGAGTATTGGAGCTCCGCTAGGCGACGAAGCATATCACGCTGCTCAATCACATCTCCACGTCGCAAATGAAGCATCATTTGTAAGTAGGATTCCGGATCACCCAAACCATAGATAGCTGAAACCGAAGCAACTATAATAGCGTCTTTCCGTTCCAATAAAGCTTTAGTGGCAGACAGTCGCATTTGCTCAATGTGGGCGTTAACCGAAGCGTCCTTTTCAATGAAAGTATCTGTTGTGGGAACGTATGCTTCAGGTTGGTAGTAATCGTAGTAAGAAACAAAATACTCAACCGCATTATTAGGAAAGAATGACTTCATCTCACCATATAACTGAGCAGCAAGCGTTTTGTTTGGCGCAAGTAATATTGCGGGTCGTTGGGCTTGAGCAATCACATTCGCTAGTGTGAAGGTTTTACCTGAGCCTGTGACCCCCAACAAGGTTTGATGTGCTAGCCCAGCATCGAGCCCCTCAAGCAACTGATTGATCGCTCCTGGTTGATCGCCCGACGGCTGATAATCGGAGACCAATTCATAGACTTTACTCATACCCTTCCTCAATTTTACTGCGCTTTGGCTGTATATATATACACCTTAGCTAATGAAATCTACGTCTATCGAGAATTTAACCATCATTGTTAATAAATTTTCTTGTTTGTCTAGAATGCTATAGCCATACAAAAGTGACTCTGATATAGTACTTCGCCCTAGTTGAAGAGCTACACACATTCTTCACATTATAGTTTCCACAACTTTTCCCCAAAAATTAGCTTAAAACTTTCTTATCCCCAAAAGATTGATTTTTATCCACTTTGAATACCTTTTGATTAACATCGATAAATCTCTGTTTTATTTGCTTATTTTACGCATAACTCTGACTAAAGATTCATTAAATAAAAACTTAGTTGCATATCAATTTTCTTTACCCAGATCTCATCAACATACTTATCCACAAATTTAGTGGATAACTAACCTCGAGCCTTTACTGGCAAGCCATACAGAAAAGTAAAGCCCTTAACTCAATATTTTTTTCTAAAAATGTATTTTTTTACTGTTGACAGTAGTTTGAGTGCTCGGTAAGATTCGTCCCGCTTTCAAGCAAAGCAATTCCTCCTTAGCTCAGTTGGTAGAGCGACGGACTGTTAATCCGCAGGTCGCTGGTTCGAGCCCAGCAGGAGGAGCCAGATTATAGAAAAGCCGTGTCGCAAGACACGGCTTTTTTTGTATCTTAATCGCCATGAAATCTAAGCCAATCTAGGCGTCATAAAATCACACCGAAATAAGTTCAAATTACAGAACTCATAACATTGTCATAGATAGTGTTCTCACAGTACCACACATTTAATTCTGTCTCTTTTCTAGCAAAAAACAATCATAACCAATTGAATCTATTATTAATGCAATTTAATCATTGAAAAAATGAAAAGCATTCATTTTACTCATACCAAATAAATCCATACGATTAAAAGGGTTAAGAATGGTTCCGTCCTACTCGTCGCCTCCATTCTAATTATCAATAACTCAGGGATTTACTTATGACTATTCCGACAACTGACATGCTAGATGCATGGGCTGGATTTACTGCTGGTGAATGGCAAAACTCTGTCAACACTCGTGACTTCATCCAAAAAAACTATACACCCTATGAGGGAGACGAGACTTTCTTAGCTGAAGTTAGCGAATCCACTTCAGCATTATGGAACCAAGTGCTTGAAGGCATAAAACAAGAAAGCCGCACACACGCCCCTATTGATTTTGACACAGACTTGCCCTCAACAATCACTTCCCACGATGCAGGCTACATCAACAAAGATCTGGAAAAGATCGTTGGCTTACAAACTGATCAACCGCTAAAACGTGCAATCATCGCCAATGGCGGGATTCGCATGGTAAAAAACTCGTGCGAAGTTTATGGCCGCGAGCTAGATCCAACGGTTGAAAAAATCTTCACTGAATACCGTAAAACTCACAACAAAGCGTGTTTCGACCTTTACACCCAAGAAATTCTGGCGTGTCGTAAATCAGGCATCATCACGGGCCTTCCTGATGCCTATGGCCGTGGTCGTATCATTGGTGACTATCGTCGTCTCGCCCTATACGGTATCGACTTCTTAAAAGCAGACAAAAAAGAGCAATACAACTCAACACAAACGTTCTTAGAACAAGGCAACGATCTTGAGAAAACACTTCGTCTGCGCGAAGAAATAGCCGATCAAGTTCAAGCGCTTGAAGACATTCGTCAAATGGGTCTGAAATACGGCATTGATATGTCGCTACCTGCAAAAACTGCACAAGAAGCGATCCAATTTACCTACTTTGGCTACCTAGCGGCGGTTAAATCGCAAAACGGCGCAGCAATGTCACTGGGCCGTACTTCGACTTTCCTAGACGTCTATCTAGAACGCGATATAGCAAACGGTTTGATTGATGAATCACAAGCGCAAGAAATGATTGACCACTTCATCATGAAGCTACGCATGGTTCGCTTCCTACGCACACCAGAATACGATTCATTGTTCTCTGGCGACCCAATCTGGGCAACCGAAGCCATGGCTGGTATGGGCGTTGATGGCCGTACGCTAGTATCTAAAACGACATTCCGGTACTTACATACTCTACATACTATGGGCCCTGCTCCTGAGCCAAACATGACGATTCTTTGGTCAGAGCAATTACCTGAAGCGTTCAAACAATATGCTGCAAAAGTGTCGATTGATACCTCTTCGGTTCAATACGAAAACGACGATCTAATGCGTCCTGATTTCGACAATGACGACTACGCGATTGCCTGTTGTGTGAGCCCGCAGGTTGTTGGTCAGCACATGCAATTCTTTGGTGCACGTGCCAACCTTGCAAAAGCACTGCTTTACACCATCAATGGTGGTATCGATGAAAAATCGAAAGCGCAAGTGGGTCCGGTAGTGGACAAAGTTCAAGATGAAATTCTCGACTTTGACGCTTTGATGCCTCGTTTCGACAATATGTTGGAGTGGCTAGCAACGCAATACGTCACAGCGTTGAACATCATCCATTACTCACATGACCGTTACAGCTACGAAGCATCACTGATGGCACTGATGGATCGCGACGTGCACCGCACGATGGCGTGTGGTATTGCAGGTCTGTCTGTTGTCGCTGACTCTTTGGCGGCAATTAAATACGCGACCGTGAAACCTGTTCGTGATGAAGATGGCATCGCCGTTGATTTTGAAATCGAAGGTGATTATCCAAAATTTGGTAACAACGATGCCCGTGTTGATGACATCGCTTGTGATCTAGTTGAGCGCTTCATGAAGAAAATTCAGAAGATGCACACCTACCGCGAAGCAGTGCCAACTCAATCGATTTTAACAATCACATCTAACGTGGTTTACGGTAAAAAAACGGGTAATACACCTGATGGCCGTCTCGCAGGTATGCCTTTTGGACCGGGTGCAAACCCAATGCACGGTCGTGATGAAAAAGGGGCGGTTGCGTCTCTGGCATCGGTTTCTAAATTACCGTTTGCTTACGCTAAAGATGGTATTTCTTACACTTTCTCAATTGTGCCGAGCGCATTGGGTAAAGATGACTTGAGTCAGAAGAAGAACCTAGCTGCGCTAATGGATGGTTACTTCCATCACGAAGCAAGCAACGAGGGCATTGCGATTGAAGGTGGTCAACACCTTAACGTCAACGTTCTAGACCGAGAGATGTTATTGGATGCGGTTGAACATCCAGAGAAATACCCTCAGTTGACGATTCGAGTGTCTGGTTATGCGGTACGTTTTAACTCTCTAACGACAGAGCAACAGCAAGACGTCATCACTCGTACCTTCACGAATAAGATATAAACACAGTCCATCAAGCACTCAGAAAGTTTAAATAATTAGCTTGTAAATATGCATTGCCCGCCTCTCTTTTCTACCTGGGAGAGGCGGGCTTTTTTTAAAATCACACATTAGATGAAAATTAATAGGTAGTATCCTCTCGCTAACAATACATTCAGCAAACGATTCAATTTCTTATTGATTCATCAAAATAGATCAAATAGACGACTATTTTTCCATCGTGTATGTAAAACCACATCGTTCACTGGTTGTTATTGGTGTCACAAAACACGATAATATCAAGATCGGATTTTAAGAACGTAATAACTATGACCGAATATGTTTTGTTGTTGGTCGGCACTGTGCTGGTGAACAACTTTGTACTGGTGAAGTTTTTGGGCCTATGTCCTTTCATGGGCGTGTCCAAAAAACTGGAAACAGCAATAGGTATGGGCTTAGCGACAACTTTTGTGCTAACGCTCGCGTCAGTGTGTGCGTATTTAGTGGAAAGCTACATCCTTCGTCCACTGGGTATTGAGTACCTTCGAACCATGAGTTTTATTTTGGTGATAGCCGTTGTGGTGCAGTTCACCGAAATGGTTGTGCACAAAACCAGCCCGACGCTTTATCGCTTGCTTGGCATTTTCTTACCGCTGATCACAACAAACTGCGCAGTATTGGGCGTGGCACTTCTTAACATTAATGAAAACCATAACTTTATTGAATCGATCATCTACGGCTTCGGCGCCGCTGTTGGTTTCTCATTGGTGTTGATACTTTTTGCATCCATGCGAGAACGCATAGCCGCCGCCGACGTTCCTGTACCTTTTAAAGGTGCATCAATAGCAATGATTACAGCAGGTTTAATGTCACTCGCCTTTATGGGCTTTACAGGTTTGGTGAAGTAAGCGATGAGTACGATTTTAATTGCGATTATCGCGTTAGCGGTTCTGGCTGCGATTTTCGGCGCGATACTTGGTTTTGCTTCTATTCGCTTTAAAGTTGAAGCGGACCCTATTGTGGATCAAATCGACGCCATTTTACCGCAAACTCAATGCGGTCAATGTGGCTACCCTGGTTGCCGCCCTTATGCTGAAGCAATTGCAAATGGCGACCACATAAACAAATGTCCCCCTGGTGGTCAGGCAACAATCGAAAAGCTCGCCGACTTAATGGGTGTTGAGCCAGAAGAATCTGCGCACGATCTCGACAGCAAAATTCCAACCGTTGCGTTTATTCATGAAGACATGTGTATTGGCTGCACTAAGTGTATTCAGGCGTGTCCGGTGGATGCAATTGTAGGCGGAACAAAGGCGGTCCATACCGTAATCAAAGACGAATGTACGGGCTGTGACTTGTGTGTTGCCCCATGTCCGACTGATTGTATTGAAATGATTCCTGTGGCAACGACCACAGAAAGCTGGAAGTGGCAACTTCACGCCATTCCGGTACTTAACATTACGGATGCTGCCGACAATGCAGCGAACGTGAAAGATTCAATTAAGTAAGGTTTCACATGTTGTCTTTGATTGAACAAATTCGTACAGGCGCGCTTTGGGATTTCCCAGGTGGTGTGCATCCGGCAGAAAATAAAAAGCAGTCCAACAAAACTGAACTCGCTCATGCGGCTATCCCGTCAGAAATTGTATTGCCGCTAAAACAGCACATTGGTAAAGCGGGTAACCTACTGGTTGCCGAAGGTGACTACGTATTAAAAGGTCAGCCATTAACGCAATCGGAGACCGGCTTTACGGTTCCAGTGCATGCTCCAACATCAGGTACGCTCACCGCGATTGAGCCACGAACTGTCGCGCACCCTTCTGGGTTAAGTGAGTTGTGCGCAGTCATCACGCCTGATGGGAAAGATGCATGGTGTGAAAGAAACCCCGTCGCAGATTACCAACAAGAAACCCCTGACGCACTGATTGATATTATTCGTCTCGCTGGTATTTCTGGTATGGGTGGCGCAGGCTTCCCTACTGCAAAAAAAATCCAATCAGGTTTTGCTCGTACCGAGATTCTTATCGTTAATGCAGCAGAGTGCGAGCCATACATCACGTCTGATGACAAGCTCATGCAAGAACATGCCGAAGAGCTTATTCAAGGTATCGAAATTGTCGAACATATCCTGACACCAAAGCTCACGATTATTGGCATTGAAGACAACAAACCAGAAGCAATCAAAGCGCTAGAAGCTGCGGCTATAAACAAAGATATCGTTATTCGCGTTATCCCAACTAAATACCCTTCTGGCGGTGAAAAACAGCTGATCAAAATTTTAACCAATAAAGAAGTACCAAGTGGCGCGATTCCAGCCGATATTGGTATTTTGGTTCAGAATGTTGGTTCTCTTTACGCTATAAAACGCGCAGTCATCGACGGTGAGCCGATGATAAAGCGCATCGTGACTCTCACTGGTAAAACCTTCAAACAACCACGCAACGTTTGGGCATTGTTAGGGACACCAGTACAAGCACTGTTGGATGAGTTTGGCTATAAAGCAGATAAGAAGTTACAGCGTTTAATTATGGGTGGGCCAATGATGGGCTTTACCCTTCCTCACTCCCAAGTGCCGATTACCAAGACAGCAAACTGTATCCTTGCTCCGACTCGTCGTGAGATCTCTCCGCACCAGTATGAGATGGAATGTATTCGCTGTAGCCAATGTGCCGAAGCGTGCCCTGCTTCGCTGCTGCCTCAACAACTGCAATGGCATGCGAAAGCTGAAGAATATGACAAACTCGATGAATTAAACTTAAAGGATTGTATCGAGTGCGGCGCTTGTGCGTTTGTATGTCCAAGTGAAATTCCGCTCGTACAGTACTACCGCCAAGCGAAAGCAGAAATTCGAACTAGAACACAAGAAGCGGAAGCTGCAGAGCGAGCAAAACTGCGTTTTGAAGAGAAAAAAGCGCGTATGGAACGCGAAAAAGCAGAACGTGAAAATCGCTTCAAGAAAGCTGCCGATCAGCGCCGTAAAGAGATGAAGTCTTCTGGCGGCGATGATGCGATAGCAGCAGCAATCGCACGAGTGAAAGCTCAAAAGACAGAAACCACAGAAAAAACAGAGCCAGCAGTAAAACCAGCCGTAGCGGCAGCCATTGCCAAAGCGAAGGCGAAACAAGCGGCAGCAGCTAAAGCAGGCTCTAGTGAACCTGATAACTCAGAAATGGCAAAACTGCGCGAAGAGCGCAAACGTCTTGCTCGCGAACGGAAAGCGCAAAAAGAACAAGGCGAAACGCCAGACAATAACGCTGATGATAAAAAGTCGGCAGTTGCGGCCGCCATCGCCCGAGCTAAAGCGAAAAAAGCACAACAAGAAGATTCAACTGAATCTGTAGAATCGGAAACGTCTGCACAGCAAGACAGCGATCCGAAGAAAGCCGCGGTTGCTGCTGCCATTGCACGTGCCAAAGCACGTAAAGCGAAGCAAGCAGACTCAACTGAAGCGGAAGAAGCTGACGCACCTGCTGAGCAAACCGACGATCCGAAAAAAGCCGCAGTTGCCGCTGCAATTGCTCGAGCCAAAGCGCGCAAAGCGAAGCAAGCAGACTCAATTGAAGCGGAAGAAGCTGACGCACCTGCCGAGCAAACCGAAGATCCGAAAAAAGCCGCCGTGGCTGCTGCGATTGCACGTGCCAAAGCACGTAAAGCGAAGCAAGCAGACTCAACTGAAGCGGAAGAAGCTGAAGCACCTACTGAGCAAACCGACGATCCGAAAAAAGCCGCCGTGGCTGCCGCGATTGCACGTGCCAAAGCACGTAAAGCGAAACAAGCAGACTCAACTGAAGCGGAAGAAGCTGAAGCACCTGCTGAGCAAACCGACGATCCGAAGAAAGCCGCGGTGGCTGCTGCCATTGCTCGTGCCAAAGCGCGTAAAGCGAAACAAGCAGACTCAACTGAAGCGGAAGAAGCTGACGCACCTGCCGAGCAAACCGACGATCCGAAGAAAGCCGCGGTGGCTGCTGCCATCGCTCGAGCCAAAGCGCGCAAAGCGAAGCAAGAAACGCAAACTGAGCCTGTTGAAGACGCAACTTCTGAAGAACCAGAAGTGGATCCGAAAAAAGCCACGGTTGCCGCAGCAATTGCGCGCGCGAAGGCTCGTAAAGCGAAACAAGCAGACTCAACTGAAGCGGAAGAAGCTGAAGCACCTGCCGAGCAAACCGAAGATCCGAAAAAAGCCGCCGTGGCTGCTGCCATCGCTCGAGCCAAAGCGCGCAAAGCGAAGCAAGAAACGCAAACAGAGCCTGTTGAAGAAGCAACCTCCGAAGAACCAGAAGTGGATCCGAAGAAAGCCGCGGTTGCCGCAGCAATTGCGCGCGCGAAGGCACGCAAAGCGCAACAAGAAGCTAATAAAAATAATACTGAGGAGAACGAGTAGTGTCGTTTTTTATTGCCAGTTCACCGCATACCCACAGTCGTCGTAGTACGCCAGACTTAATGAAATGGGTGGCACTTTGCGCACTTCCAGGTTTAGTAGCTCAAACCTACTTCTTTGGCTGGGGTACGCTTATTCAGCTGATTTTTGCCATTGCAGTCGCTGTATCCCTTGAAGCCTTAGTCATGATCTGTCGTAAACGCTCACCAATGAGAGCGCTACGTGATAACAGTGCAATAGTTACCGCTTGGTTATTAGCCGTTGCTATACCACCATGGTCTCCGTGGTGGATTATGGTGATCGGGCTTATTTTTGCGATAGTAATCGCTAAACACCTCTATGGTGGCCTTGGACAAAACTTATTCAACCCTGCAATGGTCGCTTATGTGGTCTTGTTGATCTCTTTCCCAGTACAAATGACGAGTTGGAGTGCACCGACATCACTCATACCTGATCATGTAAATTTTGCAGATACACTCTCTTTAATTTTTACGGGCTATGATTACGACGGCTTATCACTTCAGCAAGTTCGCTCAGGTGTTGACGGCGTGACAATGGCGACACCACTTGATGCATTTAAGACTGGCATTCTTACAGGTGCCACTCCAAGCGAAGTAATGTCGCAGCCAATATTTGATGGCTTAGGTGGTATTGGTTGGCAATGGGTAAACCTTGCTTACCTTCTTGGCGGCATAGTCATGATCAAAAAGCGTATCATCCAATGGTATATTCCAGCAGGTTTCCTTGCGAGTCTGACTCTGTTTAGCCTAGTGTTCACGTTGCTGACGCCAGGGGAAACTGCGTCGCCAGTTTTACACTTGTTATCTGGTGCAACCATGCTTGGCGCATTCTTTATTGCAACCGATCCCGTTTCGGCGTCTACCACCGTCAAAGGACGTTTAATCTTCGGTGCGCTTATTGGTGCTTTGGTTTTTATCATTCGCAGTTGGGGCGGTTTCCCAGATGGTGTTGCATTTGCAGTGTTGCTTGCAAATATGTGTGTGCCACTGATCGATTACTACACCAAACCTAGAACTTACGGTCACTGAGGTAAACATGTTAACCGCTATTAGAAAAAATGGTCTGACACTCGCGATGTTTGCATGTGCAACAACCGGATTAGTCGCCCTTACTCAGTACCTAACAAAAGACCAAATCAAGGTACAAGAGCAAAAACAATTACTTTCTGTTTTGAATCAAGTCATTCCAGAAAACATGCATGACAACGCACTCACGCAAGCTTGTACAATGGTCACGTCTCCAGATCTGGGGACATTACGTGCGATGCCAGCCTACCTCGCCACGAAGAATGGTGAACCAACAGCAATCGCAATAGAATCTATCGCGCCAGATGGCTACAATGGTGAGATAAAAGTGATTACTGGGATTGATAATCAGGGCAATATTTTGGGGACACGCGTCCTAAACCACCAAGAAACCCCTGGTCTGGGCGATAAAATCGATCTTCGTGTCACCGACTGGATCCTGAGCTTTACGGGCAAACAAGTCACGGAAAGTAACTGGAACTCATGGAAAGTTCGTAAAGATGGTGGTGATTTCGATCAATTTACTGGTGCAACGATCACGCCTAGAGCCGTCGTAAAAGTGGTGCGAAATACCGTTAACTACGTAAACCAATCTCGTGAAGACATTCTTAGCCAGCCTTTGGGCTGTGAAGGAGAGCAGTAATGAGTGAAAATAAATTGCTGATGAAAAACGGTATGTGGAGCAATAACCCTGCTCTCGTACAGCTGCTGGGTCTGTGTCCACTACTAGCGGTTTCTTCCACGATAACCAATGCCTTAGGTCTTGGTATTGCAACCTTATTAGTGCTGGTCGGCTCCAACGTCACGGTTTCTCTTATTCGTAATTACGTACCAAAAGAGATCCGCATTCCTGTGTTCGTGATGATCATTGCCTCTCTCGTTACCTGTGTTCAGTTATTGATGAATGCCTATGCGTATGGTTTATACCTATCTCTTGGTATCTTTATTCCTCTGATTGTAACCAACTGCATCATTATTGGTCGAGCTGAAGCATATGCTTCAAAAAATGATGTTGCGCCTGCAGCATTAGACGGTTTATGGATGGGGCTTGGTATGACAAGCGTTTTGGTCGTGCTAGGTGCCATGCGTGAGTTAATTGGTAATGGCACACTATTCGACGGGGCAGATCTGCTATTAGGAGACTGGGCATCCGCTCTCCGCATTCAAGTTTTCCAATTTGACAACAGCTTTCTGCTAGCGCTTCTTCCACCCGGTGCATTTATCGGTGTTGGTCTGTTGATAGCGCTTAAAAATGTCATCGATAATTCAGTCCAGGCACGTCAACCTAAAGAAGAAAAACCAACCATAGAACGTGCTCGCGTCACCAACGCATAACAAGATAAGGCTCTGTCATAGGAGCCTTTTTCATAAACCGCAGAGACGGTATTGGAAGTCAGCAATGAACAAAATAAAAAGAATCGAAATTCTTGAGCGATTACGAGAAAACAATCCGAATCCTCAAACTGAGCTTAACTGGAGCTCCCCTTTTGAACTGCTAATCGCGGTATTACTATCAGCGCAAGCAACCGATGTAAGTGTCAATAAAGCCACCGACAAGCTTTTCCCTGTCGCTAATACACCACAAAGTATTCTCGATTTGGGAGTCGATGGCTTAAAAGAATACATAAAGACCATCGGTTTGTTTAACTCAAAGGCAGAAAACACAATCAAGACTTGTAAGATCTTGTTGGAAAAACACAATGGTGAAGTTCCTGAAGATCGTGCCGCGTTAGAAGCGCTACCAGGCGTAGGTCGCAAGACCGCAAACGTCGTGCTCAACACCGCTTTTGGTTGGCCAACTATTGCCGTCGATACGCACATTTATCGCGTGTCGAATCGCACTAAATTTGCGATGGGAAAAACGGTTGATGATGTCGAGCAGAAGCTATTAAAAGTTGTGCCAAAAGAGTTCAAACTCGATGTGCACCACTGGCTCATTCTTCATGGTCGTTATACGTGCGTAGCAAGAAAGCCTCGCTGCGGTAGCTGTATTATCGAAGATTTGTGCGAATATAAAGAGAAAGTATACCCAGATAGCTAATGCTATTTGTAAATCAAAGCTAGGAGCAAAAAATGTCAAACGGTCGAATTCTCCACACTATGCTTCGCGTAGGTGATCTAGACAAATCCATCAAGTTTTACACTGAAGTTATGGGCATGCAGCTGCTTCGTACTAACGAAAATAAAGAGTACGAATACACGCTAGCGTTTCTTGGTTATGGTGACGAATCCCAAGGTGCAGTGATCGAACTGACTTACAACTGGGGTAAAACTGAGTATGACTTAGGTACCGCTTTTGGTCATATCGCCATTGGTGTTGACGATATCTACACAACTTGCGACGCTATCAAAGCGGCGGGCGGTAATGTGACGCGTGAGCCAGGTCCAGTAAAAGGCGGAAGCACGCACATTGCATTCGTAAAAGACCCAGATGGTTATATGATTGAGCTTATTCAAAACAAGCAAGCTTCAGCAGGTCTTGAAGGCTAAGCGGCACTTCTAATAATCACTTGTACTGCAAGTTGAACTCCGATTACAGGCAGGTCTGCGATCTGCCTGTCCTTTTATAAACAAAACTCTTTACTTGATAATAGTTATCGTTTAGATTTATCCGCAACTTCGATATGCGGGATTACGATAATGATCAGTGAATGGGAAAAACACACACTTCTAGCCGATACGGCACTTCAACTAGATGACCCTGTTCGCAGCATTCTTCATTACCAGCAAGCCCTAAGCCTGAGTGAAGATATCAGCGAATGTGTGGAAATTGAGGCGGACGAGCGATTATTAATTTCTGTGATTTCTTGTCATAACTTAGCTCAGTTCTGGCGTTGGGCTGGAGATACTGACTATGAACTCAAATACCTTCAACTGGCCTCTGAAAAGGTCTTAACACTTATCCCACAATGCCCAAATAAAGAGTGTGCAAGCTTTATCGACTCGATAGGATGCTGTACTAAGGCGTTGATAGACTTTATGAAGCGTCACCCTAATCCGGCTATTGCCAAACAGGTTGAAAAAATCGATACCGCCACCAATTGCGAAGTCATTGCCAAATTCCGCTTAAACTAACATTCAAATTATACAGCAGGAATCACCGAAACGTGCTTGGCAAAATACCACTAAAATATTATTAACAACGTCAGTAAATCAAAAACGCCGAAGCTTTCAGCTTCGGCGTTTTTATAAGCATCACACTTGGGTTCGCCCTAGAGATATCACGACTCGGCGGTTTTTGTCTTTTCCTATTGGCGAACCGTTATCTGCAATAGGACGACGCTTGCCGTACCCTTGCACTTGAATTCGATCTTCCGGTAGCCCTAGAGACTGAAAGTAATCACGAAGTGACTCTGCACGTCGCTCTGATAAACTTTGACTCGCACTTTTACCATCGGTTGAATCTGTGTACGTCGCCACCAGCACGAGATCGATATCTTGATTATGTCGGATATAATCTGCAATTTGTGATAAACGCTTTTTAGAAGCCTTGGTTAACTGATCACCTTGTCTTTCGTAGTGCAAAATCGTAAAAGCAATGTCCTCGAAACTGTATTTCAATAAGTTGGAAATACAGTCGCTAAACGCGTTGTACTTGTTTTGAAATAGTACTGATGACAATGCGACTTCAATTCTCTGATCTCGGCTCTGCCAATCTTGGTAACTAAAAGTCGGATAACGGCCTTTTTCCAGCTCAGACAAAATGCCCCATGCTGTTTGCCCTCCGACATAACCATCAAACTGTTTAAAAAACTTTAGGTTTGTAATTCGATCGGCGTGTTCACCTGGTCGCCAAGGTGGCGGCATAGAAATGAGACTGACGTTACGTGTTTCTCCCATCGGACGACGCATTTTTAACTCAAAGTCTAAATTAATTTTTTTATTCGCACGAGATGAAAACACCGCATCTCCAAAGCTTGGAATGGGGTGTACAAGCTGACATTCTAATGGTGTATTGACCACCATTTCCCATTGAGATTGCTGTGGAGTTGCAGCATAACGTTTGCCCATCAAAGCGAAGCTGCTTGTGCTAAACAACGAAAATACAACACCACTGGTAATCAGCCATTTCTTCATCTAATACTGTCTCTTAAACGGCAGTCTGTTGCCGTCAATTTGCATCAATAAAACCACCTCAACCGGCATGCAAAAATCTCGCCAATATAGGGCTATCTGTCACACTGACATTAATGTGAGCCACCGTGTTCCAATCACCTTAACCGCCACTTAGCGTTTTACTTCCTCATGTTTTATCGGTTTACACGATGCAAAGTATGGCGAATGAACGTCTACATAATATGCAATACAAACTTATTGATTGGATGCAAAATAGAATTCCGGTTTTCTCTTAAATTGCGGTTTTTCTCATCGGTATAATCTGCAATAATGCAGCCTTCGTCACACAAAAATAAGCCAACATGACACTAGAAAATGAAGCTCTAACCTTGAAAAAACGCTTTCGTGGTTATTTCCCTGTGGTAGTAGACGTTGAGACCGCTGGTTTCAATGCTCAAACTGATGCACTTTTAGAAATCTGTGCCGTTACGTTGAAAATGGACGAACATGGCGTGTTGCATCCGGCCTCCACCATTCATTTTCATGTGGAACCATTTGAAGGCGCTAACTTAGAAAAAGAAGCGCTTGAATTCAATGGTATTCGTGAACCTTTCAGCCCTCTTCGTGGTGCTGTTTCTGAGCAAGAGGCGCTAAAGGAAATTTATAAGCTTATTCGAAAGGAACAAAAAGCCGCAGATTGCTCACGTGCAATTATGGTTGCTCATAACGCAGCATTCGACTTGGGTTTTGTAAATGCAGCAAATGAACGCTGTAAACTAAAAAGAGTCCCTTTTCATCCCTTTGCTACTTTTGATACGGCTACATTAAGTGGCCTTGCTTATGGCCAAACAGTTCTCGCTAAAGCATGCAAAACAGCCGGGATGGAATTTGATAACCGTGAAGCACACTCTGCGCTTTACGATACACAAAAAACAGCAGAATTATTCTGCGGTATTGTCAACAAATGGAAGGCCCTCGGCGGTTGGCCGCTTGTCGACGAAGAATAATAAGTAAACACAACATATTAGGAAAAGTATGAATCCTGTCGTTATATCAGTGTGCGTCATGCTCGTGTTAGCATTGATGCGCGTAAACGTGGTGGTTGCCCTCACGTTTAGTGCCATCGTAGGCGGCCTAGTCGCAGGCATGAGCCTTGGGGATACGGTTGCCGCATTTGAAAGTGGTCTAGGTGGCGGTGCAACTATCGCGCTAAGCTACGCCATGTTAGGTACTTTCGCTGTTGCCATCTCGAAATCAGGCATCACGGATCTACTGGCCAAAAGTGTTATCAAGCGCTTAAATGGTAAAGAAAACTCGGCGTCAACTACCGGGTTAAAGTACGCCGTGTTGGTGGCATTAGTGCTTGTCACGATGTCATCTCAGAACGTAATTCCGGTCCATATCGCCTTTATTCCAATTTTGATTCCACCTCTTTTGGGCGTATTCGCGAAACTTAAGCTCGACCGACGTTTGGTCGCGTGTGTTCTTACCTTCGGTTTGATCACACCTTACATGATCTTACCTGTTGGTTTCGGCGGTATTTTCTTAAACAACATTCTATTAAAGAACCTACATGACAACGGTTTGGAAAACGTGGTTGCAAGCCAAGTCCCAACCGCCATGTTACTGCCAGGTGCAGGCATGCTGTTTGGTCTATTACTGGCTATCTTTGTTAGCTATCGTAAACCGCGTGTCTACAAAGAAACTGAGTTGACTGTCGTTGACGAAACCGATCATGTCATCAATAAAAAGCACATCTTAGTTGCGGCACTTGGTATTGTCGCTGCATTGGGTGTTCAGCTTTACACGGGTTCAATGATTATCGGTGCTCTAGCTGGCTTTATGGTGTTTACTTTCGGCGGCGTTATTGCATGGAAAGAGACGCACGACGTGTTCACTAAAGGTGTACACATGATGGCAATGATTGGCTTCATCATGATTGCAGCGGCAGGTTTTGCAGCAGTAATGAAGCAAACTGGCGGTGTTGAAACACTAGTACAATCGCTATCAACCAGCATCGGTGACAATAAGCCTTTAGCTGCACTACTGATGCTGATCGTTGGTCTGTTGGTAACAATGGGCATTGGTTCATCGTTCTCTACGATTCCAATCCTTGCAACTATCTATGTGCCTCTTGCGCTAGCATTCGGCTTCTCGCCGATGGCAACGATTGCACTGGTAGGTACTGCGGCTGCGTTAGGTGATGCAGGCTCTCCAGCTTCTGACTCTACATTAGGCCCTACATCTGGTCTAAATGCCGACGGTCAACATGAGCACATTTGGGAAACAGTCGTTCCAACCTTTATCCATTACAATATCCCTCTAATCATCTTTGGTTGGATTGCAGCAATGGTGCTTTAATACTATTGCTTGGATGGATATACATTTAGTTACGAAAAAGCCGCTCAATGAGCGGCTTTTTGTTATTCATAACTGTGGTTATTGCGCTGGTATATTGTCAATAATACGCTCACGAATCAGCTTCAAGGTTGGTTCTGTCGACAGGTAATCGATGGCAATCGGAAAATAAGCGTCGTTAATTTTAAGAACCAAGCTAGGGTAAGAGCTCACACCTAGGCTCTTTGCAAGGCTCAATTGATCTTCGAACACACCTTCTAAGAAAGAGCCATCCATGTCATTCTTGAATTGCTGAACATTCAAGCCAATTTCTCTCGCTAGTTGCAAGTGAGTGGCTTCTTCATGAGGAGGCATCGCACGTAAGTAATACGCATGCTGAATCGCTTCTAGCATCTGCTCATAAGAGTCTTGAAAGCCCGCTGCAATAACCGCACGACAAGATTGGTAAGTGCTTCTAACTGGCGTACAAAGCTTCCAGAAATCGTAGTTAAACTTAGTGCCTAACTGGCGCTCAATCTGCTTCCAAATACCTTCGAGTTTTTGTTGCATCTCGGGCGGCATCGGTAAATTAGTATCTGGCGCAAGACCACCAACCACATACTCAAACTGAATCACACCTGGCAGTTGCTGTTTTAGTTTATCCAGCGTTGGTTTGTAACCCCAACACCAACTGCACATTGGGTCATGCACGTAGTAAAGCTTTATGTTCATTCCACTAACCTAAAAAGAAAAAGGAGCCAGTACGGCTCCTTCGTATTCTATCGCTAAATGTGAGTATTTACGAATTACTCAGCTTGATCTTCAGCGCGCGCTGCTGCTTCTTTGATTAGAGGCTGCAGTTCACCTTTTTGGAACATTTCTAGAATAATGTCACAACCGCCGATAAGCTCACCTTCAACCCATAGTTGAGGGAAAGTTGGCCATTGCGCGTACTTTGGTAACTCAGCACGGATATCTGGGTTTTGCAGAATGTCTACGTAAGCGAACTTCTCACCACATGCCATTAGTGCCTGTGACGCTTGAGAAGAGAAACCACAGCTAGGTAGTTTCGGTGATCCTTTCATGTACAGCAGGATTGAGTTTTCAGAGATCTGCTGTTTGATTTTGTCGATAGTTTCCATCGCTTCCTCATTCATGGGTTTGAACTTTATTTATTTGCCACATTCTACTCAATAACGACAGAATAAAAACCATATAATTAATAAGGCTTAATTTTAGGTTGCTCATTGGCGAGCAATGCAGCACTTCACCACTGCTAACCTCTTAAAATATTTTCATATCGGGGTTTTAATAAAGTAAAAACTTGCTAAAATACTTAGCAAGTCAGCCTTAAAGGCGACATAGCTATAAAAAAACACTGGAAGCAATCGAAAGGTCATCCTTTCAAATCAATGGAGAATCGAGTAATGGCATTTGAACTACCAGCTCTTCCTTACGCGAAAGACGCACTAGAACCACACATCTCAGCAGAGACTCTAGACTACCACCACGGTAAGCACCACAACACTTACGTTGTTAAGCTTAACGGTCTTATCCCTGGTACTGAGTTCGAAGGCAAAACTCTAGAAGAGATCATCAAGACTTCTACTGGTGGCGTATTCAACAACGCAGCGCAAATCTGGAACCACACGTTCTACTGGCACTGTCTTGCTCCAAATGCGGGCGGCGAGCCAACTGGCGCAGTTGCAGACGCAATCAACGCAGCATTCGGTTCTTTTGAAGAATTCAAAGCGAAGTTTACTGATTCAGCAATCAACAACTTCGGTTCTTCATGGACTTGGCTTGTTAAGAAAGCTGATGGCTCTCTAGAGATCGTTAACACTTCTAACGCTGCTACTCCTCTAACAGAAGAAGGTACAACACCACTTCTAACTGTTGACCTATGGGAACACGCGTACTACATCGATTACCGTAACGTACGTCCTGATTACATGAACGGCTTCTGGGCTCTAGTAAACTGGGACTTCGTAGCTGAGAACCTAGCGAAGTAATATACTTCCCCCTAAGTTCAATTTAGTCTTATTCAAAAGCTCGCTATTTAGCGGGCTTTTTTGTTTCGCCTTCCCTAGCACCTTTAAATAATTCCCTCTTTTACTAAAGTTCTTCTTATCCACGCCGTTAAAAGAGCATCGAGCGAGGAACATCATGCAAATTCATACTTTAGACAAAGCTGCAATTATCAACGAACTTCAGTTCGCTAATGGTATTAACCATGCCGTACACGACGGTCGTCGTGCGGATTTCTCGCTGATTCTGTCTATGTTCTCTAATGATGTTCGCGATGTGGTCCCAGTTGAAGAGGTCCAGGAAGTCATCACCAGTGACAGTATTCTTCGCCAACAATTGGGTTTATCGCAACCTCAAGCTCTTCGTTCTGATAGCAGCAGCTATGAACTCGCAGCTGAACAAGCGAAACAGTTTCACGATGCAGGATTGCCTTCCGCAAAGCTGAGCCATTACCTAAAACCAGATGCGCTGACTTACCTGCCTGAAGACACATTCAACCTACCAGAGGAGGTTTATCACAACCTATCTGGTCATGAGCGACGCAGATTGGGCGAACGCAACAAACAACTGATCCCAGATGCTGGGCTATATAATCAGCTAGTGACGGCTCAACGTCAGCATCAAATTCAAGCTAAAGCATAGAGATCCGCTTTTTATCCAATAGCTTGCAATACCTACACGTCAGAAATGTGACATCTTACAAATTACCGCACAATAGTCCTCACTCGAAAGCGTTAGTTTGAAGCCTTTCACACTGAACCCAACGAATTTCAACCATGCTATTAGCACAAACCACTGGTGTATTGTTTTTCACATATGGATACAGTGAAGGTGCTATGGATATCAAAGAATCAATTATTCTCGTCACGTCTGCAGGTTCGGTTATAGGAAGAACCTGTGCAAATCACTTTGCTCACCTTGGAGCAACGTTGATTCTTTGTGACCAAAATTCTAGCGCTTTGAGAGCGAGCTATGAGCAAATCAGCGCTTTCACTGACAAAGTGTATGCGATGAATGTGTGTAGTGATAACACAACGTCCATTAACTTATTGTTTGACCAGATAGAATCACAGCTACGTGCGACACCAGATGTGATTGTTAATTGCTGGACCAGCTCCCCTATGCCTGGCTTAATGGCGCCAGAACCAATGAGTACTTACATTGATCACTTGTCGTCTGCGGCACGCTTCCTTTATACCTACGGCCAAGTAGGAGCAGAGCGCTTTCGAGCCAGAAACAAGAAAGGCGTCATTGTTAACGTCATTTCTCATGACAACCATGAAGACTTTACGGGAGTTGAAAGCATGGCGGCGTTGGTGTCAGGTTTTACTCACAGCTGGGCAAAAGAACTCACACCATTCAACATTCGAGTGGGCGGCGTTATTCCCTCGGTAAATCATACAAAAGAGGAGCTCAACGAGAGACACTGGGCTGAGATCCAAGACGAACTAGTCCGCAACACAGCATACATCGTCGCGAATGAATACTTCAGTGGCCGAGTAGTTGCGACCGAAGTGTAAGCATACACAGCAACTCTGTTTTCCCGAGCCAGATGTAACTCCTGCACCAAAATAAAAAAAGCCCCAGTCACTTGACTGGGGCTTTAACCTTTTCCCGATTAAGGTTCCGTGCTAGCGAAAACCTTGCTCACTCGATTTTTTAATTACGCGTCAGCTTTTTCTTTCTTTGCTTTAGGTGCTGCTTTTGCTGCTTCTTGGTCTGCTTTCTTCTTGATAACAGTTGTACCTTCGAAAGTTTCGCCTTCAACAAATGCTTTACCGTAGTAAGAAGCCATCAACACATCTTTAAGTTCGCTGATTAGAGGGTAACGTGGGTTCGCACCAGTACATTGGTCATCGAACGCTTCTACCGCTAGCTCATCCAGTTTCGCTACGAAATCTGATTCAGCAACACCTGCCGCTTGGATAGACATTGGGATGTCTAGGTTAACTTTTAGTTCATCCAACCATGCTAGTAGACGTTCAATCTTCTGAGCAGTACGGTCACCTTCTTGGCTTAGGCCTAGGTGGTCAGCAACTTCAGCGTAACGACGACGTGCTTGTGGACGGTCGTATTGAGAGAACGCAGTTTGTTTAGTTGGATTGTCGTTCGCGTTGTAACGTACCACGTTAGAGATAAGTAGTGCGTTAGCTAGGCCGTGTGGCAAGTGGAACTCAGCACCCAGTTTGTGAGCCATTGAGTGACAAACACCTAGGAATGCGTTCGCAAATGCAACACCAGCGATAGTAGCTGCGTTGTGTACTTTCTCACGAGCGATTGGGTCATTTGCACCGTTCGCATAGCTTGATGGTAGGTACTCTTTTAGCATCTTAAGTGCTTGAAGAGCTTGGCCATCTGAGTATTCGTTAGCAAGAACAGAAACGTAAGCTTCTAGAGCGTGAGTTACTGCATCGTAACCACCAAATGCTGTTAGAGACTTAGGCATGTTCATTACTAGGTTCGCATCAACGATTGCCATGTTTGGCGTGATTTCGTAGTCAGCTAGTGGGTATTTAGCACCAGTCTTGTCGTCAGTAACAACCGCGAATGGAGTAACTTCTGAACCAGTACCTGAAGTTGTAGTGATACATACAAGCTCAGCTTTTTTACCCATTTTAGGGAACTTGTAGATACGTTTACGGATGTCCATAAAGCGCATTGCTAGTTCTTCAAAGTGAGTTTCTGGGTGCTCGTACATTACCCACATGATTTTCGCTGCATCCATTGGTGAACCACCGCCTAGCGCTAGGATAACGTCAGGTTGGTAGCTAGCCATTTGAGCCGCACCTTTTTCTACTACAGACAGTGTTGGGTCAGCTTCAACATCGAAGAATGTTTGAACTTCCATGCCTTGAGCTTTTAGTAGGCTTACTACGTCATCTGCGTAACCGTTGTTGAATAGGAAACGGTCAGTTACTAGGAATGCACGTTTCTTACCTTCTAGGTCGCCCAGTGCGATTGGAAGGCTACCACGACGGAAGTAGATTGACTTAGGTAGTTTATGCCACAACATGTTTTCAGCTCGCTTCGCTACAGTTTTCTTGTTGATTAGGTGTTTAGGACCTACGTTCTCAGAGATAGAGTTACCACCCCAAGAACCACAACCTAGCGTTAGAGATGGCGCAACGTTGAAGTTGTACAAGTCACCGATACCGCCGTGAGTAGTCGGGATGTTGATTAGGATACGAGCTGTCTTCATCTTGTCACCGAAGTAACGGATACGATCAGCGTTAGTATCTTGGTTAGTGTAAAGACCAGATGTGTGGCCGATACCACCAATCTCAACCATAGTTACCGCTTGAGCAACCGCATCTTCGAAGTTGTCAGCACGGAATAGACCTAGAGTTGGAGATAGTTTCTCGTGAGCGAATGCGTCATCGTGAGATACTTTACCCAGACCTTCACCAACAAGAACTTTAGTGTCTGCTGGAACTTTAACGCCTGCCATTTCAGCGATTGCTGCTGCTGGCTGACCTACGATTTTCGCGTTTAGCGCACCATCGATAAGAAGCACTTTACGAACTTTATCAGCTTCTGCTTTGCTTAGGACATAAGCTTTGTGAGAAGCAAAACGCTCTTTCACTTCGTCGTATACTTCATCAACTACGATTGCAGCCTGCTCAGAAGCACATACTACACCGTTGTCGAAAGTCTTGGACATAAGGATAGAAGCAACAGCACGTTTGATGTCTGCTGTTTCATCGATAACAACAGGAACGTTACCTGCACCTACACCGATTGCTGGCTTACCAGAAGAGTAAGCGGCTTTAACCATGCCTGGACCACCAGTTGCAAGGATAAGCGCGATGTCATCGTGTTTCATTAGAGCGTTTGAAAGCTCAACAGAAGGCTGGTCGATCCAACCGATGATGTCTTTTGGTGCGCCTGCTGCTACTGCTGCATCTAGAACGAGTTTAGCTGCATCGTTAGTTGAGTTTTTCGCACGTGGATGTGGTGAGAAGATGATACCGTTACGAGTCTTCAAAGAGATTAGAGATTTGAAGATCGCTGTAGAAGTTGGGTTAGTCGTTGGTACGATACCGCAGATGATGCCTACAGGCTCAGCGATAGTCATAGTACCTAGGTTGTCATCCTCTTCTAAGATGCCACACGTTTGTTCGTCTTTGTATTTGTTGTAGATAAACTCAGAAGCAAAGTGGTTCTTGATTACTTTATCTTCAACAATACCCATACCAGATTCTTCTACCGCTTGTTGAGCTAGCGGGATACGGGCCTGGTTAGCTGCAAGCGATGCTGCACGAAAGATTTTATCTACTTGCTCTTGAGAGTAAGTAGCGAACTCTTCTTGCGCTTTCTTAACGCGAGCAACCATTGCATCTAGTTCAGCCATATTAGTTACAGGCATAGGGAATCTCCTAAAATTAACAAATATTAAAAACTTTTTACTAAGGCTATTACTTATCGTTTTTACTGTTTATCAGTCACTTAGAAAACAAACGTCTTAGTAAATTGCTTTCAGGACTGAGTATAATATTTCAGAGTGTGAAAAAAATTGACTTGGATCAGTTCTCACCACCTAAATACTACCAAAGTGGTGCCTCATCACACCAAAATGACATAAATCACTGATAAACAAATAAATTAACTTTCATTTTTTATTGAGTAAAAAAGAAGCAAATGGACAAATAAATAAAAGAAACTACAACAACCTGTAAAAAAGTTTCATTTTTGACCAACAAAATTACATGTAGGCCCAATTCTTTGTGCTACTGAGAGTATATCGAACCGAATACATCTCTCTACAAACCACCTTGGTTTTTATCAAAAATGTGCGAATGTTAACGTTTATGTAAAACAGTGCAATTTATCAGCAACTTTATACGTAACATTTCCTTTCCAGATTAGATACAGTTTATTAAAGAATTAGTTTTTCTCACTTAAATGGCAGGGAATGCGTTAGTTTTTTTCATTTCTTACAACCTAACTTTTGCCTTACATTACGCCCAAATTACCCCTTCTCCTTTTCACTAATGTGAACTTTGATGAGTACGCAACATGCAAACTTTTGAACTTGCTATCTTCTTGCAGTTTTTTCTCGGTTTGGTCGCCGCAGTAAACCCTGTTGGTATCATGCCTGTGTTTGTGTCACTAACCGGGCATATGACACCAGACGAAAAGCGCAATACGGCAACAACAGCAAATGTGGCTGTTGCGATCATCCTGATCATTTCGCTTTTTGCTGGTCAGTTACTGTTAGACATGTTCAGTATTTCTCTGGATTCGTTTCGTGTCGCTGGCGGGTTGCTATTACTTAGCATCGCATTCTCGATGATGAGCGGTAAACTGGGGGAAGATAAGCAGAACAAACAAGAGAAAACGGAATACGTCAGTCGTGAACAGATTGGTGTGGTCCCTCTTGCAATGCCTTTAATGGCAGGTCCTGGTGCAATCAGTTCGACTATTGTTTATGGTGCACGCTACCCAAGCATGTTCGATACCGTGGGCATTAGTATTACGATTGGTTTGTTCTGCCTTTGTTCATGGCTATTATTCCGTTCTGCCCCATTGATCGTACGATTTTTAGGTCAAACTGGAATCAACGTCATTACTCGTATCATGGGTTTGATATTGGGCGCGCTTGGCATAGAGTTCATTGCGAATGGCTTACGCAACTTATTTCCAGGATTAGCCTGAGTTTCTATAAAATTGTATGATAGAGCGATTCAACAATGGATCGCTTTGTCATGACGACTGACTCTCTTAAACATACTCTATATGTCACCATTTTTGGTACTCATACCAAAGCTGGTAAAACGTTCGATATTGCTCTCATTATCGCGATCATCAGTTCGTTAATCGTACTGGTGTTAGATTCGATACCCTCCGTTCGGGCCGAGTGGGAAAAAGAGCTGAAGTTTATTGAATACACATTTACTGGCCTATTCACGATTGAATACCTTCTAAGGCTTTATTGCTCTCCTAAACCTGCCGCCTACGCAAAGAGTTTTTATGGTGTCGTCGATTTACTTGCGATTTTGCCCACTTATTTAGCACTCTTCTTCCCATCCGCTTCGTTTATGGGTGTGATCAGGGCGCTGCGAGTGATGCGAATATTCCGCATACTCAAGTTAGTCCGATACCTCCAAGAGTCCAATATCCTCTTACGTTCACTGCTTATGGCGCGCAGAAAGATTTTTATCTTCTTTAGTTCCGTCGCCATTATGGTAACGATTTTCGGCTCGTTGATTTTTATCATTGAAGGACCTGAAAACGGATTTACTAGCATTCCTAAGAGTATTTATTGGGCGATCGTGACCATCACAACGGTTGGGTATGGTGACTTGGTCCCTCAAACAGACCTAGGTAAAGGGCTTGCATCACTCACCATGTTACTGGGTTATTCCATTTTGGCGGTACCTACAGGTATTTTCACTGCCGAACTGCACCAAGAGATGCAATCGCACAAAGTATTGGTGAAATGCCCAAACTGCTCCCACGCAGGGCACGACTCTGACGCAATTTACTGTAAACATTGTGGTAGTGAACTGGCCGATCCAGACAAAAGAGTCGTTCGAACGGAAGACGACGCATGAAAAAAGAGCTCCCTAAGGAGCTCTTTTATTTTGTCATCAAATAAAGGATTGATGTGATTATGCTTTCTCAGACAGAATAATTCGCAGAGTACGACGCAACGGCTCCGCAGCACCCCAAAGCAGTTGGTCACCAACAGTGAAAGCATTTAGGAAATCATCACCCATTGCCATCTTACGTAGACGACCCACTGGTACAGACATTGTGCCCGTAACTTTTGCCGGTGTTAGCTCTTGAGCAGTGATGTCACGGTCGTTAGGAATCACTTTCACCCAATCGTTATGAGTGGCGATGATTTCTTCGATTTCGTCCATTGGTACATTTTGTTTAAGCTTGATAGTAAGTGCTTGAGAGTGACAACGCATCGCGCCAATACGCACACAAGTACCGTCAATTGGAACAGGTGAACTTTGAGAACCCAAAATTTTATTCGCCTCAGCGCCCGCTTTCCACTCTTCTTTACTCTGACCATTATCGCGCTTCACATCGATCCATGGGATCAACGAACCAGCTAGTGGCACACCGAACTTATCGGTAGGGAAAGAGCCGCTGCGCATTGTATCCGCGACTTTCTTATCGATATCTAGGATAGAGCTTGATGGGTTTGCAAGTTCAGAGCTAACAGAGTCATTGATAACGCCCATTTGCGAGATCAATTCACGCATATTTTGCGCACCAGCACCAGATGCGGCTTGGTAAGTCATTGCGCTTGTCCACTCAACAAGGCCTTTCTCAAATAGACCACCTAGCCCCATTAGCATTAAACTAACCGTACAGTTACCACCGACAAATGTGTTCGTGCCACCGTGGATGCCTTGTTGGATTTGCTTTAAGTTCACTGGATCAAGTGTGATGATCGAATCTTCAGCCATACGTAGCGTAGAGGCCGCGTCAATCCAGTAGCCTTTCCAACCAGCCTGACGAAGTGCAGGGAAAACTTTTTCTGTGTAGCTACCACCTTGACAGGTGATTACCGCATCAAGCTGTTTTAAGCTTTCAATATCATACGCGTCTTGCAGTAAGCCTGCGTCTTTTCCTAAGTTAGGAGCAGGAATACCAACTTGAGAAGTACTGTAGAATACTGGTTCGATTAGGTCGAAGTCTTTCTCTTCAACCATACGCTGCATAAGGACTGAACCAACCATACCGCGCCAACCAACTAAACCAACTCTCATCGTATTAACTCTCCATGTATTAAAAAAACTACCCCATAGTTAATTTTTCACAGCAAAATCTCAACCCCTATTTTGTAAATAAGCGCGTTTTTTAACCTTTTCCTCTGAAAAACCGGGTTACACGAGATTTTTTAGTGTTTGGTTTGCGGTTTTAACCATTTTTCAAGTAGGGAAAGCACTTTAGCCCCCTAATTGGTCTTACCACTCAATGAGAAAATAACACATGAAGCACAATAATTTCACATTACACAACATTTAAAACCAAAAAAGTTAAAACAAACTAACAGTTAATTTCACAAGCAAACGTTTTTACCGACGAACATCAAGATAAAACACCAAATGTTCGAAATATAATTTTTGTTAATGTATGTTATGCGCGATTACAACAAGGAGCGCCTTCCTCTATTGCTCCAAGATTGACAGAGGCACATATGAAGCAAGTTACACCACGCCTACCAAGCTTGATACAGGTATTTATCTCGCTCGGTTTATTTCTCCTGCTGGCATTTTCGTTCACAGCCAAGCTAGACCTACCGATTCAGCTAGCGCTATACATCGGTTGGTTCATTGTCATGATATTGGGCATAAAGCTTGGCCATCAGTATAAAGATCTGGAAAAAGCAGCACTAAATGGCATCTCCAATGGACTTGGAGCCGTTTTAATCCTTTTGGCCGTTGGCGCGCTTGTAGGTACTTGGATCTCTGGTGGTATTGTTCCAACCATTATTTACTACGGCCTTAAAGCAATCCACCCTTCCATCTTTTTGCTCGCGACCATGATCATCTGTTCATTGACTGCGCTAGCGACTGGCACGTCTTGGGGTGCGGCTGGCACGGCAGGTATTGCAATGATGGGTATCGGTCAAGGTCTTGGTGTTCCTGCACCAATCACTGCAGGTGCCGTACTTTCAGGCTGTTACTTTGGTGACAAAATGTCGCCTCTATCGGATTCAGTAATCCTTGCTTCATCTATGTCTAACGTTGAAGTGATGGAACATATTAAAGGCATGTTGCCGATAGCACTCATTAGCTACATTATTACAGGCATTATGTTTACTGCATTTGGCTTCCACTACGCAGGTCAAGTTGACATGAGCCAGGTAGACTCTGTCATTAAAGCGATGGAACAACAGTTCTACATCACCCCTTACTCATTTGTTCCTGTGATCATCGTATTGTCACTTCTAGCGATGCGTATGCCTTCATTCCCAGTGATCAGTTTTGGTTCTCTGCTAGGTATTATTTGGGCAGTGATGATCCAAGATGTCGATTTCCTAACCGCGTTCAACACGGCTTGGGCTCCGTTTGCAATCTCATCTGGCGTAGATTTCATTGACTCAATCCTTAACCGTGGCGGCATGTCTTCAATGCTTGGGTCGGTAGCGGTTATCGTATTTGGCCTTGGTTTTGGCGGTCTACTAGATAAAGTAGGCGTGCTAGAGACTATCGCGAAGCTGTTTGAAAAACGCGTTCAAAGTGCAGGTTCATTGGCAACAAGCACAATTGGTACGGCCTTTATGGGCAACGTATTTGGTTCAGCGATGTACGTTTCACTTATCCTGACCCCAAAAATCTGTGCGAAGAACTATGACCGTCTAGGCTACAAACGTAAGAATTTGTCTCGTAACGCAGAATTTGGCGGCACGCTAACCTCAGGTATGGTCCCTTGGAGTGACAACGGTATCTACATGGCCAGTATTTTGGGTGTTGCTACACTGTCTTATGCCCCGTTCATGTGGCTGAGTTTTGTATGTATCATCGTAACGATCTTCACTTCTTACATGGGTTGGTTTGTTGATAAGTGCGAACCAACAGCAGAAGCAGTTGAAGAAGCTGAAGGCGAATTAAAGCAGCAAACCGCTTAACTTCGCAGAGATAGGAAGAACCTCCCTTTCGAATTCAATACTAAAAAAGAGCGCTTTAAAGCGCTCTTTTTTTATTTCCAAAACAAATCGTTAGCTTTGTTTGACTAGCGTTTTCACGGCTGCACGCTTCCCAAACCAATAGCCCAAGCCAAGCGGTGCAAAGAATATAACGGCAATGAACAGAATAAAGTAGATGATGGTACTTTTGACAAGTTCAATCAGCTTAGTCATTGCGAGATTCACAACCTCTTGCGACACTCGATCCATATCTTGAGCAAACTTCTCGCGCTCATGGGTAATGATCTGTGCGATTTCTTGGCGCTCTCTGGCAACCATCAGCTCTATAGCTTGGCGTTCTTCACCCAACTGAGATAAACGCGCCTCCGTCCTTTGATCGATATCGTCAACCAAAGGTTGTAACTCCAGCGCCATTTGTTCTGCCAAATAACGCATGTACTCTGGGTTGTTATCGATAAAATCCCTCATCGAATCAGCGGTAACTTGCAAACTATTGAGCGCCGCATTGACTTTTTCGATACTGGCAGAGCTATTCAAGGCCAACAACTGCGCTTTCCACGTCATAATTTTTGGTGTCTGCTCTGATACCAGACTTAGACGATCAGAGACATCCCCAAGTGCTTCTGGCATCGTGCCTAGCGTTGTAACGGCTTCCTCTTCGCTAATTTGGTTTGCATCTAACCACCTACGGTAAGCCGGAGTCCTAATCATGCTTAAATCAGCGAATGGATGCTGCTTGGCGAACTCTGCAACAAACGTTTGTGTCTTGATGTATGCTTCTTTCTTCAATAAAGATTGAGCCAGTTTATCTACCTCTTTCGCTAAATAAACGGAAACTAACTTGGCCTCATCAGACGCAAAGAGCTCATTACCAGAAGCGGTAGTAAAGAACTGTTCCATTTGTAGCGTGAAAGTCCATGTATCAATCAGTGCAGCCATTGGGGACACTTGGTATGCAGAAGCTTGGATGCCTTCTTCAGCATTTATCTTCCAAAGTAAAATATAAGATTGATGAACTTTATCATGAGGCTCATATTGTTCGTGTAGTGCGTCTGCTGCTTGCTCAACCTGAGCAAAAAACTGCTGCGCATACTCACGAGTCAAAAGACGCATATTGAGCTCTTGTTTGGTAAGAGGGACGGTTTGACTCTCGATCTTGACTTCGAGCAGGGAACACCCTGA
This sequence comes from Vibrio sp. Vb0888, assembly GCF_033338835.1. Taxonomy (NCBI): domain Bacteria; kingdom Pseudomonadati; phylum Pseudomonadota; class Gammaproteobacteria; order Vibrionales; family Vibrionaceae; genus Vibrio; species Vibrio sp. Vb0888. Next base: position 245,358 of record NZ_JAWOTL010000004.1, read on the forward strand.
AAGCATCATAACCAGCCCTATCAACATCATTGAAGACATTCGGCGAACGGACATGAAAACACCTTTAACAAATTGTATAGAACAGGAATAAAGCGAACTAAGTCATATAGTTCGAGCCTTTATTACCTCAACTCTTATGACATTAAGTCAGAGCAATATCAATCTGTTAGCGCTTCTGTTATCTTTTCACTATTGAGAACATTATTAGCAAAAAGTATGGTTTGTTTTAGGACATCATCTAAACATGCCAACTTCTCTTCCGGCACTTTTTGCCCTTGTTTAATCAACAGTTCAATATCACCCGAAATACAGTGCAATGGCATTGCACCTAAACTCCCTGAGACCCCTTTAAGACTGTGTGCGGCTCTTTGCGCTTGCTCTTTATCCTCTTCTAACAGCTGATACATTTTAGTGCCATCGCCAGAGTGGTCCTGAATAAAGACCTCCAGTAACATCCGCACAGCGCCCTCGTCACCAGACAGAGAATCTAACATTTTATTGATATCTATGTACGGCTCACGTTCCACTACTTCCACTTGTGATGAATTCACCTCATTACAACTTTCTTCGTTCATTTGGACGTTTTGAAAATTTTCTGACTGAGCTGAGGGAACAGCGTTAGCTCCATTTTCATCATCGCCAACTTGCTCTGACTTTTTATCATCGGTTCTGGGTAGTGGTATCGGTTGAATCGTTTTTGGGGAGAAGGCTCCCCATGAAATGAGGAAAAGGAGCAAACCACTGATTACAGACAACCAAACAATAAAAGTCATTAGCTTCTGTTCCAACTGATCATTTATCGAAGTTAACTGGTTCGGGAAATCTGGATTAAGCAGTTGATTAGATAAATAACTGCCCTGTGCCTGAGCAGATAGTGCGCTTGAGGTTTGAGCAAGCTGGCGCTGAAGAGCGCTTCGCTCTTCGGGAGAGAGCGTCTCTGATTCAATAAAAAGTCGGTCTAAGTCACGGTAAGTATCGCTATTCGTTGCAGAGTCACTAAAGACAGACTCAAAAACAAGCGCACCTAAGCGATAGTACATTGCCTGAATTTGCTCAGAGTTTTCTGTTCGAGCACGGCTGCTTCGTAACTGTTCTGCTAACGAAACCAATTCACTGTCACTTCTTACAAAAGCTCGAGCACTTTCTAAAAATCGGTCGGTCGTATAAAGTAATTGAGTGATGTCTGGTGTGATTTTCCCTTCAGAAAACTCACTTTCAAGCTGTAAGCGAACTGCATAAGCCAACTGAAGTTTCAGTGAAATTTGGTCGACGTGTTTAACACGGTAAGGCAGATCGAAGTTAAAAAAGTGCCTGACTTCTTCAACTTTACTTCCTAACTCATTTACAGTCGAAATCGTTTGAATCGTTTGTTTGGCTTGCAGCCAAATGCCAAGTGCTAAAACACACCACAAAACGAACCAGAACCAAACAAACCGCCGTATTCCTTCTTTTAGCTTCAGCAACACTTGCCCCTCGCATATCTCCATTAATTACAAGCATATACTATGGATGTTTCTTATTCACATAAAAAAAGAGAGCCGTTTGCTCTCTTTATTTAACGATATGATTTTAATTGCGACTTAACTGATCTTTTAGATTTGGAGGCGTCCCTTTAATCGTTAAGGTATCCGTCTCTGGATCATAAAAAATACGCTCGCCAAGTAAGAGACTATCGAAGCTAATATTCAAACCACCACCAGCTCCAACAAATTTAGTCAGTTTGCGAACCGTCGCACGATCACCTGGGAAAGACTCTTCAAGCTCGTACCCTTGCTCTTTGGTGAAATCCATAAAGCTCGTGCCATCTTGGCTTTGAGGAAGCTCTCCGGAAAGCTCTGAGATTTGAACCTCATCACCGGATTTAATTTGCTCATTGCAGTAGTCGTAAACTTGTTTCTTGTACTCGTTCACTTCTTGCTTTTCTAGCTTCGAGTCAGCACAAAAATCATCTACCGCCTGCATCAACACTAAGTTTTGTTGTTTAGTATCTAAGCCAATATCCGCTTGCAGAAAATCTAGGAAGAAGTCCGCCACTTTACGGCCAACGCGTCCTTTAATGTATTGCAGATAACGATTGGATTCCTTGTCGGTCTCGTAGCTCGACAGGTCGATGCGTGCGGCAATATCCATTTTGGTGATATCTAAGTAATCTGTCGCACTGATGTCCAAACCTTCGGTCACTTTTAAACTCTGATTCATTGGTAAGATACCGATGAACAAGTAGTCCGTTGCTAAACTCTGATACTCAGCGAAAACCAAGATACCTTCATCCGCAAATGGGTACTTAATCAACTCTTCTTTCAAGCGATTTGCACTAATTTGTGAGAAGTCGTAAAAATCTCGCTCTCCTTTGCGCATTTCTTGAAGCCAAAATTGAAATTCGCTGTCTGACTGGAAAGCGCCAAAACCTTTACCAGCTTTAGAATGGAATACTCGGTGAAGCTCAGCGACTAAGTTTTCTGTAGATGCATCGTTCTCTAATGATGCTGGACGAAAGTTTACAACCAGCTCGTCCTGATCGTTTTTGCACAGTTGATGCAGAATAACGTTTGAAAGATGAAGACTCATAGTGATTTTATCTTGCTACAAGGTTTTAGTTGATGGGCATTGTAGGTTATCATAAGCCGCTTTTACTATCATTATTAGAGTCTTTATGCCGATTACATCTAAATATACTGACGAGCAAGTAGAAAAAATTCTTGCTGAAGTAGCAACAGTTCTTGAAAAACATGCTGCTTCTCCTGAGTTGACGCTAATGATTGCCGGAAATATCGCAACCAATGTCTTAAATCAACGTGTTGCTGCTTCACAACGCAAAGCGATTGCTGAAAAATTTGCTCAGGCGCTGATGTCTTCTTTAGAAACACCAAAAACACACTAATCACGGACAATAGAACACATACATGGTAGACAGCGGAAACTCATACGGCGAACGTGTATCTCGACTAGTTGGTTGGGGTCACTGGTTTGCATTCTTCAATATCGTTGCATCGATGTTGATAGGCACACGCTACATTGTTCAGTCTCCTTGGCCCGAGACGTTACTTGGTCAGTTTTATCTGGCGGTTTCTTGGGTTGGTCACTTTGGCTTTCTAGTTTTCGCACTTTACTTGCTTGTTCTATTCCCGTTGACGTTTATCCTGCCATCGCGGAAATTGTTCCGTTTGGTGGCAGTGATTTTCGCAACCGTTGGGCAAACCATATTATTAATTGATACCCAAGCGTATCAGTCGATCAATTTGCACTTAACTCCCGTTGTCTGGGAGTTACTATTCAGCGAAGACAAAAGTGCACTCAGCACTGACCTACAACATTTATTTGTTGTGATGCCGCTGATCTTCCTTATTCAACTCGCACTATCCGAATGGGTATGGCGAAAACAGCGCAAACTATCTCATAAGCACGTAGGACGCCCTCTCGCGGCCGTCTTTTTCCTCAGCTTTATGACCAGCCATTTGGTTTACATTTGGGCAGATGCGTATTTTTACAACCCAATTACTAGCCAGCGTTCAAACTTCCCGTTGTCTTACCCGATGACAGCGAAGAGTTTTATGGAAAAACATGGTCTACTTGACCGTGAGGAATACCTAAAACGTTTAGCAGAAAACGAAGGCAACGTAGAGTTAGTCAACTACCCTCTTGAAAAGCTTGAGTTTAACCGCCGAGTTAATAAGCTCAATGTGTTGATGATAAGCATAAACAATTTACGAGCGGATGCGCTGAACCAAGAAGAGATGCCTAACCTCTATGAGTTTGCTGAAAACAATCAGAACTTCCGTAATCATTACAGCTCAAGTAATGATACATACGGGGCCTTTGGTTTGTTCTATGGCTTACCGACCAGTTATGCATCAAGCATCAAGGCGCAAGGTGCTTCCCCAGTATTGCTCGATGTACTGAAAGATCAGGGCTACAACTTTGGTTTATTCAGTGGCAGTGGGTTTGAAGATGATCTCTACTCAGAAATTATTTTCCGCGACTTGAACTTAGCGGAAGACCTAGATGGCACGCAAGCTCATACCGATAAACAATCTATCGCAAACTGGAATACATGGTTAGCAGAGAAAGCAAGTCAGCCATGGTTTAGTTACATCGAAGTCACCACCGTTGATAATTTTGAATCGATTCCTTCAAATAATGACGAAGAAATGCCCGCAAGTGAGCGATTCAAAAAAGCTTATGAATATGCAGTGAAGTCGGCGGATAGAACTATCGCCGGTATTATTGATGAACTAGAAACGACGGGACAACTGACAAACACCATCGTAATCATCACTTCTAATCACGGTAGTGAATTTAACGAAACCAATACGAACAGCTGGGGAGCAAACAGCAACTACAGCCGTTATCAATTACAAGTTCCGATGGTGATCCATTGGCCTGGAATGCTGGCTGGCGAATTTAATCACAGCACAAGCCACCTGGACCTCTCGGTTACACTATTGCAAGATATGCTCGGCGTATCTTCCAACCCATATGATTACAGTAGTGGTCGCAACCTATTCGATGAAAGTCGTCGTCGCTGGATCTTGGCGGGCGATACTCGCGAGCTTGCCTTAATTACTAGCTCACAAACCACAGTGATCGATAAGTTTGGCAACTACAAGCTGTATGACAAAAACTACAAACGACTTCGAGATGATGCACCGAAGTTGCCAGTTTTGATGCAAGGTTTAACTGAGTTACAGCGTTTTTATTCTAAAAACGATTAATACCTAGCAATCCATATACTATTCAAACTCCCCTTTTTGGGGAGTTTTTGTTTATTTAAACAACACAAACCACAAATTTGCGCAGTAAACATCCAATCAGTTCAACTAGGGGTTTACAACATTTTCAAAGCCTTATATTATGCGCCTCAACAACGGAGAGATGGCTGAGTGGTTGAAAGCACCGGTCTTGAAAACCGGCATACGTTAATAGCGTATCTAGGGTTCAAATCCCTATCTCTCCGCCACTTTTAAATGAACAAAGCTCTGATTTTTCAGGGCTTTTTTCATATCTGATGCATACCAAAAGTCACCACTACATAGAGGTGATACATATGTATCTATTAAAACTCCCTTCCAGTGTTTACTACCACCGCTCCCCTGTACCTGTTTCACTGCGTGAACGAGGCTTTCCAAACGAAGTTCGCCTTTCTCTACTTACCAAAGATCGCCAAATTGCATTAGAGCGCAATATCCATGTATCTCTAGCAGTGAAGCAAAAATTCAGCCTTGCCTTTACCGATGACACACTAACCTACAATGACATCAAAGAAATTTTAATACAGAAACTATCTGAATTAAGAGCAGGTTATGTAGCTGACACTACCCAAGTATGGCGTCCTAACATTATTGCCACAAAGCCAAAGCAATTTGATGCTAGACATGCATTGTGTGAGTTTTTACAAGCTAAAGAATCAGATAGCATTACGGCGTTGACCCTGCACCAGCTCGAACAGCGTATAACGCATTGCTTAGATTTTCTTGATAGTTCGTCAAAACCTTACAATGAAGAAGCTCTAGAAGCGTATCTTGAGCACTTAAAATCTGAAGGGCGTTCAGCTAAAACGAACAAAGACTACTTTGCTGTTGTAAAACAATTTTTTGCGTGGTGCCACAGTAAGCGCTTAATCAAAGTAAATCCCTGCCAGAATCTCACGCCGAAGTTTAAATCTGACAAACATGCCAGTGAACAGCGTGATACGTGGAAAGCTAACGAGTTAGATTTATTGTTAAGCAGCGCAATATACAAAGCAAAACCAGATGACTTCCGCTATATCACCGAGTTGCAGATTTACCAAGGGTTACGTCCAAATGAAGCTTGTCAGTTGTACGTTGCCAATGTTCAACAAGAAGAAGGCGTCTGGTTTCTAGACATTACGGATATAGAAGAAAAGCAGCATTTAAAAAATGCTCACTCAGTCAGGCAAATCCCATTGCATCCTGATGTAGTGAAGAACGGCTTTATTGAGTTTTTTCAAGCAAGAGCTGCCTCAAATTTATCGAACTCTCCTCTTTTCAATTATCAGCCATATGGTGCGGACTATGATTGGTCAAAGTACTACCGTGTAGAGTTCGGTAAGTTGCAAACAGCTATTGGAATGAAACCTGGAGCTAGACCAACACCCTATGGTTTTCGCCATACGTTTATCGATGTGTTGAAAAACGCCGAATTAGCCGAGTCTCTTGTCAGTGAATTCGTCGGGCATTCAAATCAAGGAATCACGTTTGGTCGTTATGGAAAAAAACTCAAGCTTGAGAAGCTATTAAAAGTAGTTCAAACATTTGCTCTTCCTTCAAACAAGACAGGAGGCACCAGATGAAAAAGCTTACCGATATCATTCTAAAAGACATATTAGCTAGAAGAAAATATGTCGAAGAGTGGCAACGAGATTGCTCTAACCTGCTAGCTCAAGGTGTCTCTTTGCGTCAGATTGGCTTGGTAATCGATACCGCAAACCAGCTAGATGTTGCTCCGTGGCTTACCGATGATGATTTAATCAATGATGGTGTCGCGCTTAAAGAAATTCAGAGTACATTCACAAGTATTGTGAGACTCAAAAATTTACTCGGAATCAGCTACCATTTTGGGGACTACCTAAAGTCTAAAAATTTCGACCCTTCAACAGGGATAGAAATTCCATACTTCATATATCAACATTTTTATGAAGAAATCCGCAAAGACTATAGCATGGACTTTAAGCTAGATTGGCAAATATGTGTGGATTTGGGGAATAACTTAGTGTTGTCATCACTTCCACTTTTTGGAAAGTATAACGCTATTATACCAGCCACAGATGAAGAGGCGGCAGGCATTACTGCGGCTTTACTTGCTGACCGTTACCAATGTCTAAGCTATGACCCACTTACTAGCCTGTTACAGCTAGAAACGATAGATGATAAGCGCAAAGTTCAAATTGAAGTGCGCTGTCTCTCATCCAAATTTAAAAGCAACCGTCACTGTGGTGTTTGTGTTGTCGATGACAATGAAATATGCCATCCAAGAAGCAAGCAAAGTAAGAGGTTAAGCTTTTCTCATTTGTTAAAGCGACACATGCATGTCTGACTAATTTACTCACTCACTGACTAACTTTCTATGAAGGTTAGTCAGTCCTTCTCTCCCTCAAAAAATACACCCCTTATGTATACTATTAGCATAACTTATGTATAAAAATTCACTCGCTAACATTTTTTTGAAAAAAATTTAGGTTGATTTTCTTGTAGGCAGATCTGTACTTTAACCAAGTAAACAAAGGATAAACCCACGTTGACTTTTGTTTAAGTTATTGTATTAAATAGTTTTGTTGACTTTTATTTTGTTGCCATGGGATTTTTATTATGTATCATTGTTTATAAAAGAAGCATAAATAATAAAAATAAGGTAAATAATTATGCCAAATTACAACATTGATAGTCGGTCTGTTTTTACACGTCAAACATTAGAAAAATTTGAAGATTTTGCGTGGCTATTTTTTTCATCGAGAGAAAACACGCACGCGACGTCGACTTTACGTGCAGATAAAGCACGTATAAATAAACTTTGCAAAATTTTTGGACCGATGCTGATTTCAGCAATTAAGCATTCAGACTTGCTGAGGTGGTTGATGGCGATGGAATCAAAATATAAGCCAAAAACGACGGTTGAATATCTCAATCTATTAAAAGGGATTTTTAAGCTAGCAGTGCATGAGAAAGCAATTACTGAATCTCCTGCTGAACCACTTTATGTAGAAGTTGAGCCTTACTCCGCTCCAGATCCGTTCTTGAGGTCTGAGCTAGAAACGATGTCAGTAACACCAACTGAGTATATCTCCGATCATAATTTAATTATGTCCGATGCGACGTCTGGAGCCAGGGTATGTGAGTGGCTTGCCTCAAAGATGAGTGGTGTAAATTTGATCAAAGGGACCGTTCGCATAGATTCTAATCAGGTCCTTGGTGAAGCAAAATCGACGAAAAATACATACTCAGAGCGTTGTATAGAAATGAGTGAGCCGCTCAAGGTGATTATCACTGAGCAGATGAAGATCGCTGCAAAAAATGCTGAAATGACGATTACAGAAAAACTGAGAAAAACGAATCGTACTAAAACGTATCAAGACCGATACTTGTTCGTTAATCCTCGAACTGGTTTACCTTACAGAGATGTAAAAGATTTTAGCCAGCGGGTGTGGAAGCAATTTATGGCTGATGCGTCTGCTCTACATCAACAACGACATGGCAAGCCTATTAGATATCGCGGAATGTCTCAGCTCAGGCACACCTATGCGAGTCAAGCTCTTAGCGCAGGTGCAAACCCTGTTTGGTTAGCAAAACAACTTGGCCATGCTAATACTGACATGATATTCAAACACTATGCGAAATGGATTAAAGAAGACGCTCAGGTTGATAATAATCAAGCCGTTAGCCATCAATTTAGTCGACTGATCGGAGGGACAAAAGACCCGATCATTGTGGGTAGTATAAAAAAGCGAGCAGAGCTGAAAAGCTTGATGCAAGTAAAGCAAGCGCTGGTTTATTCAGAAGATAACTCTTTAAAACAAAGCATTGAGAACGCTATCCAAGAACTAAAAATGGAAATTGCACACTTCGATGAGGTGAATCATGGATAAGACAGAGCATGATTTTCATGAAGAGTGTAAAAAAGTTGGTATCAAAGATCCTTCACGCTTGAAGTTTACGTTTAATCACTACCTAGCTGTCTTTGTCGAAATGACAAAGAATGGGAAAGAGCGGATTAAAGTTAAAGAATACCATCGTGCTGTTGGAGGAGGTGAATATAAGGTAGCAAAAGTGGCTTACAAGCTGTTCACAACCCAAAGTGAAAAGTCCGAACACGCAGGTACTCCCCCTCCGCAATGGTATCAACAATTTGTTGCGAGTACTGCTGGTTTTGCTCAAGGTCTCTGGAGTGAAATTAGTACTGAAATTCAACGTGAAGTTGAAGAGCGTGTGCAAGTATCCGAAGCGGCTAGAAATAAAGCCGAAAGAGAGCAAGCAAGCACTGAAGATTATCTTGAAGAAGTCATTATTGAAAAACAAGAACTTGAGACCACAATCGAAGAATTAGCTGGATATCGAGAGCGAAACGAAGAACTGCATCATGAATTAAAGGATCTAGCGCGAGATAAACAGACAATTGAAGAAAAGTTGTCAGAAGCGATAGAGGAATTAAATTGCCTGCGTTTGCAGATGACCGAGCTGCAATCCTTAAAGATCCAATTTGCTAAAGTGGAAACTGAGCTTGAATTTAAAGCACAGCAAGTGATGGAGTTACAAGCCACTTTAGGAGTGTTCAACAACTTAAGAATGGTGTCTGATGCTACCGAGAGCCATAGTGAGCATGCCGTAAACCAAGAGGAGTGTGATTCATGATAACTCCTCGAATAATAGAAAAATGCAAGCGCGGGAGCGCTTGCTTATTCGTGCTTGGTGTGGCGTTGCTGGTGAAGGGAATGCGACAAATAAAGAGTAGAAAGGAACTGATACGCTTTAGTAACCCGCTACGCTTTCGTCACACTTTTGCGGAGCAAAAGATGCACGAAAGCTGCGGTCCAGAGAAGCTTCTCTGGACTCTCTCAAACATAACCTCGCAAGGAGGTTATGATGGCTAATCAAAATAGAACGATTCGTCTGTTCCACCGCCACGTTAATTTCAATTCCACCTCTAAGGACCGTAAGAAATGTGATAAGTCGCTCAAGCACTCTTTGAGAATTGCGCCATCTTCTGACTCTGTGAAACAACTGGAATGGAATCCCGAACTCACAAGCAACAATTTACTGTATATGGCGGGCAAATTCTATCGCCTGAATAATCAAATAAGCGATGACCAGCGATGGAAAGTGCTACTTGATATTGCTCCAAAACCCAAGCTCAAGATGCACACTAAGTATCAAACGCAGCATCGGCAATACCGCAAAAAACTTAAAGATGCAGCCACAGCAGAGAGAAAGCTTGGTAATGAAGTCAGTGCAGAGTGCCTAGAGCGTATTGTTCAAGAAAAAGGGGTAATTAAGCGGAAGCATATACAAGATATCCATCAAGTTGGATTCTCTAGGTATAAACAACGTATAGGCGCGATTCGGAAGTATGTGATAGCACACAATAAGCTTTGCCAGTATCCACCTAGCGCAAACAGTACGTTCGTACAAGAAGGAATTTTTAAAATCCCCCATCAATGGAAAGTCACATCTGATGATATTTCTTTACGAGAGTATGTACTTACAACCAAGCAGTTTCTAGAATCTCACTTTCCCGAGCATCCTATAAAAGCAATTATCGGTCATGATGACGAGCGTAGTGAGAATGAAAAAACTGGCTTGCACACCCATTACTTTCTCGACGGGAAAAATCAAAAAACTGGTGAATATGACCTGCGGAAACGTCAAATCTTGGTGGTTAATGAGTATATAGCTAAGAAAAGGCCTGAGGATGAACTTCTTCCCATCAATAAAGACTTAACTCGTCAACAATCTAGAGCGTTTGGGCATTATTGGCAGTGTTTAGTTCAGGATTTCATGAACGCTAAATTGCTCAACCCTAAGCGTTTGCATGCAGAGTTTAGTGACGAAACAGAGAAGAAAACCGAGCAGTATCAGTACATGATACGTCAAGGTAAATTGCCCAAATCACAACGCGATTTCAGCTATCAAACTCGTCTCATTGATAAGCTTAACCTGGAAATTCAGGTGCTCCAAAATGAGCGAGAAGGCGAATCGACGCGACTTAATACCATTAGCACTACCCTTGAGGAGCTAGCGGAGAATCTCAAAGCAAAGGCTTTTGAGTTAGAACAGCTTGAGTCACAAAAACACCAACTCCATCAGGAACTACAAGAAGCAGCGCATCGCTATATCTATTTAGAAGAATGCTTCGAGGAGAAAGATGCCAAGCTAAATCACGTTGAAATGCTACTCGCAGAGAAAGAGGCTCAATTTGCTGATATCGACATTAGAATGAAGCAACAGATGAAAGAGATCATACTAGACGCTTACATGCTAATGCAGGCGAGGCATAAAAAGTTTCCAAAGGCAGCGCGAGAGTTTGCACAGAAGATATCTGATCGACTAGACGGTGATATACCGAGTCAATTGTCTCCTCTGCTTGATGCAGCATTGACAGAGAGCGGGTATTACACTTCAACCAACGAGACTCTTGATTTTTAAGACTTAAGTTTGTGAGCGGTGTGATGTTGCTAATTGATAAATAAGAGCATTTATGCGGTTCGTAAAACGCGAACCGTGTTTTGCGAACTAAACTTATCAGGACGGTCTGAAAGCAAGCGAAAACCCTTTGAGTCGAAATAGTAAATCAGCCAAACTAACCTCGTTATTTTGAATTCATTTCGCGCTGGCAACTAGGAAGAAATCCTTCTTCGCGAATCACTTTCGCCCCAATCCTGTTGTCGAGTCGTTTACAGTTCTTGGTTGGTAACTCACTATGCTAGACAATATCTAATGTCTAAAACTCAAATATACTCTATAGGGTATATTACTTCCGTATACCCTGTGGAGTATATAATACGTACTATCTTTATGTCTAATGGAGGATATCATACCGCTAGTTGACATCCCCGACAGCCATCGGCAATGCTATACGCGAAACCCGAAAGAAAAACGGATTAAAGCAAACAGATCTTGACCTGAGATAAGCAACGGTATCTAGTTTTGAAAGCAATCCTGGAGAATCCACGATAGAAACCCTATTCAAGTTCTTATCTATCAATGAGCTAGAAATGCATAGTATGGCAAAGGGAACGAACCTTACTGAAATTAAAGTAGTCGCTGACAAATGGTGAATCGGCTTCATACTTACATGAATCGCGTCGAGGTTTCTTTTTCTAATCTGACAGAAGCAGTTTTTCCCCATTGTTGGCTAGTGTAAATAATCATACAAATCTTATTGACACGTATTTGTCCTAAAAACATATCGGAATCACACATATCTACACTGACTGTTACGTGAGGCGCAGTAGTTCAGTCAGTTCTTAACACTATAAGATAAAGTTACAGAGCATCGTATTTTTTCAGAAAAATAAACGATTAATTATAAGGTTTGCCCGCTAAGTTTGTATAAAGTTGAAGTTCGGAATACAAAGGGGTGGAAGGCTATATTAATCCAAGTTCTATAAATAACAGGAAGAAGTTCCTCAGTATCTTTCTCATACCCACCCCCCTTTGACTTGGCTGTTTTTTGTACTAATGTCATATGCAACAACAAAAAATTCTAAGCCGCAGAGGAACCCTGATCATGGTTTCGGATATAACAGCTATTACTATTCACGGACGAAGTCTACGATATTTAAAGCGTTTCTTATTTATCTGCTTATTATTATCAACGGTATCATGTACTACATATGATAGTTTTTCGGTAATTCCAAAAGAGCCTTCAAACTATGTAAGAGACCAACCAAAAGTCAATCTATCACCTCTAATTCAAAGTGACGAATACAACATCTATCAAGACAGTAGCGATGATAGTTTACTTTACCTTATTCCTACCAAATTACATCTAGGCAAATCATACAACCATAATTTGTTATCAATTAGTGTTGAAAGAAGCGATGGTGAACACATGATCCTTACGTCTTTGTTTATCCCAAATGAGCGATTACTAGAAACTGCAAAGATACATTTAAATCAACACGGTGTGAGCTATAAAAGACTCACCTACTACCCAATTAAGAATTTATTCATCGAACCAATAACAGACCCACAGGAGCCAGGATTAATCAAATTAACAGCAGTTCCAGGCTTAATTGGAACCGAACACCCTTTCTCTGTTTTGACAGTGTTTTATGTTAGTGGATATGAAAATATTCTTGGATTCAAGCAGGCAGTAAAGTCTGAGCTAGGCTATGTATTGTCTTTGAGGTTTTTTATAACCTTTGATGGCGATTTTGCAACAGAGAAAAGTAAGAGCATTCAACTTGTTTTAAAAGATGCTGTCGTAACAAACTTAACAATATAGAAGGACATTAGAAATGACTATCCAAATATATGAAACAGCTGCAGCAACAAACTTTATGACAGTTTATAGAGACTCTGACGATCCAAAGCTTTTCTACTATGTACCAAAATTTGCGGTAATCTCCAAATCTCAAGATGGAAGGCTAAGATTCGGAGCGAGATTGTTTGAGAGAAACCCTAACGATCCAAATGATGGGTTTGCCATCTACAATTTCGGTGTGACAGGAGTTACGCCAAGTCAGGATTTCAATCAAGTAAAGCAGCAGTTGGAAGCAAATTACGGGAAAGGCGTGCGACTTGCTGTAATATCTCCTGACGCGCAACATCCTTCCCTTTACCCACTTACTGGTGGGATTTATAGAAGTATCAATTGCCAAACTCGCGGAATCAATCTGTATACAGATTTGGCATGCTCATTCACGATTGATGAGTCACTTGAACCAGATATGTCACAGTTTTTTCAGCAAACGAACAACGGATGGGCTGGTGCGATAAACTTTGCCGTAAGGACATTGAAAACGGAATTTGAGTGGACAATAACAGCTAATTGGCACCGCGTCTTAGAGCACTTCAAATCGCAAGTGTCTGTTAAATATTGGTTTGTAAGCGCAAACCTCGCATATGAAACACAAAAATTGATTGAAAATGACACTATAAAAATAAAGATAAAGGGGGGAACTCCAAGCCAACGTGAAAAAATATACACATTTGCAGAGAAGATAGCTGCGCGACTGTTTGTCCCTACGCTTCAACCCAGCCCAACACCAGGACACCCAAGTGGAGCTGCCGTTTGCTTCAGCTTAAGCAAGTCGGTAGTTGAAGAAAACAGAGTGTCTGTTTGGGAAGGAAATGAAAGCGCTTATGAAGTGAAAGAACTTGGCCTTGCTGCCTATATTGGCAACATACCCGCTGATTATTTTAGTGGATATGATGGAACTAGGATTGATTATGACCTTGATGATACCGAAGAAGTATTTCGCTATCTGAAGCCATAGTTGTAAATTGTTTCTATACAGGAATTGGCAGAGGGATATTATGACCGCAGCAAAAAACTGGAGTGTTAGCTACCTTGACGCTTCCTTTTACCACGACTCATCCGATACAAGCCTATTGCACTATGCGCCTCGGCTTAACTGGGGAGAGTTTTCCTCAAGATCGATTGGAAATTCTATCACAACAGTACATTGTGAAATCGACCTTGGTTACACAGCAGACACTCTAGGAGATTTTCAACGTAAATTCCCCAATCACAGACTGGCTCCACTTATAGCCGAAGACGTAATAAACACACTCTCTCTAAGGGATGGTGTAGAAGAACCACATCAATCAAAGATAACCCTCATCAATACGGTTCCTTTCCCCAAAATTGTGTTAAATGTCACAGTCAAGCATTCCGATCCTAACTACAAGGCCCTTTTAGGGAAATTAAAGGATGACTGGGAGCATAAACGTATTTTTCAGGGAGATGTTGTATTAACTTATCCTATGGTGCTAGTGAGAAGCTCCTACAGTGTAGAGGTTAAGTATAAAGAAATTGCTGAAAAATTAAACGGAATCATTGGAACAGATGAGTTATTTTCAGCAAGAGCTGAGGATGCGGTTTTTGAATTTTTTGAAAGCAATCACCACCAATATTGTAAAACGTTATCCCCTGACAAAAGCTCGCCGCAACTCGAGTTTGTGAAAGAGTTTTTGCGGAATAAGATTATCGCAGGGGTTTTTCTGGAAGGAATTAAAGTGCATAGATTTGACTCAGGTGAGGAAGTGTTTGCAAAAAAAATTCGAGAAAGCTCATCACTACGTAATGACCCAGCGATTCGTTTAGGTTCGACTGAAGATACAATAGAAGTTCTTCGGTTGGAGACCTAGGGTCTGTTGACCCTTCGAGCTGATTTTTGCAGCAGTTTGTGGATTCTTTATACAAGGCAGAAGTTTTAAAATGTAGTTATTCTACCTGAGAAGCCGATAACGCAGTAGAAAGGAGCCACAAATGCTGCCCGAAGGGTTCGGCTAAAAGCGTTTTACTCTTTGTTGAGGTATTTTGCTTAGAATGACTAGGCTACAAACCTTTCGCCTCGATTAAAACGCTTTTATCTCGAACAAAATTTAACCGCAAAAGTTCAACAGACCCTAGGTAGTACAAAATACCTAAGCTTGATCCTTATTAATTGAATCAATTAAGCTTTATTACACTCATTTAAGTTACAATCGCTCAGACATGGAATACGTTCTCCATCGGAAAAGATTAATACTTTCAGAGTCATCTGGGCGCCAATATTCAAGAAGTTGAGTTCGTCACATAACAAATAAGAATAGGTGTCGCGCAGCCGATACCTTATTCGGGTGTTGAACAAGTCCGTTTCGTCTTTATTCAGTAAATAGCTCCGTTGAGCACAGGAAGACACTTCGCCCATCACTTATATCGGGACGAGCGCTGCTAGGATGTGAGAGGAAAGCCTTTCACCTCAATGTGTTACTTAACCCATCAAGGTAGTTTGCTGTTTCTGCTGTCAGGGAGACAATCAAACAGAAAGGAGATAGACATGAGTAAAATAGATGAAACAAGTGTAGACGAAAGTGTTGTAGATCTTTACCCACAAAACTTAACTGATGAAGACATTATAGAGTTCTTATCATCAGGTGAAGCACATAACCACCTTGAAGAAATTGACGGCTATGAAGATAAGTTGTCGGATACTGATGATCTAGAATTAAAAACAGCAGGATATAACGCACGCTATAGAGGGTGGTACGGCACAAAAAATAAGCCTCGATGGTGTCCTCAGCAAAGCAAATTTAATGGGCGCGGTGGGAATCATAAGGGGGTAGATTTAGCCGCTCTTTCTGGCACTAGGCTTGTTGCCTTAGTTAATGGATCCATTCAGTGGAACCCAAAAGGTTCTGGCGGTAAATGGGGCAATCATATATTTTTAAATTTTCGAAGTGGCAGAAACAATTACACATTTGTCTATGCCCACTTAGGTGGCCTCGTCGGAAGCGGAAACAGAAAAGTTAAAAAAGGTGAAGTTATCTGCACCAGTGGTTGTTCAGGTAATACTACCTATTGTGGTACTGCTAATAAATGTGGCAAGAAAGAAGATCATGTTCATCTCGAACTGTTTGGTCCTGAGGGTAGAATGGATCCTGTAGCAGCCTTGGGGTGGAATGTCGAGTACTCGAATGATATAAGGTGTATCTATCCTAGCTGCTAAGTTTAACAAGGACAGTCATAATGACACAACAAAGCTGCGCCTCTGCCCGCTCCGTTACCACATAGAAATTGTTATCCGAATTTCACCTGATACAGCCGACGACCTAACACACTTTCTTTTTAAAAAGTTTGCCAATAAAGGAGCGGGTATACTTTAGGTTGACGAACCTGATTCAATGACTTATGGTTTATGTGAATCACATTTGTTCAACCCTGACTTTGATGCATCAGGGTAATATCCTGAAATAAAAAGGATGTTTTTTAAGATAGCAGATTGAAATAGGGTTCAAATCCCTATCTCTCCGCCACTTTTAGAAAAAGCCCGCTAAGAAATTAGCGGGCTTTTTCGCATCTCCAGACTTAAAAAGATTTGTACAAATCGCTTATCACTTCTTGAACGCAACTAAGCACTCCGCCACTCTCAGAAAGAACCCACAAAAAATTAATGCCCTTTTCGTTCGTTTCAGTGTTGAATCAATTTGATATTTACGTCTAGTTGTATCTACTCATCAATAAAGACTTCTTTAGCGGCATTGATAAGCTGCAAATGAATTGGGACGAGGTCAACATGATTCGTTCGATATCCACCTCCAACGACAGCTGCGACAGGGATACCTCGAGATTTCACTGTTTGCATTAAAAATCTATCACGTTCTAAAATCCCTTGCGTCGACACATCAAAATATCCAAGCTCATCGTCTTGATGTATATCGACACCAGCATCGTAGATAACCAAATCAGGGCGATGAAGATTAAGTGCCATATCGACCACTTCTTTAAACGCCATTAAAAAATCCTCATCACCTGTTCCTCGCACCATAGGCACATCGAGGTCAGACTGAGGCTTCCTCGCTGGGAAGTTTTTATCACAGTGGAAAGAAAGCGTGATTATATCTGGCTCATCGTCACATAAAGTTGCTGTTCCATCCCCATGATGAACATCACTGTCAATGATCAATACTTTATCGACATGCTCGACTTCGAGCGCTTGCCTGGCCGCGATCACTAAGTCATTAAATAAACAAAAACCACTGCCAAACTCTTTGTGTGCGTGGTGATACCCACCACTCAAATGAATGGCCACACCGTACTCAAGTGCCTTTTTTGCGGTCAGAGCCGTGCCCGCTGCTGAAGTTAGCGTTCTGGTAATGAGAGACTCACTCCAAGGAAAACCTATTCGGCGCATCTTCGCAGCTGGCATGTTTCCACTAACAAGTAACTCGACGTATTCCTCGTCATGAACACGTTTTACTTCCCCAACAGTTAATGCTTCGGGCTGGAAAAACTGCGTGTGCTCTTTCCAGTTATCTTTCTCCATATGCACCAATACCGATTCATAGAGGTACTGGTATTTCATAATTGGGTAACGATGCCCCTCTGGCAACTCAAGTTGAGAATAAATCGGGTGGTAGATAAATGGCAGCATGAGAAATTCTTAATAACAATGGTAACGAAATAGTATCAACTTAAAGGGTTGAATAAAACGCAATTTAATTGATAATGATTTTCAATATCAATTAAATTTAATATACATATGAATTCTACTTTCTTTGCTATTCTCGGCGCACTGTTTGGCTCTCTTTGTGCCCTATCCCTATTTTCATCTCTTGTTGTTGGTGCGTGGTGGTTGGTTGATTTTATTGTGCTTAACTAACACAATGACTTTCAACTGAAATCAAAAAAACATAGGTGTTTGTATGAGTCAAACCGTCTTTATTACCGGAGCAAATCGCGGCATTGGCCTTAGCTTAACTGAGCTGTACCTGAAGCAAGGCCACCAAGTACATGCTACTAGCCGTTCCTTAGAGAACAGTTCAGAACTACAAACTCTAGCCTCACAATTCAGTAATCTGGTTTTGCACGAACTGGATGTCACTCATTACGAACAAGTCGCTAAGCTTGCCGATAAACTCCCTGCCATCGACTTACTCATCAATAATGCAGGATATTACGGCCCCAAGGGATATGGCTTTGGAAACACTGACGTAGAAGAATGGCGTAAAGCCTTCGAAGTAAACACCATTGCACCGTTAAAACTGGTTGAGCACTGTTACCCTCGCTTACAACAAGGCAAGATAAAAAAGATTGCTTGTATCTCATCAAAAGTGGGGAGCATGACCGAAAATACGTCCGGTGGCGGTTATATTTATCGCTCATCGAAAGCGGCGCTTAACTCGGTTGTGAAAAGCTTAAGTAATGATTTAACACCTGAAGGATTTACCGTTTTAGCGCTTCACCCTGGTTGGGTAAAAACGGCGATGGGTGGGCCAAATGCTTTGATAGATACGCAAACCTCCGCGCAAGGCCTAGCGAACGTGATAGAGCTGAGCACACCGCAGCTTTCAGGTCGATTTATTAACTACGATGGTACTGAGTTACCTTGGTAGCAGCATTAAGACACAACCATCACTAAACCAAATACCATCAAAGCCAGGCTTCATAATCGTGACTTGGTTGGCAAACATAATGTTCATCAGTGATCCACCAGCATAATTCACGCAATCTAACTTGAATTTATCTACATCCAATCCAGACTTAGGAAAAAGTAGAACAAATAAGGAGAAAGCACGATGGCAGCAGATAGGGATTTGGTTAATTTTAGCGAAGAGCACGAACTAAATTACTGCTTGAGAAGTGCTGGTAAACGCCAAACTCAAGCGAATCGAGATACATTAGTTGACTTGGGCAACCAGGTGAAAGAGGTACTGGACAAACGCGTGTTAACTCAAGGTGAAGTAAGAGGCGCGATCCAAAACCACGGTGATCTGTTCGAGTAATCTATTTTCAAGCATGCGCGGAGTTTAATTACGCCGCGCTTGTCCTATGCCTGCTTACCTTTGGTTGCACGAGATTTAGTCGCGCCACCATTCTTTGAATAACTGCGCTTTTTACGTTTAAACGCAGGACGTTCCACCTTGGGTAGATGACGTAATGAATCAGGGATAGGCCCTGCTTTTACTTGTGCCATCAAGCTATCAATGCGTTGTTCCAGTGCTTGCATGAACGGCTGATATGCTTGATTTCTCTCTGCCATACCTTGTAACTGGTGCTCCCAATGAGCCGTCATATCAGGGTATGTTGAATCTTCTGGCAAGGCATGAATGAGACCTCTTCCAGCAGGAGAACTGAGAATTGACTTACCTTGACGCGTAAGCAGTTGGCGTTTGAACAGCGTGTCCAAAATACCAGCGCGAGTCGCTTCCGTGCCTAGCCCATCAGTGTCACGAAGGATTTTTTTCAGTTCTTTATCCGCAACGTAACGGGCGATCCCGGTCATCGCTTGCAACAGCGATGCCTCGGTAAAATGCTTTGGTGGCTCGGTTTTTCGGTCTTTTATTTCCCCTTCACGACAAGTTAACACGGTGCCTTCGGGTAGCGGTGGCACGGCATCAATACCTTCATCTTCCTTGTCAGTTTTGCCCATTAGCGCTTTCCAACCCGGCGAAACTAACTGACGACCTTTCGCGACAAACGTACCACCAGCGATATCGAAAACCAATTTCGCTTCTGCGTAAACCGCCGCCGGATAGAACTGCATGAGGTACTGGCGCGCAATCAATTGATACACTTTCATCTCATTGCCGGAAAGCGCATTCACATTAGCTTGCTTCGGTGTAGGGATAATCGCATGGTGAGCATCCACTTTTTTATCGTTCCAGGCTTTGGACTTTAATGTTAAGTCTGCTCCCTGAACGGCAACTTGCAACTCTTTTGCGTTATTCGCAATAGCAGTTGTCACCGTCCCTGCTTGTGAGTAGTGTTCCATCGGTAAATAGCGACAATCTGAACGCGGGTAAGTGATCAGCTTGTGCTTTTCATACAATGCCTGACAAGTATCTAGTACTTGTTGCGCACTCATACCATAGCGCTTCGCGGCATCGATCTGTAAAGCAGATAACGAATAAGGTAATGGTGCTGATTGCTTGGTTTGCTTTTGTTCCGACTCCGTCACTTTTGCAGGTTGACTTGCGATACGGTTTGCAACATTTTCCACCAACTTACGGTTTAACACTCGACCTTCTTCGTCCTGCCAAGGCTTGCATGCCTCACTTGGCTTCCAACGAGCACGAATATCAAAAGTACCATTGGCATCTTGATATGGGATCAGAGCATGTAGGGTAAAATAGTCCTTCGGGACAAAGTTTTCGATTTCTTCATCACGACGCACCACTAAGCCAAGAACTGGCGTTTGCACTCGCCCTACCGAGAGAACACCTTGATACCCTGCTTTTTGACCAAGCAAGGTATAAGCACGAGACATGTTCATACCATACAGCCAATCAGCCCGAGAGCGGGCCAATGCAGAAACTGAAAGTGGGATAAACTCGCGATTACTGCGCATAGAACTGAGTGCGCGTTTAACCGCAGGTAAGTTCAAGTCGGAAATCAGCAAACGCTGTGTGGATTCCTTCTTGGTTTTAGATAACTTGCAATAGTCCAGAACTTCATCAACTAACAGCTGACCCTCTCGGTCTGGGTCTCCTGCATGAATGACTTCGTTAGCTTCTTTGAGCAATTTACGAATCACTGTTAATTGCTTACTTGCACTTTTCCTCGGTCTGAGCTGCCATTGCTGCGGAACAATTGGTAAATCTGCCATATTCCACTTTTTGTAACGCTCATCGTAAGCGTCGGGTTCGACTTGTTCGAGCAAGTGGCCGATACACCAAGTAACGATATCCCCGTTCCCACAGCGGATGAATCCTTGATCTTTCTTTTGAGGGTTTGGCAGTGCAGCGGCAATCGCACGGCCTAAACTTGGTTTTTCAGCAATAAACAGACGAGACATAACGTTTTGGAAATAAATATAATTAGGGCCACATTATCGAATGTAGCCCTAATAAATCAAGAAAAACTGTATAAATAAACAGTCAGTTTATTTAAGTTTTCAGTTATAGAAATTCAACAAACTGAGAAAGGTCACGCTCAGGAACTTTCATCGGTGTACAACCAGGCGTGCCTAAGTACAAGAAACCAACAATCTCATCGTCACCTTCTAAACCAAATGCTTGATGAACTTCTGGATGGAACATCCACTTACCTGAGCGCCAAAACCCTTGAAAGCCTTGCGCTACGGCTGCCATTTGCATCGCTTGTACAGCGCATCCCGCAGATAAGTGTTGCTCTAGTGCTGGTACTTTCTCATGTTCTGTTACTTTAGCAATAACAGTGATCACCATTGGTGCGCGAAATGGGGCATTCTTTACCTTTTCGACCACCGCTTCATCACTATTTTCAGCTTCTGCCGCTTTTACCAATATATCTGACAGTTTTTTCAAACCATCGCCCTGTGCGATAACGAAACGCCAAGGGGTTAATCCCGCATGGTCAGGCGCACGAAGGCCAGCACGAATGATGTTCTCAAGTGCTTTACCTTCTGGAGCAGGCGCGGATAACTTCGCGATAGATCGGCGATTGAGCAAAAGATCGAGAGCGTCCATGAAAGAGTCCTTATTGAATATCGTTGTTATTTTGTTTACGCCACTTTAGCACAATCTGCTCCTGCGAATAACAACCGGTTTTCTGTGGGCTTGATAACGTGCTTCACTTAACATCAATCTGGGTTTAATGTTAATTTATTCGCGAAATGAATAAGTTGAACATAGGCAGGTTGATGAACAAGGACAAACAAAACAGCATTTACGAAAAGATCGTTAATGACGAAGATGCCCGTGCCTGTAAGGCGATTCCTGAATCAGCTTGTCATCAAGTTCCCGGCAACTTTCTTAAAATAATTCTCGCTCAGTTTTTAACGAAAGTCGGCGATGCGTTAATCAATCCTAAAGTCACGTTGCCGTGGATACTACAAAGTCTCGGGGCACCGGTTTACTTAATTGGTTGGCTCGTTCCTATTCGTGAATCAGGTTCCCTTATCCCACAACTTAGCATCGCGCACTACATCCGACGCATTCCAGTAAGAAAATGGGTCTGGGTAATTGGCAGCATCTTGCAGGCTCTTTCCATATTTGCAATCGGAGTGGTCGCATTAACTCTGACAGGAGCTGCTGCGGGTTATGGTGTAATTGCATGTCTTGTGATCTTCAGCCTCTCACGCGGTTTAAATTCCGTCGCATCAAAAGATGTATTGGGCAAAACCATCCCTAAAAACCAACGAGGTCAAGTCAACGGCTGGTCTTCAAGTGCTGCTGGCCTGGTTACGCTGCTTTTCGCGAGCCTTCTGGCACTAGCCTGGTTATGGGACGTAGAGCCGACAGAGCGCTTTTACGGTCTGAGTTTAGGCTTAGCGGGCGTCATATGGCTCATCGCGGCATTCGTCTATGCGCGAATTAATGAGTATGCCGGTGAGGTAGACGGTGGTCGAAATGGCGTCCTCGAAGCATTTAAACAACTCGCGTTACTTAAGACAGACGTGACCTTTCGTCGATTCGTTATCACGCGGACACTATTTTTATGTTCTGCGCTGAGTGCACCGTACTACGTTGTGCTGGCACAGCAATCTCTGGGTGGACAGCTCTGGGTGCTAGCTCTCTTTATGTTTGCGAGTGGCTTAGCCTCCTTTGTGTCAGGTCCTTTCTGGGGAAGAATGTCCGATCGCTCTAGCCGCAGTGTGATGGTCATAGGCGCAATGATGAGCGCGCTACTTGGTGTTGTGTTATTTGTTTACGATACATGGGTCACCGCTAGCCAAAGCTTCCTATTCGTGATTCCTCTGCTTTACTTTTGTGTTTGTATTGCCCACGACGGAATACGAGTCGGACGAAAAACCTATTTAGTTGATATCGCAGAAGGTGACAAACGGACGAGCTATGTAGCCGTGAGTAACACAGTGGTTGGGATAATGCTGCTTCTAATGAGCTCTCTTGGTGTTATGTCGAACTTCTTGAGCCTTTCAGCTGTGGTGTTAGTGTTCTCTTTTATTACTTTTGCTGGCGTGGTAATGGCCAAACAACTGCCAGATATCAGTGACTAGTTCTATACAAAAAAAGCTGCGCTCAAAGCGCAGCTTTCATGGTAAACACACATTAAAAAGCTAGAGTTTTACCGCCAATTTAACACCTTGACGAATCGCACGCACAGCATCAAGTTCACCCGCATGGTCAGCTCCGCCAATGATATGAATCTTCTCTCCGAGTTCAGACCATTTATCTTCAAACGGACGTACAGACTCTTGCCCAGCACAAATGATAACTTTGTCTGCATTAAGTACCTGCGCGCTTCCGTCTACATGAATGTGCAAACCTTGATCATCAATTTTATCGTAAGACACACCACCGACTAAATGTACGCCCCGTTTTTCAAGGGTACGTTTATGGATCCAACCTGTTGTTTTACCCGGACCTTTACCTACACGACCTTTACGACGCTGAAGTATCCAGACTTCTTTATCGCTGACCGCATCAGGGTAAGGGTATAAACCACCCGGCTGAGACATCTCCTTGTCGATTCCCCATTCATGCAACCAGTCATCCAACGTTTGTCCAACTGGCTCTGTGAGCATGGTCGCGACATCTACGCCAATGCCACCAGCACCAACGATAGCCACTTTCTCACCGACTGGCGTTTTGTCTCGAATGAGAGTTTGATAGTCGACGACTTTCTCTGGGTTATCAATTCCATCAATATTGACTTTACGTGGCTCAACACCCGATGCCATCACTATCTCATCGTATTCTGTGAGTAAGTCATAGTTCGCTTCCGTCGATAAGTGCAGATTCACGCCTGTTTCATCAATACGGTTAGCGAAATATCGTATCGTCTCTCGAAACTCTTCCTTACCAGGGATCTGCATCGCAAGACGGAACTGACCACCGATGCGGTCGTTCTTTTCGAACAGATCAACCTTATGGCCACGTTCAGCCAGTGTGGTCGCACAAGCCAAGCCCGCAGGTCCAGCACCAACAACTGCAATGTTTTTCTTTTTAAAGGCTGGTTCAACAACAATTTCGGTTTCATAGCACGCTAGAGGGTTCACTAAGCAACTGGCGCGCTTACCTTTAAACACGTTATCTAGACACGCCTGATTACAACCAATACACGTATTAATAAACTGCGCTTTTTCCTGTTCGGCTTTAGCAACAAAGTAAGGATCGGCCAAGAATGGGCGCGCCATCGAAACCATGTCGGCATGACCTGAAGATAAAATACGTTCTGCTTCATCTGGCGTATTTATACGGTTGCAAGTGATAATAGGAACCGAAACGTGAGGTTTAACTTTTTCCGTAACCCATGTAAACGCACCGCGTGGTACTTGAGTCGCAATTGTCGGAATTCGAGCCTCATGCCAACCGATACCCGTATTAATAATCGTGACGCCAGCCTCTTCAAGTGCTTTCGCCAATTCGATAACGTCTTCAAAAGTGCTGCCCTGCTCGACAAGATCCAGCATAGAAAGACGGAAGATGATGATGAACTTGTCACCTACCGCCTTGCGTACCGCTTTAACAATTTCTAGCGGAAAACGCATACGTTTTTTATAGCTGCCACCCCATTCGTCGTAACGCATATTAGTACGTTTACATAAGAATTGGTTTATCAAGTAACCTTCCGAGCCCATTAACTCGACGCCATCATAACCAGCAAGCTGTGCTAACTCCGCACTATTAGCAAACGCGTCGATGGTTTTCTTTATCTGGCGGTCGCTCATTTCACTCGGAGCAAACTTTGCAATTGGCGCTTTAATGCCAGATGCACTTTGCGAGAATGGATGCATTGCATAACGCCCAGCATGGAGAATTTGCAACGCAATTTTACCACCGTGCTTGTGCACCGCTTCTGTCACAACTTTATGGGCTTTAGCATGTTTTGGCTTGCTGAATTCAGCACTCAACGGGTGTAAACGACCGCGTAAGTTAGGAGAAAAACCTCCGGTTACAATCAGTCCGACACCGCCTTTCGTGCGTTCTTCATAAAAAGCAGCGAGCTTGTGTAATCCTTCTTTATGCTCTTCTAAGCCCGTGTGCATTGATCCCATCAGAACTCGGTTTCGTAATTGTGTGAAACCGAGGTCCAGTGGCTTTAATAGGTTTGGGTACATGGCAGACATCACTTAACATCCATTGTTATTATCATGGTCTGACCAGATTAAGCCTGCTCAACCAAAAAATCAAACAAGCGTTTACATTTTTGTAACACCGATCAATCTCGTGTGAAAATATGCCAATTGTTGAGTGGTCGTGATAAGCTAAAAAAATGTTATCTTTTGAGATCTTAGAGATAAGAACCCATACTTTGTTAGACTCGGCGTAACTATCTCGTTATGGAGACAAGATGAAAAAACTCTTCAAATTTATTGGTTTGATATTTAAAGGGATATGGAAAAGTATCACTTTCATCAGACTCGCACTGGCAAACCTAATTTTCTTGCTGATGATTGCCGTTTTCTACTTTGCCTTTACTTATACCGGAGACGGTCAACCTGTCGTCGAAAAAGAATCGGCATTGGTGATGAACCTTTCAGGCCCAATTGTCGAACAAAGACGTTATGTAAACCCAATGGACTCTTTTGCTGGTTCCCTTTTGGGTAATGAGCTACCGAAAGAAAACGTCCTTTTCGATATCGTTGATACTATTCGCTACGCGAAAGACGATCCTAAAGTGTCTGGATTAGTGCTAGCACTGCGAGACATGCCAGAAACAAATCTCACGAAACTACGTTACATCGCGAAAGCGTTGAACGAATTTAAAGCGTCAGGCAAACCCGTTTACGCCGTAGGTGATTTCTACAACCAAAGCCAATATTACTTGGCAAGTTACGCTGACAAAGTTTATCTGGCACCTGATGGTGGTGTATTGATTAAAGGTTACAGCGCTTACTCAATGTACTACAAAACGTTACTTGAAAAGCTTGACGTTTCTACTCATGTTTTTCGCGTAGGTACTTATAAATCCGCTATCGAACCTTTTATTCGTGATGACATGTCCGATGCGGCGAAAGAGTCAGCAACACGTTGGGTTACTCAATTGTGGAGTGCTTTTGTTGATGACGTAACAACAAACCGAAACATTGATGCGAAAGTGCTTAATCCAACCATGGATGAGCTGATTAACGAGATGAAGTCTGTAAATGGCGATATTGCTCAGCTCGCAGTCAAACTGGGGCTAGTGGATGAACTTGCGACACGCCAAGACATTCGCACTCTATTTGCAAAACAGTTTGGTAGCGACGGCAAAGACAGCTACAACGCGATTGGTTACTACGACTACCTTGCAACGATTCGTCCCGATTACACACTACCTCAACACGACATCGCCGTTGTTCTAGCCAGTGGCGCGATTATGGACGGTCAACAACCTCGCGGAACTGTTGGTGGTGACACGGTCGCAAGCTTGCTGCGTCAAGCACGCAATGATGAAAAAGTGAAAGCGGTCGTGTTACGAGTAGATAGTCCAGGAGGCAGTGCCTTTGCTTCTGAAGTGATTCGTAACGAAGTAGAAGCTCTGAAGCAAGCAGGTAAGCCGGTTGTTGTATCCATGTCGAGTTTGGCCGCTTCTGGTGGTTATTGGATTTCAATGAGCGCAGACAAAATCGTTGCTCAGCCAACAACCCTGACGGGCTCCATTGGTATATTTAGTGTCATCACCACGTTTGAAAAAGGCTTTAGCAAGTTAGGTATTAATACTGATGGCGTTGGCACATCGCCGTTCTCAGGTGACGGTATTACCACTGGCCTTTCTGAGGGCGCGTCTCAAGTGCTCCAATTAGGTATCGAACACGGTTACAAGCGCTTTATTTCTCTAGTTGGCGAGAATCGCGATATGTCTCTAGAGGAAGTTGACAAAGTTGCTCAAGGTCGAGTTTGGACTGGCCAAGATGCACTATCCTTTGGTCTTGTCGATCAAATGGGTGACTTTGATGATGCTGTAGAGCTAGCGGCGAAACTAGCGAACGTGACCGATTACGGCATTTACTGGGTAGAAGAGCCTCTTTCTCCTACTGAACTATTTCTGCAAGAGTTTATGAAACAGGTGAAAGTCTCTCTAGGTATTGATGCAACAAGCTTGCTACCAAAAAGTCTTCAACCCGTAGCTCAACAATTCGAACAAGACGCAAGTTTGCTCCAAAGCTTCAACGATCCTAAAGGTCAATACGCATTTTGTTTGAACTGCCAAGTGCAGTAGTTTTTCCATCAATATTACAAAGGGCACTTCTACTTGAAGTGCCCTTTTTATTAGGCTTTGCATCTCCTCAGATGACTTTCTGATGCTGTGCGTATAGCCTCGCATCTCAAGGTTATTTAGGTATATAATCCCCGCCTCTGTTCCCCTACACGAAAGAAAAAACGATGACTAGAAAACACATCTACATCGCTTACACCGGTGGTACCATCGGAATGCAAAAATCCGACCACGGCTATGTGCCTGTTGCTGGCTTTATGGAAAAGCAATTAGCAAGCATGCCCGAATTCCATCGTCCTGAAATGCCGGATTACACCATCCACGAATACGACCCTCTGATTGACTCATCAGATATGACACCTGCTGACTGGCAGCAGATTGCGAATGATATTCGTGACAACTATGACAAATACGATGGTTTCGTTATCCTACATGGTACTGACACCATGGCGTACACAGCGTCCGCATTGTCTTTCATGCTTGAAAACCTTGGTAAGCCAGTGATTGTAACGGGTTCACAAATCCCTCTCGCAGAGCTGCGTTCTGACGGCCAAGCAAACCTATTAAACGCGCTACATATTGCAGCAAACTACCCGATCAACGAAGTAACTTTGTTCTTCAATAATCAATTGATGCGTGGTAACCGCAGCACAAAATCTCATGCAGACGGTTTTAATGCCTTTACTTCACCAAACCTTCCTCCACTATTGGAAGCTGGGATCAATATTCAAGTTAGCAACAGCGTAACCGTTGGTGCACAACCAGAAGGTGAGTTTAAGGTTCACAACATCACGCCACAACCAATCGGTGTGATCACCATGTACCCTGGTATTTCACACGAAGTTATCCGCAACACGCTTCGTCAGCCCGTGAATGCGATGATTCTTCTGACTTTTGGTGTCGGTAATGCTCCTCAGAACCCTGAGCTGCTTGGTCACCTGAAAGAAGCCTCTGAGCGCGGCGTTATTGTCGTAAACCTAACTCAGTGTTTGGCAGGTAAAGTGAATATGGGCGGATATGCCACAGGTTGTGCTCTCGCAGACTCTGGTGTTATCAGTGGCTTTGACATGACGCCCGAAGCGGCGCTGGCAAAACTACACTACCTTCTAAGCCAAAACCTTTCTTACGAAGAAGTAAAAGAGAGAATGCAACAAGTACTGCGTGGTGAAATGAGCCTGTAAGTTCAAGCTTTCTACGATCTAAAAAGCCCAATACAATTTGGGCTTTTTTCTTTCAAAATCAAAATAATAAAATTTTGAGAAATAAGGCGAAAGGATTAATCAATGTTCGGATTGACACGAACAATATCGCTCTCTTCTCCGCTGAATTGTTTTTTAAGCTCTTGTTTTGATTTAAAACTGATTTCACCACCGGCTGCAACCGTCATATGCTGCGCATCAGTATTATGTTTTGATTGATACAACATCACAGCTTGCATACACGAATCTCGCTGCTCTTTAGAAAGTGTTGTACCCTCAGGCCATCTTCCCGTTTCTACTGCATACACTAAGCGATCATAAACTTCTGGAGTCATCGCTTGTAATAGTTGTTCTGCGTCCATAGTGTACCTTCTTATTACATTCTATTTACAGAACATAACGGGTTAAGAAATTGAGTCAAGAATACGAAAATGAATTGGTGTAACGGATCACAAGCAAAACCATGAAAAAAACAAACTGGTTACTTCTCAGCCTCGCATGTTTTGTGCTATCGGGCTGTTTTGAAGGTAACGTGACAACCGAAGAGTTGTGCCAAAAAACACCAGAACTGCGTTGCGAGCAGCTCAATATGGATGACGGCCAATGTCGAATTCCAAGAACAAATTTGGTTTGGCATCGGTTTGAGCAATTGAAAAACCCATCGGAAGCAAACCAAATCATCGAATACGGTCTGGTCGCTGAATATAGGAAATGCTTAGAACTCGCCTCCCAGATCACCCCTATTGATCAAAGTGCTCTCAAAAGACAACGCTTTAATGCATTGGTACACAGTATTGATGAGCTAGAGCGCATTGTAAACGAGTTAAAAGGCTCAGAAGACCCGGCTACTTTGTATTTTTTATGGTCTCAAACGGGAGATACTCAAGCTCGGCGCGCATTTTTACAAATGGAAGGGTCTCCCCAATTAAATAATGCTGAGATGCAATATGCATTAGCCACTTTTTATACCAACCGAGATACCAAGAAAACCCTGGAGCTTCTTAATAACGCGTTGTCTTTATCTGATGAAGACAACATCAATCCGGTCATTCTCAAGTCAATGGCAAGTATTCATCAGGGGCTTGGAGACAAAGAGCAAGCGTATCTATGGGCAATGGTCGCGAAGAGATTCGACGTACCGCTTGCTGATGAAAAGCAGCTCCAACGTATGTTCAATTTCAGTCATCCAGAGCGATATAAGCAGTTGGATGAATTAGCCGAATCGGTGGCGAAAGCCATAGAGAAAGGTATCTATTCCCCAGCAATGATACCCACTGAGATATAAACGAAAAACTCCCGCAATGAGCGGGAGTTTTTCGTTTAAGTCGAGCGACACTCAGATCACCGTTGAGCATGAATCATCCTGAAAGGATAAAACAATCTCGAGCACAATTTTGTCGTTATTATTCTGATTTGTTGAAAATTAACGACACAGAATTAACACAAAAACGCTCTCCTGTGGTCTGTGGGCCATCTTCAAAAACGTGCCCTAGATGGCTATCACACGTTGCACAACGAATCTCTGTACGTACCATTCCGTGACTTAGATCTTCTAAATAGCGCACCGCTTGATCGTTGATAGGCGCATCAAAACTTGGCCATCCGCAGCCAGAGTCATACTTGTTATCAGAGACAAAGAGAGGGGCATTACAACAAGTACAAGCATAAACACCAGTTTCCTTATTATGCAGTAGCTTACCGCTGAAAGGAGGCTCTGTACCTTGCTCTCGGCAAACACGGAACTCTTCATCAGACAGTTGCTCACGCCACTGTTCATCTGACTTCGTCACTTTTTTCCCGCTTTGTTCCACGACTTTCGGCTCCTTATTTACTGTTCTTGGTATTGACTTTTTTAGCAAAAAACTTGCTTCTCTTAACAGTTGTAGCACATACTTTCTCACCAGGACACCATGCGTAATTAATTTGATAAGAGCACTTATCTCACCAGTTATATTACGCCAACTGGGCTACAGAAGAATCAGTTAAAAGTTTAAAAAACGTACATTTGCAAAGAATTGTTAAAAAAAGCGTCGCTTTTTTTTGACTTTAAACAAGTTAAGTCCGATTATCACTTGCAGATGTTTACTGGATTCTGTAATTTTACTACCAGTTATCTTTAATCAGAAATTAAGTTGTGGAGCAACTATAATGACTATCAAAGTAGGTATTAACGGTTTTGGCCGTATCGGTCGTTTCGTATTCCGTGCAGCGCAAGAGCGCAACGACATCGAAGTAGTAGGTATTAACGACCTTATCGATGTAGATTACATGGCATACATGCTTAAGTATGACTCAACTCACGGCCGTTTCAACGGTACTGTTGAAGTTGAAGGCGGTAACCTAATCGTTAACGGTAAAACTGTACGTGTTACTGCAGAGCGCAACCCTGAAGACCTAAAATGGGACGAAATCGGTGTTGACGTTGTAGCTGAAGCAACTGGTCTTTTCCTAACTGACGAGACTGCACGTAAGCACATCACTGCTGGCGCGAAAAAAGTTGTACTAACTGGTCCTTCTAAAGACGCTACTCCAATGTTCGTTAACGGCGTAAACTTCGACACTTACGCTGGTCAAGACATCGTTTCTAACGCTTCTTGTACTACTAACTGTCTAGCGCCTATCGCTAAAGTTCTTAACGACAAGTTCGGTATCGAATCTGGTCTTATGACTACAGTTCACGCAACTACAGCAACTCAAAAAACTGTAGATGGTCCTTCTGCTAAAGACTGGCGCGGTGGTCGTGGTGCTTCTCAAAACATCATCCCATCTTCAACTGGTGCTGCTAAAGCTGTAGGCGTTGTACTTCCAGAAGTAAACGGCAAACTAACTGGTATGGCTTTCCGCGTACCAACTGCTAACGTTTCTGTAGTTGACCTAACTGTTAACCTAGTTAACGGTGCTTCTTACGAAGACATCTGTAAAGCGATGAAAGAAGCTTCTGAAGGCGAACTAAAAGGCGTTCTAGGCTACACTGAAGATGCAGTTGTATCTCAAGACTTCATCGGCGAAGTTTGCACTTCAGTATTCGATGCTAAAGCTGGTATCGCGCTAACTGACAAATTCGTTAAGGTTGTATCTTGGTACGACAACGAAATCGGTTACTCAAACAAAGTTCTAGACCTAATCGCTCACATCTCTAAGTAATTAGAAAGTTAGCAATTAGCGAATAACTTCGTTAAAGAAAAGGCGGCTCTAGAGTCGCCTTTTTTGTATCTGGAATTTGAGAGAATGCAGGCTCGATGTTGCATTTAATGTGCGAAGCGCGTCTAAAAGCTCTCCCCAGCGATAGGAAACTACACATGGATTTAAAAACTCTCCCAGCCCTAACGGTGCTATCTGATAACGTCACTATCGTTGAAGTTGATCAGATAAAAATCGTCCGCGTGATTCATGACAAAGCAACGGCAGGCATCTCGCTACACGGTGGTCATGTCGTGTCGTTCACGCCTAAAGGTCAAGAAGATCTGATCTGGATGAGCGAAAAAGCTGTCTTCGATGGTAAAGCTGCTCTTCGCGGTGGTATTCCGGTTTGTTGGCCTTGGTTTGGGCGTATTGCTGCTCCAGCTCACGGCTTTGCCCGCACCGCAGAATGGGAGTTGGTTGAACATCGTGAGAACCATAACGGTGTGATTGTTGAACTTGCTCTGTTCCCGACAGAAGAAATCCACGATATTTGGCCCCATATGTTTGACGCTCGTTTGGTGATTGAAGTGGGCGATGAGCTAAAAGTGACGCTCAAAGTCATGAACATTGATGACGAGGCTTGGACCTTCTCTGGCGCATTACATACTTACCTAAACGTTGGAGACATTAAGCAAGCACAAACGACAGGCATGGGTGCCGAGTACATTGATAGCTTGAAAGCTGATGCGGTATGCCAAGGTGGTAATGTTCTACAACTAACTGACACCATTGACCGCGTTTACACGCAACCAGAAGCGAAAATTTTGGTAAAAGACCCGGTATTGGATCGTACGCTAAGCGTACACAACCAAGGCCACAACTCAGCAGTATTATGGAACCCTTGGGCAGAAGGTGCGCAAAGCATGGGTGACATGGCTGACGATGGTTATCAAACCATGTTGTGTGTGGAGTCTACTGTTCATGCACCAAGTATTGAGCAAGGTCAAACCCTCCAACCAGGTGAGACACATGAACTTGTCACTGTCATTTCAGCGCAGTAAGAATCACCATATAAAGGCCGGGATACCCGGCTTTTTTTGTAATAAAAGCTCTGCTTAGATGGTCCTATCTTTACTAACTTATTGGTTACTGGTCACTTTTGACGGTTTCATTAATAAATATCAAAAAAATTGATCATATAAACCGATAGCATACCGATACAAAACTCATAAATAATAAAAATATCAGGAATTAGTCTATGTTAGAGAGATACCGAAATCAAAGTGTCGGATTCCAGTTGAAACTGGTGATCACTTTGTGTCTATTCATTGCTTTCAGCAGTATTGCAGCGCTTGTTTACCGCAACGCTTCCGATGTTCTATTGGAAAGCACACTGAAAGAACACCAATCTAAAGTAGAATCAATGGCAAAAACCATTGCTGGCCAATTCGATGCTTACCTGCACACCGCTAAAGTCCTCGAATCTACTTTTCGCAATGGCTACCTTGCCGGTGTCTATGTCGAAAATTACACGGTTGACTTCATGGGACATGAAGTAACAAACATCACTCAATACAGTGAAAGCTTAATTAATGACACCAAGTTGGTCGACAGTTTCACACGTGATACCGGCGCTATAGCAACGCTATTCGCACCATTGGGTGACGACTTTATTCGGGTGTCCACCTCCCTAAAAGATCCACAAGGTCAGCGAGCGGTCGGAACCACGCTAGGCATCAACCATCCTGGTTATCAGCAACTTAAAGCAGGACAACCGTATTACGCTCAAATTAAATTGTATGGCGAGCGCTACATTACCTACTATGCCCCAATCAAAGATGCGACAGGAAAGGTAGCAGGCCTATCGTTTATTGGCTTACCAGTAGACCAAGCGACACAAACCTTATTCGATGCACTCGAAGAGATAAAATGGGGCGACACTGGTTACACCATTATCGTTGATAACGACGAAAACAATCTTGGTAAATACCTACTTCATCCAGCAAAAAGCGGCTCAGATTCGTCAATACTAGAAGTCGCCGACTACAATGGTCACAAGCCTTTTGGCCAGATTTTCGAACAATCTAGTGGATTAATTCGCTACCCTTTCGAGTACCAAGGTAACGTAGGCGAAAAGTATCTTGTCTACACAGAGGTTCCAGGTTGGAACTGGAAACTGCTAGGCGGTACGTTTATCAAAGAAGTTACAAAAGGTAGCGACACGCTTCTCACACTCATTGCCATCATTTCTTCGGTAGCGGCAATCATTACTTTTGTTGTACTGACACTTTTCTTGAATCACAGCTTACAACCTCTCACGACTCTAAACTCATACATGACTCGCTTAGCCGGCGGCGAAGTCAGCTTGAGCATCCCAGCGTCTTGTAAAGCATCAAAGAATGAAATTACGAACCTGAGCTCGGGTGTCGCCAGTATGGCAAGTCAGCTCAATGAACTTGTCGGTAAGATCCGTTCAACAAGCGACTTAGTGGAGAGCAACTCCACCAGCGTTGCCAACGATGCACATAGCAATTTGACCCAAGCCGACCGACAACAACAAGAAGTCGAGCAAGTTGTGACAGCGATTGAAGAAATGGCCTCTTCCGCTCAATCTGTCGCACAACAAGTCGAAAGCATTGCGGAAAACGTACGCTCAGCAAATACCGATAGCCAGTCTGGTCTCGCGATTGTTGAAGGCGTATGTATCGACGTTGCTCAACTTAACGATCAATTGGATCAATCAGCAACGGCTATCGAGCAAGTAAATCGCGATAGCGAGAGTATTCAAACCGTCACTAAAATGATTGATGAAATTGCTGAGCAAACCAATTTACTTGCCTTGAATGCCGCCATTGAAGCAGCACGAGCAGGTGAGCAAGGCCGTGGCTTCGCAGTTGTAGCAGATGAAGTGCGCACACTTGCGCACCGAACCCAAAGCTCAGTTCAGGATGTCGTGGAAATTATCGAGAAACTAAAAGGGTCGACTCATAATGCAGTTAATATGATGACAGACAGCCAACGCAGTGCAAACCAGGTCTTGGACAAAGCACAAGACGCGGGCACAGCATTAGAAGCCATCGCAGTACAAGTGCAGTCGATAGCCTCTCAAGCCGACGCCATTGCAGCGACTTCAGAAGAACAAGCTCAAGTTTCACAAGAAATTGCAGCAAATGCCCATTCTATCAGTGAACTTAACCGAGAAAGCCGCAACACGAGCGCAAAAACCTCGCAAAGTGCCATTGAACTTCAACAACAAGCACGAAACTTGAAAGAGCAAGTCGACTTCTTCCACTAATACTTAATAAGAGCCGACCCAGTCGGCTCTTTTTGTTTCACTTGAGACCATGCTTTTTGATAGAATTTGCCGCCCTACTTTCTGTTCGAGATCGTCATGAACTATCAATGCCCTCTATGCCACCAAGCTCTAGCGTTAAATGAAAAAACGTTTAAGTGCGAAAACAATCATCAGTTTGACTTAGCAAAAGAAGGCTACGTTAACTTGATGCCAGCGCACCACAAACGTTCTAAAGATCCTGGTGACAACAAAGAGATGATGCAAGCTCGTCGTCGATTCCTCGAAGGAGATTACTACAACCCAATGCGCCAAGAAGTGGCACAGCTGTGTGCAACATACACTGAGGGGAGCACCCATCAATTATTAGATATTGGTTGTGGTGAAGGTTACTACACAGATCAAGTACAAAAGACGATAGAAACACAAGCGAACCATGCCACGATTTATGGCTTAGACATTTCCAAAGTTGCCATTCGTTACGCGGCGAAGCGTTACACGCACTGCAACTTTAGTGTGGCTTCTAGTCACCGACTTCCCTTCGCAAATGAATCCTTAGATGCCATTTTGCGCATTTATGCCCCGTGTAAAGCTGAGGAGCTTCAGCGCGTTGTAAAAAACGACGGCGTTGTTGTCACGGTTACTCCTGCTAGCCGCCACTTATACCAACTGCGTGAGCGCATTTATCAAGAAGTTCGTCTTCACAATGAAGAACCAGAACATATTGAAGGGTTTGAATTAGAGCACCAGCAGCATCTTAACTATGTTATG
The DNA here is from genome assembly GCF_033338835.1 of Vibrio sp. Vb0888. Classification (NCBI taxonomy): domain Bacteria; kingdom Pseudomonadati; phylum Pseudomonadota; class Gammaproteobacteria; order Vibrionales; family Vibrionaceae; genus Vibrio; species Vibrio sp. Vb0888. The sequence goes on from NZ_JAWOTL010000004.1 coordinate 280,986, forward strand.
GACTTGAAAAACGGAGCCGCAATCGATTTATTGCAAATGACGCCATTCGCATGGAAAGCAACCGATGCTCTTCGTGAAGAGTTGAAATCCGCTACACTTTTCCAATGTGAGGCTGATTTTATGTTGCGTGTATATCGCAAAAAAACACTCAATTAATAAGTCAAAAAAACAACAAACGCAAATAGTTATCATTTATATTGATTCATTGCTCAGCCTCCATTAATATCATCCGGACATTTTTGGAGGCTTTTCAATGCGCTTTTCTACTTTGAGCTTGCTCTTTGCAGGCTTACTTACTGGTTGCTCTTCATATACGCACACCAACTCTCACGCAACCTCAGCGGAAGTCACTAGTTTTTACGACTACCAACTATACACCCCTTCTGGCGAGCACATCGCTCTAAGCAAACTGCCAATTGAGCTGCAACAAGCAGATGTCATTCTTATTGGTGAATGGCACACACACGCCGGCGTTCATCGCTTTCAAACCGATATGCTCAAACAACTTACGTCCTACGACCGCTCACTCGCGTTATCTATGGAACAATTTACCCGCGACAAACAACCTGTTGTTGACGCTTACCTACGTGGGGAGATCGGCGAACAGTACTTAATGAAACAAGCCAACGCTTGGCCCAATTATGAAAGCGACTATCGCCCTCTCGTGGAGTTTGCTAAGCAGAAAAATCTCCCGATCATTGCAGCAAATGCACCAAAGAGCATTGTCCGATGCATTGGTCGACAAGGGCTAGATTACATTAACAAGCTCGATGATGATCAGCGGATGTTCATTGCACAAGCCATCAACACTGGTAGTAGTCCGTACAAAGAAAAGTTCATGGCATCCATGCATCACGGTAAGCCAGAGCAGACGGAAAAACAGTTTGCAGCTCAAGTTACTTGGGATGAAACTATGGCGGAATCTATCGTTAGCTACCTAGACGACAACCCAGGCGCTCAGATTGTCCATGTTGCGGGCAAGTTTCACACCGAGCAAGGGTTGGGTACGGCAGCATCAATCTTAAGCCGCAACCCGAGCTTAAAAGTGGTTGTAATTAGCCCAACAGATAACGTGCTTTCTGATAATACAGACTATCAGTTAGAGGTTCTCGCACCACCAGTACGGTATGTACAAGATGCTCACCGCATGGCGGCATATCAACATCTAACTAAACGCAATAACGATCTTCAATGTAAGTAGCTGGTCTTCAATTTAAGTTACTACCTTGTCGTTGCGTTGCATCATCACACCGCTCCGAGTTCATAGAGTGACAACGGTCTGCTTCCTGCTGGTCTATTTTTTGCTAATGATCACCAATAGAAACTAGAGGCGGCAAAAGCAGACCTGTTTTTATCCAAATAGCTTCAGAAATAAACTTTGCCGCCGATAAAAATATAACTGCTTTTTGCCCGCACTCAGTGACCGAGTGTCGATGTTCCAAGGAGTATTCGATGAATCCAGTAGGAAGCACTTCTGTTAATAGCTATGCCAAACAATCTGTCGCCTCTAAACAAGCAAGTATTGCACAAGAAGAAACTAGTGCTTCGCCTCTGAAAGTCGAACACAATAAGGTGACGCTTTCGACCGAGGGCAAAGCGCTACTTGCCGCTCTGCAACAAATCGAGCACGACAGCAAGAAAATAGAAGCAGAAGATAAATCTGTTGGTGAAAAGGTCGAATCTTTCACGCATGGTGCGCTTGGCATGGATCACCCTGATAAAATCGAGAAAGAAGAGGATGGCTCATATTCTGCGGGTCAATACCTGTCTGCGGCACTTACCGTTGGTGGCATCATATTGGCATTAGTCTGATAACCAGTCTGATAATCGTCACGACAACAAATCCTATTTGAACCAAACACTTACTGCAGCCCATAATTTAATAAGCCAAAGAACGATATGATGCAAACGTAAGTGAATTCGACCGCTCTTGTGGCCCGATAATACATGCTCGTTTATTTCTCCCTAAACTAGGTTTCTTGTGAAGGCACTGAATGGATAACTTTAGTCCATGCTTTCAACTCCTAAGCGTAATCCAAGCCCACGTTTGTGGGCTTTCTTCTTTCCAAACTAACGAACGTTAGAGAGCGACTCATTTTTTCTGCAAAACCAAACAAAAACGACAATTTGGTTAAACTTTTATTACCGACACAAAACTTTCATAAATCATTGCTTTAATGCCTGCGCTTTCAATAAACAAGGAAAATATAATGAAGCGCTTAGTATCTCCAATCGTTACGGCAGTGGCTGCATCTACCCTCTCTTTCAACGCACTCTCAGCTGAAATCAAAAACGTCATTTTGATGATCGGCGACGGCATGGGTCCTCAACAAGTTGGTTTACTCGAGACCTACGCAAAACACGCACCTAACTCGGTTTACAAAGGCGAAAGCACAGCGTTATACAAACTCGCTCAAGAAGGTGTGATTGGATCATCACTGACCAATCCAGAAGACGCAATTGTCGTCGACTCTGCGTGCTCAGCTACGATGCTAGCGACAGGAATCCCTACCGCTTCTGAAGTCATTGGCATTGATAGCCAAGGCAACCATGTCGAAACTATTTTGGAAAAAGCCAAAAGTAAAGGTAAAGCGACAGGGCTCGTCTCTGATACGCGTATGACCCACGCAACGCCAGCAGCATTTGCCGCTCATCAACCACATCGCTCCCTAGAAAACAATATTGCGGCGGATATGCTCGAAACAGGCGTAGACGTGATGATGTCTGGTGGACTTCGTCATTGGATTCCAAAGTCGACAAACGACAAGGGAGAGACATACGAGCAACTTGAAAAGCTCACTCAAGGTAATGTCTACCTAAAATCGAAACGCAAAGACGAACGCAACTTGCTTGCCGAAGCGCAAGACCAAGGCTATAGCTTAGCTTTCAGCCGCGATATGCTCACACAAGCTAAAGGTGACAAATTACTTGGACTTTTTGCTTACTCGGGCATGAACGATGGTATTGCCTACAGTCAAAGCAAAAACGATCCAAAACGCACGCAGCCATCGCTGAAAGAAATGACCACCAAAGCAATCGACATTCTTTCAAAAGACAAAGACGGTTTTTTCTTGATGGTTGAAGGCGGCCAAATTGACTGGGCTGGCCACAGTAACGATGCAGGTACGATGCTGCATGAAATGCTTAAATTCGATGAAGCGGTAAACTCAGTTTATGAGTGGGCAAAAGGCCGTGATGACACCCTGATCATTGTTACTGCTGACCACGAAACCGGCTCTTTTGGCTTTAGCTACTCATCAGCAAACTTGCCTAAACCACAAAAACGCGACGGCGAAGCATTCAAAAATCAGGATTACGCGCCAAACTTCAACTTTGGTCAGTTCGAGATCCTCGATGGTTTATACAACCAAAAGAAAAGTTACTACGGCATGATCAGTGAATTCCAAGCGCTTGATAAGAAAGAGCAAACTCCAGAGAAGTTTGCGGAAGTCGTGAACGCAAATAGCGATTTTTCGATTACGCCTGAGCAAGCAGAACGCGTATTAGCAAGTAAACCAAATCCATACCGACTCGCTGGACACAAATACTTAAGCGAAGAGAACGTACCGACAATCAATGACTTTGATGCTTTCTTTCCTTACAACGACCGTGGCAACTTGCTAGCGCGTGAGCATGCAACAAAGCAAAACACAGTATGGGGGACGGGTACTCATACGCATACTCCTGTCAACGTATTTGCTTGGGGACCTGCAGAAACTATCCTTCCGGTATCAAAAATCATGCACCACTCGCAACTAGGCGAGTACTTGAAGCAACAAATTAAATAATCAACTTGCACTTACTTCACAACTCGTGATGTTTCAACGCTCTCGCAAGGGAGCGTTTTTTTATGCATGAAAACAGTTGACGTTTTAAATCGTACACCACAATAATTATGGGTCTTTAATTATATGAATAAAGAAAATGTGCGAAATCTTTGCTAAGCAACCCCAAGACAACTATCAGTTCATCACCCGCTCTATCCGTATTGATGGTCACGCGACCAGTGTAAAACTTGAAGCGAGCTTTTGGACAATTCTTGAGGAAATCGCTAGTGCTCAAAACATGACGGTTCCTAAATTCATAAGCACTGTTTATCAAGAAGCACTCGAATACAATGGTAAAGTGAACAACTTTGCCTCCTTACTTCGATGCGCTTGCCTCACTTACGCCCGCCAACCTCAAGAGACCACTCGTCAAGCACTTGCGCAACTTGACAGTTAATAGCAACCAACCGACCAATAACCATCCTAGGCTGTGCATCCGTATTATAAACCCTTGAACATCTTCTAATTTGTCGTACTAGAGTACTACCCAGACTCCTTTTGAAATCGCTAACCTATGCGGACTATCAAGGAGTACCCATGACAAAAATGATTCACACCATGATCCGAGTAAGTGATCTGGACCGCTCTCTACAATTTTACTGTGACGTACTTGAACTAGAAGTCGCTGATCAATACATCTTTGATGGCTTTTCTCTAACCTATCTAGCCAACCAAGAAACTGGCTTTGAATTGGAACTGACGCACAATCACGACCAAAGTGAGCCCTACACTCACGGCTCAGGCTACGGCCACCTTGCCGTCAGCGTGGAGGACATTGAACAAGCCCACAAACGCATTAAATCTCTCGGCATTGAAACTGGTGACATCAAAGCCTTTGACCATCAACAAAAGCATTTAGCAACGTTCTTTTTTGTAACCGACCCTGATGGTTACAAAATTGAGTTCCTGCAACGCCAAGGGCGTTACCTATAACAAAAAGAGTAAACATTATGATGCACTTGACGGCTACCTTTCATGCACAACCGGGAAAAGAACAAGAGTTGAAAGAGGTACTTACCCAAGCGCTTGAACCTACTCGCAATGAAGAAGGTTGCGTTCGTTATCAATTGTTCCAAGATAAAGACAATGCATGCCACTTCGTTTTTCAGGAGCAATTTAAAGACCAACAAGCATTTGAGCTTCATGGTAAAACAGAACACTTTGCTCTTTTGATTAGCCAGATCGACAACTTGTTAGAATGCGAGCCGAAACTGGTGTTCTTCGACGAACTGTAACAATAACGCTAACCGAAGATCAAAAAAGGCACTCTACCTAGAGTGCCTTTCACTTGTTAGGACCTGTGATTAAGCGTCTTGCTTCTCCACCATATGCAAATGCACATCTTGTTGTGGGAAAGGAATCGAAATACCTTCTCGGTCGAAGCGTAGTTTCACCTCTTTTGTCACATCCCAGTATACATCCCAGTAATCATCCGTTTTTACCCAAGGACGCACAATAAAATCTACAGAAGACGTATTTAATGTATGAACTTTGATCATTGGCTCTGGAGTGCGAAGTACCGAAGGGTGAGAGGTAATGATATCAGACAATACTGACTCCGCTTTTAAGAGGTCATCCGCATAGCCAATGCCAAACACCATATCCACGCGGCGAATGCGTTCATGCGTGACGTTCTTAATAACATCTCCCCAGATTTTGCTGTTAGGCACAATAATAATTTGGTTATCAAACGTACGGATTGTGGTGTTCACCAAACTCATATGGCTTACCTTGCCATCCACACCGCCAGCATACACAAAATCACCAACATCAAATGGGCGATAAATAAGCAGCATCATACCCGCCGCGAAGTTGGATAACGTGTCTTGCAACGCGAAACCAATAATCACACCAGCAATACCGAAACCGGTTAGGATTGGCGCTAGGTTCAAACCAAGCTGAGATAAGCCCACCATGATACCGATCACCCACACGAATTTGCCGGACATCGAGATAAAGAAGTCCTGCATCAAGTGGGAAAGTTTTAAGTTTTTCGATGCAACTGCTTTACGGACGACTTTGCGAGTTAACTTAGCCAGTCCGCGAGCGATCAATAAAATCAGCGCAAAAACAAACAACTGGAAGATATGCTGCGGTGCATTCTCGGCAAACCAATCCAGTGCCGAGTTGGACCAGTGACTCAGTATTGACCACACAACTTTGGTATTCAGTAAATCATGGGTGATATTACCCGTCACTTCAAAAATTTGGCGTTTGTATTCAGACGTTTCTAAACCGACTTTATCACCAATTGAAATCAGGTTGCGTAAGCTTTCTGTCGCAATATTTAGCCTTTGTTTAGTAATGAGCTGACTAAGTTGCAACGACGCTTTTTCCGACTCTGGGCTAGACGAAAGTTGGGAGCCAATGATCTCACTTTGCTGACTCAAGTACTCAATTGAAGCAGACAGTAAGCGCATACGTTTATCAATTTTATCTTTTAGTTCCGCTTCTGCGCGCTCGTTTTGGGCCCCTAGCTCCTTCAACCAAGCGAGATTTTGCCAGCTCGAATCGAAGCTAACATCAAGATAACGCTGTAGCTCTCGATAATCATTAACAAGAGCAAGCTTCTCTTCATCCTTAGCCTTATTTAAATCCTCGACGACTTTCTTTATTTTTTCCGATAGATAGTTCGTCGCGTCCTCAGAGTATTGTTCTTGTTTTTTAACTAGCAAGATCAGCTTGTCGCGAGAGATAGTTTCACGTTCAATCGCTGACGCTAACTGGCTTCTTAATTCTTCATTCTTTTGGAATAGTTGCAGTTGAAGGGCATCACGCTCGTCGCCACTCGCTTGCGAGAGGCTTTGGGATAAATCCACAATCTCTCGGTTCAAGTTGTCAATCGAGATTTCGGCAGCAGAAGGCTCTTGGATATCGTCAGTAGCAGTCGCATGAACAGCCATTGGGGAGAACATAATGACGGCAAGTGCGAATAATGTCACCCAAGATGTCAGGCGCAGTTTCTGGGGGAAATGAAACGTCATGTTTACCTCATAGGAAACAATCCTGATCAAAACAATCAGGAATAGAAGTGTAAAGCGTTGAAATCATACTCCTAAGTTTACAACACTAAATAATAAACTGAGCAGCATTTCGTTAGCGAGACGTCAAAGTTGGGAGCCCCAATAGCAAACAAGCCTTTCATTTAATCAATGAAAGGCTTGTTTGTATTCGACTAAGGACGGTTGGGATGATTTAAAATATGGTCTTCCCAATCCACCACATCAATCTCGTAAACGACTTTGTTACGGACACTTTCCCCTGCCGCATGCATTGCGGACTTAGAGCCTGTAATCAGCGGATGCCATTCTGGTAAAGGCTGCTTTTCAGCCAACAGACGGTAAGCGCACGTGTGTGGCAGCCAAGTAAAATCGTCGATGTCTTCTCGGGTCAGCTTGGTGCACTCTTCACCCGAAGTGAAACGGTTTGGGTAATCCTTACATGAACACGTTTTACTGTTCAGCCAGCTACAAGCCACATTGGTATAGTAGATTTCATCGGTATCTTCATCCATAAGCTTATGCAAACAACATTTGCCACAACCATCACAGAGAGATTCCCATTCCTCTTCTGTCATCTGCTCTAACGATTTACTTTGCCAAAATGGAGTGCTCATACTTCAGGTCTCACCAAGGGAATTTAGGGGGCGATTTATACTCTTCTCAACGCAAAAGTTCAAGTTTTGAGAAGATCTTGCATCCTTCCCACATAACGGTGGAGATATTCAACTACTTTCGTTTTACTGTTCTATCCTTAAACAAGTTTCCATTACTCAATTGATCAAGAAGGCATTAAGGAGTTTTCATGGGTATTATTTCTTGGATTATTTTGGGCTTAATCGCCGGCGCACTTGCTAAATGGCTCATGCCAGGAAAAGATGGGGGCGGTTGGATTGCAACAATGTTACTTGGTATTGCAGGGGCATTTGTAGGTGGCTTCCTTGGCGGCATTCTCGGTTTCGGCGGAGCAACTGGCGTCAACATTGGTAGTATCATTACCGCAACACTAGGCGCATTTATTCTGTTGTTTGTTTATAACCGTTTCTTAAAATAATCACGATGATTTAAAAGCAAAAAACCAAAAAGGGAGCGTAATGTTAAGCGCGCCCTTTTATTTTTTTCTTTCTTCACTCTTCCAATCCACGTCAAAATGACCATAATTGCCCCCTTAATTTTTAAGAGGTTTACATTATGGATTGTCGATTAGGATGTGGAGCGTGCTGTATTGCGCCAAGTATCTCTTCACCAATACCTGGAATGCCCAAGGGCAAACCTGCTGGTGTTCGTTGTGTGCAACTCAACGACGACAATTTGTGCAAGCTATTTGGTAAGCCTGAACGCCCTAAAGTCTGTCACGATTTTAAACCGTGTCCGATTGTATGCGGCAAGACCAATCAAGAAGCACTCGACAACATCACTGAATTAGAACAATTGACGTAATGCGACTCTAGACCACACGTTTAAAGTTAGTACCTCGGTTGTTTCTCTCCGAGGCAGTAATCAAAGCAAACTCAAGATTTAGCACTCCCCCCCTCAGCCTTTTATCTCACCCTTGAGAACTCTTGCCACATAGCGTTCCATTTGCGGTTTTTGCGCGATCTCCCTCACAATTTATTGACAATTCTCGACTATGTTCAGCGGGTCATTTAATTAAAGATCAGGAAAGAACATGAATAAGTATTTGGCTGAGGCTTTTGGCACGTTCTGGCTAGTGTTAGGCGGCTGTGGTAGCGCGGTGTTGGCTGCGGGTTTCCCTGAAGTGGGTATTGGTCTGTTGGGCGTTTCTTTGGCATTCGGTTTAACCGTTCTGACGATGGCATTTGCTATCGGTCATATTTCAGGTTGTCACTTGAACCCTGCAGTGACAGTTGGCCTTTGGGCAGGCGGTCGTTTTGAGACAAAAGACGTTGCTCCCTACATCATCTCACAGGTGATCGGCGGGCTTATCGCAGGTGGCGTGCTTTACGTTATTGCATCTGGACAAGCAGGATTTGATGTTGTGGGTTCTGGCTTTGCCGCCAATGGTTATGGTGAACACTCTCCAGGCCAATACTCGATGATCGCTGCACTTGTGACTGAAGTTGTCATGACGATGATGTTCCTGATTGTCATTATGGGTGCAACAGACAAACGTGCGCCACAAGGCTTTGCACCTATCGCAATTGGCCTGTGTTTGACTCTCATTCACCTGATCAGCATTCCTGTCACCAATACGTCAGTAAACCCTGCTCGTAGCACGGCAGTCGCAGTATATGTGGGTGACTGGGCGGTTTCTCAGCTATGGCTGTTCTGGATTGCTCCTATTGTGGGTGGCGTGCTTGGTGCGGTTATCTACAAAAACCTTCTTGGTAAAGAATCGAACGATTAATCGTTCCTAACTCCCAAAATCAAAAAAGCCGCTGAATTCAGCGGCTTTTTATTAAATTCTGTGTCGACCTAATAGCGAATGTGACAACGTCGTGCCATCAACAAGCTCTAGCTCCCCACCGACAGGCACACCATGCGCGATGCGGCTGGCATCAACTTGGTGCTCTTTACATAGCTCTGCGATGTAGTGGGCAGTGGCTTCACCTTCAACTGTTGGGTTTGTCGCCAAAATCACTTCGGTAATATCACCGCGACGTAAGCGGTAATCAAGGACATCCAACCCAATATCACTTGGACCAATACCATCTAATGGCGACAAATGCCCCATAAGAACAAAATACCGACCAGAATATTGGCCTGTTGCTTCAACGGCTGCGATGTCTGCCGGGCTTTCTACCACACAAATTTGACCATTTTCTTGGCGTTTTGGGTTGGTACAAATGTGACAGACTTCTTCTTCGGTGAAGGTTCGACACTCAGTACAATGACCTATTTCTGTCATTGCCTGACTCAGCGCATCTGCAAGCTGCAAACCGCCTTTTCTATCGCGCTGTAACAAATGAAAGGCCATACGCTGCGCTGACTTGGGGCCAACCCCAGGTAGACAACGTAAGGCCTCCATCAATTGTTCCAGCATATGACTGGTACGCATTAAAAGTCCGCTTAATTAAATATCAGCAGATTAGAATGGCATTTTCATACCTGGTGGTAGTTGCATACCGCCAGTTACAGAAGCCATTTTCTCTTTTTGAGTTTCTTCAACACGACGGGCTGCATCATTGAACGCCGCAGCGATCAGATCTTCAAGCATTTCTTTGTCGTCTTCCATCAAACTTTCATCGATGTCAACACGACGTACGCTGTGGCTACCAGTGATAGTAACTTTAACTAGGCCAGCACCAGACTCGCCAGTTACTTCCATATTCGCGATTTCTTCTTGAAGCTTTTGCATGCGATCTTGCATTTGCTGGGCTTGCTTCATTAGGTTACCCATACCGCCTTTACCAAACATGTTTATCTCTCTGGTTTAATGAGGTGTTGCATCAATTAATGGGGTTATACCTTTGGGTTTTCAACCCCATTCCATTCGATTATTAGATAGGGCGCACACTATCTTTATCAAGCTCTGCAGCAAAACGACGTTCAATAAATTGAACATTTGGATCGTTTTCTAAACTGTTCAGCGCTTGCTGTAATTTCTCTTGGTAGAGCCTATCTCTCAGTTCAAGTGGTGTTTCTCCACTCTCCCCTATTTCGATGCTCATGTGGCACTCTTCACCTAACACGGTATTAAGTGCTTTGAGCAATTCGGCTTGAGCTCTATCAGTATTCAAATGAGCTTGGCTGCTTCTCAATAGTAACGAAACGGTTGTTCCTTCCTTACTATAATGAGAGTTTAGCGCAAGTTGCTCTACCAGCTTAGGGATCTCCATTAAGCTGATTAGCTTCGCCCATTCATTATGTTCTAATGACTCATCGATGAGCTTTTGTGCCATTTCAGGCGTTTTCTCATGCTCAAGTGCCTGCTTGAGCTGCGTAGGTGTCAGTTTTGTATTTACTTTTGTCTCAACAGGCTTGCTTGGACGCCAGCGATACGCTTCCTCAACTTGTGGCTCCGTCGACTTCGGAGCTGAGTTTGGCGACACCTGCGCGGAATTGCCATGCAATTGCGCTACTCGGTCGATAACCGATTCTGGTTGTGCAGATGCCGCTTTAGGCTTTTTTGAGCCACCATTTTGAGGAGTGCTCTGTTGTAGGCCTTGACGCTGAGAACGTAATTGGTGACGCAAACCGCTTAGACCGCCGCGCGCTGGTGTTGAAACGCTCTCTTGCACTTGTTGAGGTGGCGTTTCATGTTGCGGCGCTGGGTTTTCGCTCATCGGCGGCGCCATATCATACTGTGGTGGAACCGTCTCATATCCACTCGCTTGATACTCAGGTTGCGAACTGGATGAAGGTTGAGGCGCCACTTGTGGTGTGCTTTGTGCTGGACTCGGCTGCTGAGCTCGAGGAGCCGCGGCTGTCTGAGCTGGCGCAGCCTTTGGTTGACTGGTACTTTGAGCCGGAGATGACGCTGGCTCGCAGTTACTAGAAACAACATTTGCCCCACTGTTATTTGATGGGCGGAACGCCATCATACGCAGCACAATCATTTCCAAACCGACTCGCCCATTTGGCGAGAGGGTCAAATCTTCACGACCTTTCAATGCAATTTGATAGTAAAGCTGAACGTCTTGCGGGCTTAGAGCTTTACTCAACAGCTCAATTTTCTCTGCATCTGGTTGGGCTTGGTCTAACGATGCGGGCAACGCTTGATACATCGCAATTCGGTGTAACTGTGTTGCGACTTGCTGCAACAAACCATCCCACTCAACACCATTTGCCGCTAATTGTTGGATTTTATCCATGGCTTGCTGAGGTTTCTTGCTGCTGATTGACTCTAGTAAGTGAATCGCTTGGTCGGTATCAATCGTCCCCAACATGTGGCTGACAATATCGGCTTGCACCGCACCGTTACCTAAAGCAATTGCTTGATCAGTCAAGCTGAGAGCATCACGCATACTGCCATCTGCAGCATGTGAGATCATACCCAACGCTTTTGGCTCTGCTGAAACTTGCTCTTGACCTAGGATGTAATCAAGTTGCTGGTGAATATCATCAACGCTGATTGGTTTCAGATGAAACTGAAGACAACGCGACAATATAGTGACAGGCAGCTTTTGTGGATCAGTTGTTGCGAGTAAGAACTTCACATACTCTGGCGGCTCTTCCAGGGTTTTCAACAACGCATTGAAAGAGTGACGCGATAGCATGTGCACCTCATCGATGAGGTACACTTTAAAACGTCCACGAGCAGGTTTGTATTGAACGTTGTCTAACAGTTCACGAGTGTCTTCAACTTTAGTACGTGATGCTGCGTCGATTTCAAGAAGATCGACAAAGCGACCTTCATCAATTTCACGACAAGTATCACACTTACCACAAGGTGTCGCGGTAATTCCGGTTTCGCAGTTCAAGCCTTTGGCAAACAGCCTACCGATACTCGTTTTACCCACACCACGAGTCCCGCTGAACAGATAAGCATGGTGTAAACGGTTTTGCGCCAGTGCGTTTTCCAACGCCGTCAGGACATGTTTTTGTCCGACAACTTGGTCAAACTGATTAGGACGCCATTTTCGCGCTAAAGCTAAATAACTCATTGAATGTATTAATGTCCTTCAAAATCGCAGATGCTGTACACGTTTAGACCTAGTGCTTCTAAACGTTTATCGCCACCGATTTCTGGTAGGTTGATAACGAAGGCAGCGTGCTCAACTTCACCACCCAGTTGGCGAATCAGCTTAGTCGTCGCTTCAATAGTACCGCCCGTTGCCAATAAATCGTCGACAACCAGTACTTTGTCGCCTTCAACGATGGCATCTGTATGGATTTCTAGTGTATCAACGCCGTATTCAAGCTCATAAGATTGAGCAACAGTAGGGCGTGGTAGCTTGCCTGGTTTACGCACTGGTACAAAACCAACACCTAGCTCAAGCGCTAAAGGCGCGCCAAATAGAAAGCCACGAGCTTCCGTACCCACAACCTTGGTAAAGCCCATATCTTTGTAACGTTCAACAAGTAAGTTGATCGTCGCTTGGTATGCTTTCGCGTCTTCAAGAAGGCTCGTCACATCACGAAATAGAATGCCTGGCTTTGGGTAGTCTTGGATGCTTTTGATGCTAGATTTGATCAGTGAAATTGTTTCTGTAGTCATAATACCGATTTACTTAGATTGGCTCATCGCCCTCTCTAATCGCAGTATCACGAGGGCAACGAACAATAGGTTTTCACCACTATGTGCTTATTTTCGTAAAAGTCACAGGCGCTGAAAATACAAACGCCCACTCGAAGAGCGGGCACACTATTCTCTACAATCTTAGTGATTTTCTTCTCGGTCAGCAACCAACTCAATCACAGGCAGACGCATAAACCAGCTGAGTAAAACGATTAGCATCACTAAAAGGCCAATTTTTACCCAAACGAGGGGGACAACAACGATTGAAACCATGAAACTAAGCGCAATAAAAATCGCACCACGCTTTTTTACTTTTGAAGTAACAGCCCGATGCTTATGCCAATTGTCGAGAATGGGTCCAAACGTTTTGTGGTTATGTAACCATTGATGAAATGCGGGGCTACCACGCATAAAACATGCGCTAGCAAGCAAAATAAAAGGTGTGGTGGGTAAAAGTGGAAGGGCTATGCCGGCTATGCCGAGCACAATACAGAGTCCACCAACAGTATTGAAAAAGTAACGCTTAATACGAATGGTGAACTCCGGTACAAAATAGCTAGATTAAAAGCCTGCGTAACCATTCATTACACGAAGCCAGGTTAGCGTTGCAGGAAGTGTTGGGATCAAAAGAACTGCAATAAAACCTAAAAAGTAAAAAATATTATAAGGCTCTTTAAAATCTTTGTCTGCCATGATGTGTCTTCTCACTAGTTGACTTTGCTTCTCCCAAGGCACAGCGTTAAATTATCGTTGCACAAATGGGTCATTATTGTTTTAAGCGCTGACTATACATTAAACAGCCAAACCTAAACACCAGTAAAAAGTAAGGTTATTAAACTAAACGTATGTTGTTTTGGTGGTTCTAAAAAGATAATAAGCAGCGTAAGGACGCTGCTTATTGGTTTGCAAGTCATAATTATACTAGTCGGGATTTCCGGGTAATACTTAAACTAAAACTTGAAGAACCTAAACACCCGATAGACAACTGTCCTGCAACACTAAGCGGTAAATCGCGGGTGATGAAGTTTTTCATACTTCCTCCCCCTAAACGGTTACCTGCTGCGATGTGTTGATTCGTATTTCCGTCAGACCAATGGCTATCTAAACCCGCAGGCAATATAGAGACCGAGGATGAAGCGAGGTCGGCGACACCAAACACAGCATTGACTGCACCCGCACACTCCGAACACTCAATTCCTTTTTCAATGATCCCTACCATGTCCTTGAGATCAGCACTGAAACTTTTCAAGTTACGGAGATAATCGTCAAACAATGCCCTAACGAGCAATGTCGTCGCAACTCCATCATTAGCTTGGGAAGCAGAATCAACGAGATAAAACGCAAATTGACCATTCATTAACCAACGATAATCGAAAACCAAGGGCATCACATCCGTCGATTGCAATAAACGGTACGAGCAGCGCCAATCTCCCTGAGCAGCATCCTTCTCTGGCAATAGAGCTTGCAGTAAATCTCTTGCCGCACTCGGATTCTGTTGCAAATATTCCAGATGCCAATACAGCTCTTGTTCATCCGGGATTTCACCACCATCATCAACCCTGAACCACTGACTTGAAAAGTCACGTTGTTCTGAGAAGTGGCTATCGGTATCTTCTAGCGTATTCTCTATCGCCTGAGATAGGTGCTCATAATTACCTATCGGTTTAGGAAGAAAATCTTTAATACCAAATCGCAACGCTTTCGCGACATCGGACATTTCATCCGTGCCTGATACCACGATAAGCGGCATATATGGATATTCGAGACTAACTTCTTCGACGAACTCGATACCATCTAAGACCGGCATCGATAAATCACATAAGATAAGATCGGGTTGGCATTCCCTGAGTTGTTGAAGCGCTTCTAGGCCGTTTTCTGCTTCTACTACTTTAAAACCCTGACTTTCTAAATAGGCATTGGTTACTTTACGAAATATTGGATCATCGTCCACCAACATTATTAGTTTTTGATTAATCACTTCCTGTGCCGAGACCATTGCCGTTTGACTGTGAGTCTTAAACATACCTTTATCCCTCACAAAGCTCAGTCAAAAAAACAGATTTATTATTAAGTCATTATTTTTGTTGTGTTTACTTCCAGCAAAACGTGTCACAGCAAGACCTGAGGCCGCTTCGCCTTGTTATAAAACTTAGCTCGGAAACTGCATTAATACAAATATTACGGCGTATAACAGTATTTACTCAAACAGGGTTGCTGTGTTCAAATGATGCAACATGTTGACTTAAAGCAAGCTTTGATCACAAAGTTAATTATAAATTAACCGTAATCGGTAATTTAATGTGTCTGGAAATATGAAATTAGATGACTTAAACCTGTTTCGACTGGTTGTCGAAAATGGGAGCTACACCGCAACTTCGCGAAAAACCATGATCCCGGTTGCGACCATCACCCGACGCATTCAAGCGCTAGAAGACTCTGTCAATCTTCGACTATTGAACCGTCATGCTCGCAAACTCTCGCTCACTGAAGCAGGGGAACGTTTTTACCATGAGTGCTCTCCTTTACTACAAAGGCTAACAACCGCAGCAGAGGAAATCACTGACGACTGCCGAGGAGCATCCGGCAAGATTAAGATATCCGCGCCTTACAACTTAACTAAACGAATGATGATGCCGATGTTCAACAGCTTTATGAAGCAGTACCCGGACATCAACATTGAGCTAACGACAGAGAATAATGCGGACAAGCTTGACCCTACTGAATGGGATGTAATTTTTCGAGTGGGACCGCAACGCGACTCTAGCCTCATCGCGCGTAAGATTGGCGAAGTGAAGGATATTCTCGTTGCAAGCCCTGACTATCTAACCTCGAATCCTGCGCCACATCATGCAGAAGAGCTCTCTAACCATTCATTGCTAAAAGGGTACCCGCTTATTAAGTGGACCTTGATTAATAGCAAAGGCGAGTCTGTGGTGAATGTTGATCGTGGTCGTTTTCAAGCAAACGCGCTCAATGTGGTGCGCAGCGCTTGTTCCGAAGGTTTAGGCATCACACTAATGCCAGATGTCATGATCAAAGAGTACATCGAGAGCGGCGATTTGGTACGCATACTGCCAGATTGGAGTGCAAACCCGCGCGACATTTATATGCTTTACAACCACAAAGATCACCTGCCAGAGAAAGTTCGCCTCTTTATTGACTTTGTGATCGCTTATAACATTCACTAATTAGATAGCGAAAACAAAAACCAGAGCCGAAGCTCTGGTTTTTTTACGACTTAAGAAAGCGCATCCTATGCGCCTTCGTTATGAAGCTCTAGGTTTGCTAAGTCCTGTTGGATTTCAAGTTGTGTTTTCGCATCATCGTTACGAAGACCATCTAAAAAATCTAGGTATTGTTGGTCGATATCACCCGTTACGTATTCACCGTTAAACACGGAAGTATCGAACTGAGTAATGTCTTGATTTCCAAGACCTACAGCTTCTACCAAATCTTCTAGACGTTGATAAATAAGCGCATCGGCACCAATCTGCTTACAAATTGTATCGTTGTCACGGCCATGGGCAATAAGCTCTGTAGCACTTGGCATATCAATGCCGTATACGTTCGGGAAACGAACTTCAGGAGCCGCTGAGACCATGTACACTTTCTTGGCACCAGAATCACGAGCCATCTCAATAATCTGCTCTGACGTTGTACCACGAACAATAGAATCATCCACCAGCAACACGTTCTTACCTTTGAATTCCGAACGAATAGCATTCAACTTGCGACGTACTGATTTCTTACGTTGTTGCTGGCCAGGCATGATAAACGTACGTCCAACATAACGGTTTTTCACGAAACCCTGGCGATAAGGGATATCGATCGCTTGAGCGATTTGCAGTGCAATGTCGCAAGACGTTTCAGGGATAGGAATGACAACATCGATATCAAGGTTTGCGTAATCTTCACGAATACGTTCGCCCAGCTTTTTACCCATTTCAACGCGAGCGCTGTATACCGAAATTTTATCGATGAACGAATCCGGACGAGCAAAGTACACGAACTCGAAAATACAAGGGTTGAGCTTAGGATTATCTGCACACTGCTTCGTGTAAAGCTCACCGTCAAACGTTGCGTAAATCGCTTCACCAGGTGCAACATCACGGACGAAATCAAAACCGACCGCATCCAATGCCACCGATTCAGACGCAACCATGTACTCTGCTCTGCCGTTAACTTCACGCTTACCTAAACACAGCGGGCGAATACCGTGTGGGTCACGAAATGCAATCATACCATGACCAATGATCATAGCTGTCACAGCATAAGCACCGCGAATTGTGCGATGAACATTGGTGACTGCGCGGAATACGTCTTCGGTCGTGACATTTCCTTTTACTGAGTCAATTTCGTGCGCCAGTACATTTAGTAATACTTCAGAGTCTGAAGTGGTATTGATATGACGGCGATCTTTTTCAAACAGCTTCTGACGAACTTCGTTAGCGTTAGTCAAGTTACCGTTGTGGGCAAGTGTAATACCGAAAGGAGAGTTTACGTAGAAAGGTTGAGCTTCTGAAGCGCTTGAACTGCCTGCTGTAGGGTAACGAACATGACCAATTCCGACCTCGCCTTGCAGGCGTTGCATGTGTCTTGCTTCAAATACATCCTTGACTAAACCGTTCGCCTTACGTAGACGAAAACGATTGCTTTCTATGGTACAAATACCAGCGGCATCTTGGCCACGATGCTGTAACACCGTTAACGCGTCATAAATAGACTGGTTTACAGGCGTTGTGCCCACGATTCCAACAATACCACACATGTCCTAATCCTCGATTTGCGACAGTAGCTGGCACTACTAGATAGTGCCAGACAGAAAACTTGATGTTGCTTGTAAATGCTCGAAGAATGGGGCGATGATACGGCTGAACTCAGGGATCAACTGTGAATCTTTCCACCAATCCGAGCTTGGGAATGCAGTAAACGCATCCATAAAAAACAGCACCGCAGAAACAATTAAGACTCCGCGTAGACCACCAAATACAATCCCGAGAATTCGGTCCGTACCTGATAGCCCTGTTTTTTGTACCAGTTGACCAATGACGTAATTCACCACTGCACCAACTACCAAGGTTGCGACAAATAACGCCGCAATCGCCGCTCCGTTACGAAACATATCATCTTCGATGTTGGTGAAGTACACCGCCAATTTGGCATAGTAATTACTGGAGATAAAAAACGCTCCGAACCAAATCACCAAAGACAAAGCTTCTTTAGCAAAACCGCGAACTAAACTGATCAGAGCTGAAAATCCGATCACACCTAAAATGATAAAATCTATCCAATTCATCTTTTCTTCATCTTAAGTTGGCGCGCATTTTAACAGAAAAAATGCTGACGCAAACGTTTTCTTATGGATTTAATGGCTTAAATTTAAGCAATTGACCTTTTGAACCTGTAATTTTTTGTAATTCTTGAACTTGTCGTTCAAGTTTACTTTTTGACACATCAGGGCCAACAATCACTCTCGTAAACTCGTTTTCTTTCTTTGTGTGAGCTTGATAACCACGCTTTTGCAAATCCGCGACAAGCGCGACAGCATTTTCGTGATTCTTAAGTGCCATCAACTGAATGATCCAAGCTGAATCTTCATATTGATTTTTCTCTTGAACAGGACGAGTGACGACCTCAACTTGCTCTGGTTGTTTGATGACCTCAGGTTTAGATGTTGGCACTGGCTCGGGCTCAGAAACGGCTACTTGAGCATCCTCACGTTCTTGCACTACAGCTTCAACCGGAGAATCCGGTAACGTAATGTCGTCTTCCACTGGCTCTAATATTTCGAAGTTTTCCACATCACTATCAAGTTCTGGTTTGATAGGAATACTGGCAAATTCTTCTTTGTAGTGCAGTTTCTTACCATCTAGCACATCGGGAAGAACAATGACTCCGACTGCGACTAGAATGATGGTGCCGACTAAACGACTTTGGAATTTACTTGCCATCAAAATACCTTTACTTATTTATTATTTGATTGCCAATGTTCCAATACCTCTCCGACGGTATGGAATGAGCCAACCACCAGAATAACGTCTCCTGCCTTTGCGTGGCTTCTCGCACTCTCGAAGGCGTCAACAGGGTTTTCAAAATGAACTTGCCCATCAGGTAAGTATTGGCACAATTCATCAGCGGTCGCCGCTCTCGGTCCAGTAAGCGACGCTGGATACCATTGTGTTGCAACTGGAGTTAGCGCTTCAATGGTTGCTTTAATGTCCTTGTCATGCAGCATTGCAACCACAATATGGATATTCTTACCCAGATATTGTTGCTTCACTCTTTCTACCAAATACTCAGCAGAGTGCGGGTTATGAGCGACATCAAGGACTATTTCAGGTTCGTGATGCAGTACTTGCATACGCCCCGCCAAACGAGCATTATTCAAGCCATTGACAATATTTATGTCAGTGATTTGCAATTCCGAAGCCCCTAGTGCCATCAGTGCAGTGGCTGCATTTTGTAATGGTAGCGATGGGATTGGTAAATCCTCTAACTCAAATGCCCCACTGCTCCATTTCCAACCATTATCAGTTAGTTGGTAATCGTACTGAATACCTACTTGGAAGAACTCAGAACCAATATCGTCAGCATGAGCCGCCACGGTCGCTGGTGGCGTCGGTTGACCACAAATTGCTGGCTTCCCTGAACGGTAAATGCCCGCTTTTTCAAAACCAATAACATTGATGTCATCACCAAGCCAATCCACATGATCGATCGCTAAGCTCGTAATAACAGAAACATCATGGTCAACAACATTAGTGGCGTCTAGACGGCCGCCAAGTCCTACTTCAAGTAAGACAACGTCAACTTTCTCTACTTGGAAAATACGTAGCGCAGCAAGCGTACCGAATTCAAAGAGGCTAAGGCTAACATCACCACGCTGCTTTTCTACATAATCGAATGCTTCACAGTGCTTGGCATCTACAACGTCAACGCCATTAATGCGTACACGCTCGTTGTAACGAATCAGGTGCGGAGAACTATAAACACCGACTGAATAGCCAGCATCAAGTAAAATGGCTTCCATTAACGCACACGTTGAGCCTTTGCCATTGGTTCCGGCAACGGTGATTACGGTTGGAGCTGGTTTGGTAAGATTGGCTTTGTTTGCTACCGCTTGGACACGGTCTAAGCCTAGATCAATTGCTGAGGAATGAATATTTGCTAAATAATCAAGCCACATCTCTAATGAAGATGTGGCTTGAGGAATTGGGTTTTGGGTCATCTAACTTTAACCATTAAATTCTTTGGTTTTTATGTTAGTTGATACTTTACCCTTTTTCGTCCGCTTCTGGTACAGAATATGGCTCTTCATTTGGAGATTCGTTAACCGAAACCACCAAAGGAGACTTGTGGTTAGTCATCTTAGCGATAAGACCACCCACACGCTGACGCATTTCACGACGGTCAACGATCATATCAATAGCACCGTGATCAAGCAGGAACTCACTACGCTGGAAACCTTCAGGAAGATCTTCACGTACAGTTTGCTCGATTACACGACGACCAGCAAAGCCAATGAGGGCCTTAGGTTCACCGATGTTGATATCACCCAACATAGCCAAACTTGCTGATACACCACCCATTGTAGGGTCAGTTAGAACAGAAATAAACGGCAGACCTTTTTCTGATAAACGCTCAAGCGCAGCACTGGTTTTTGCCATTTGCATAAGAGACATTAAAGCCTCTTGCATACGAGCACCACCACTTGCTGAGAAACAAACAAGCGCACAGTTATTTTCAATGGCTGCATCCACTGCTTTCACAAAGCGAGCACCAACGACTGAACCCATTGAACCACCCATAAAGGAGAATTCAAACGCACACGCCACAAGCGGCAGACCAAGCAATTCACCCTGCATCACAACTAGCGCATCTTTCTCACCGCTATTTTTTTGTGCAGCAGAGATACGCTCTTTGTATCGCTTAGAATCTTTAAATTTCAGTTTATCCTGTGGCTCAAGTTCAGAACCTAATTCAACTCGATTACCTTCATCTAAAAATGTTTCCAAACGACGACGCGCTTTCATACGCATGTGATGGTTACACTTTGGACAAACTTCTAAGTTACGCTCTAGTTCAGCATGGTATAAAACCTGTTCACAAGAGGTACATTTAGTCCACACACCTTCTGGGATAGAAG
The DNA here is from genome assembly GCF_033338835.1 of Vibrio sp. Vb0888. Lineage (NCBI taxonomy): Bacteria > Pseudomonadati > Pseudomonadota > Gammaproteobacteria > Vibrionales > Vibrionaceae > Vibrio > Vibrio sp. Vb0888. The sequence goes on from NZ_JAWOTL010000004.1 coordinate 302,100, forward strand.
CTTTGCGTGAACTTACTAGATTGCTTTTCTCTAAAATCTTTTCAAGCCAACTCATGGAAGACCTTTTCTCTCAACTCTTCCGCTTCATTGCGAAAGATATAAATTCGACATAATACCGACGGATTAAACCATATCTTGCAGCTACTGTAGATAAAAAACTGGTTGTACCTATTTTTGATATCGTAAATAGCGTATGTTTTCCGTTCACATTCAATGTAAACACTACCGATATTTTGAAATAAGTTTGTAAAATTAGTTCAAATTATCTGGTAAAAACAGTGGACCGATCGGCACTTCAGGTAACCCAAACTCTTCTGGGTAGTCTACATCTACCAGGTACAGACCTTCCGCTTTCGCTGTCGCACCCGCTAGTTTGCGATCTTTGGCTTCTAATAACCACTTGATCCATTCAGGACTCTCTTCGCCACGTCCAACTTTTATCAAGCTACCCGTGATATTACGAACCATATGATGCACGAACGCATTAGCTTTAATATCAATAACCACATAGTTCCCATGGCGCGTAACGTTCAGATGCATCAAGTTTCGAAATGGGCTGCGAGACTGACAATGCGCCGCGCGAAACGACGTAAAATCATTTTCGCCAAGTAGGAACTGCCCTGCTTCATGCATTTTTTTCTCGTCGAGCTCACCATGATAGTGACTAACCCCCGAGTTTAGGATGCCTGGACGTAAAGCATGATTGAAAATAATGTAACGATAACGGCGAGCTGTCGCTGAGAATCTTGCATGGAAATCATCTGAAACTTCCTTAGCCCAACGAACCGCTATATCGCTTGGCATGTTCGCGTTTGCGCCCATGGTCCAAGCTACCATTTTTCGAGTAACGTTGGTATCAAAGTGCACAACTTGTCCCGTGCCATGCACGCCTGCGTCTGTCCGACCAGCACACTGAACTTCAACTGGGTGATTAGCGACGACGGACAATGCTTTCTCTAGCTCTTCTTGGACACTTTTCACTTCTCTTTGGCGCTGCCAACCAAAGTAGTTTGTACCGTTGTACTCGATACCTAATGCGATTCTCATCTTAACCTTCGAACTCTAAAATGGGGCGGGAAGTATATACTCAAGTCACCTCAAGTTGCCAGTTTCACCAAGGGTGACATAAAGGTAGCATCATACTAACGGGACACAAAAAGGGTAGCAAACGCTACCCTTTTGTTTCGGTTTATCGGCCATTAATAGCGTCAATCAGGCTTTTTGCTTCGCGGCGAATATCATCCTCACCGTAAACAATCGCCTCTTCTAGTAGTTTAATCGCCCCTTGAGAATCGTTCATCTCGAGATAGATTTTAGCCAAATCCAGTTTCCCAGCCGCTTCAGCATTGCTATCTACGTCAATATCGCCGATCTCACCGATAACATCTGGAAACTCGTTCAATCCGACATCGAGCTTAAGGTCTTCTTCTTCGAACTCACCACCTTCTCTGTCGACCTGAGCCATCAATTCATCAATCGTCATAAATTGATTTTTCTTCGGGTCGAAGTCATCCAAGTCGCTTTGCTCTGCCCAGTTTTCTTGCGCGATCTCTGGCTGACTTAGTGCATCACTCGAATTCCAAACATCACGCTGGTCCTCAGGCACTTCTTCAGTAGAACTTACGTTATCAGCAGCGGGTTTAAAGCCATCCCAATCATCTCCAACATCAAGCATGGTTTCAAAATCCATACCTGCACTTGCGATGGTGTCACTGTCTAGTTTACCTTCAAATACTTCTGAGTTTGCGTCTTCCGCAAGAAGGTTAGCCATTGATGATTCATCATCCAAATTACTGAGCGGCTCACCCTCTGTCGCTGTTGGCTGCACTTCTGGGTCAGTATCAAAGCCGTTTTGCTGCGCAAATACTTCAAACAAAGCATCATGATCGTTATCGGCTTGAATAGCTGGTCTCGATGTCTCTGCTTCAACCTTAGGGCTCTCTGACGCACCCTCGTTCATTGACGCGAGAACATCTTCCTCATTGAACTCTGGAAGATCTTGGTCGTCAAAACTTAACTCTTCATCCTCACCGGAGATTGGTTCTATATCTGCAGTCTCAGAGCTCGGTAATTCTGGCTCTTCTTCCATCGACGCCAAGGCATCTTCTTCGCTGAACTCTGGCAAATCGAGCTCATCAAAATTGAACTCTTCTTCGGACTCAGTTGGCAAGTCGGCTTCAACTTGTTCTAGTTCAATGGACTCGGACGTTTCTAACTCCGGCTCATCCACCATAGACGCCAATGCGTCTTCTTCACTAAACTCAGGAAGATCCAGCTCGTCAAAATTGAATTCTTCTTCTGATTCAGTTGGTAAGCCTGCTTCAACTTGTTCTGACTCAACGGACTCGGACGTTTCTAACGCAGGTTCGCCAGCCATAGACGCCAATGCGTCTTCTTCACTAAACTCAGGAAGATCTAGCTCATCAAAATTGAATTCATCTTCTGATTCAGTTGGCAAGTCGGCTTCAACTTGTTCTGGTTCAACGGACTCGGACGTTTCTAACTCCGGCTCATCCGTCATAGACGCCAATGCGTCTTCTTCACTAAACTCAGGAAGATCCAGCTCATCAAAATTGAACTCTTCTTCGGACTCGGTTGGTAAGTCAGCTTCGACTTGCTCTGGTTTAACGGACTCGGACGTTTCTAACTCCGGCTCATCCGCCATAGACGCCAATGCGTCTTCTTCACTAAACTCAGGAAGATCCAGCTCGTCAAAATTGAATTCTTCTTCTGATTCAGTTGGTAAGCCTGCTTCAACTTGTTCTGACTCAACGGACTCGGACGTTTCTAACGCAGGTTCGCCAGCCATAGATGCTAGAGCATCTTCTTCGCTGAATTCTGGAAGATCTAGCTCGTCAAAATTGAATTCATCTTCTGAATCGTTGGTCGACTCAGTTTCCGGCTCCAATTCAGGTTCATCCAGTAGCCAATCTTCTTCTTGTGGAACACCGAATTCATTTTCTATTGTATTTGGTGTCGGCGTGAAGGCTGGAATGTCTTCCTCTTGCTCAACGTGAGGCTGTACCTCAGCATCGGACTCCACGGATGGTTCTTGTGTTGAATCAGTATCGGTAGCCTCTTGTTGTAGTGATGAAGCTTCCTCTATCTCCGTTTGTGTTTTTTCAACTTGCTGCGGTAAATCGTCTTCACTATCAAATAGAGCGTCAAGTTCAGCAGAAAAATCCGCTTTTTCTTGTTCTGTTGGCAGAAGTTCTTCACTGTCTGACTCAAATAGGTCGTCTAGCTCGCTCATTAAAGGATCATTCTCTGGTGAGAGGTCCTCTAAATCACCAAGAAATTCATCGCTGCTAAATGGCTCTGAGGCAGCCTCTGGCTCGGTTAATGGTTGATCTTCTACAGCTTGTTGCGTGTCTGGCTGGCTTTCACTTAATAAAGCGTCGATGTCCAACCCAGACTCAATGTCCTGACCTTCATGAGTTTGTTCTGACTCAACTACGGGAGATGGCTTTTCGTCGGCGTCTGGCTCACCAAAACCAAGTGATTTCAGTAACTCTTCCTCTTCCGACTTATTCTGCTCTGGGCTCTCGTCCTCTCGAATCAGATCATCAAACGGATCTAAATCAGCTTCAGTCTCTTCATCAAGTTCAGAGGTAACATCATCAATGAGTTCATCCAGTAAGTCTGTGCTATCTGCGTCTAACTCTTCGATCGAGTCATCACCTTCAAAACCAGAGATTGCTTCTAGCTCGTTTAGTGGATCAAACTCGTCTGTGTCATCTTCATCAAAATCAATGAGTTCATCGAGTAGCTCTGTACTGTTTTCATCTAGAACAGGACCTTCATTGGCGTCAGCTTCTCGAACTTCCGATTCACTAGCCGGTTGTTCATACTGGGCCAATAGCTTATCGATATCGTCGTCAGATGCCTCTCCAACACTAAAGTCATCATCCGAAACGGGCTGTTTTAACTCAGGCTCATCAGTATCTAAATCGAAGTCATCGTTGCCAAGTTCAGCAAACAAGTCATCAAGCATATCCTGGTCGACAGTGTCACTTGGTAACTCTTCTGACGGCTCATCGGCTGCAAGTAACTCGGCAAATGCGTCGTCTGAAAGTGAGTCTGATTTCTCATTCGTATCATCCGAAAGATCGAAGCCAGACTCATCGTCATCGAGCACTTCTAGTTCTGGAGCAACCTCATCTAAGGCTCGCTCCATTTCTTCTAAACCAAGCGCTTTTTCTTCGCCGTTGACTTGGATACCATTGTTCGATGACTCAAACTCATCCAGACCAACATCTAGGTCACCGTCATCGCCAATATCTGCAAATGGGTCATCGTCCCCTTCCAGATTGAAATCAAGCTCTTCATCATCGAGGTTAGCAAAGACGTCTTCTTCTAAATCTGACTTATCTTCTTGTAAAGACTGTGTGTTGATATCTTCATCTGCAAACAATTCATCATCAAGCGTGAGCTCTTCATCAAGCTCATCCGCCGCCGCTAAACCGATTGGCGCCACAAGAGGATCAACGTTTTGCTGTTCCTGTGCAGCCGCTTCTTCCTCTTTCCCTTTAGAGCGTCGACCAAGAATCATAACAACTAGCAACGCAATCAAAGCACCAGGAATTAATGCCGCAAGACCAACAAGCCAACCATTAGACAAAATTTTGTCCATGGTGCTTGGTTGCATGCGCTGTTGTTCAGCAAGGCGCTGGCGCTCTTCTGCAAGCAGTTTCTCGACTTCTGAGCGAATGCGTTCTTCGTCATTCAGCTCGCTTTTCAAAGTTTCGACTTCGCTTTGCACTTCTGACAGCATCAATCGAAGACGATGGTTCTTCTCTTCTAATGACTCTAATTCACTTTGTGAGCCTTGAAGTTTGTCCTTTAGCGCACTGACCTGCTTTTCACCCTGCGGAGAGGTGGTTACTGGTGGCGCAGGGATGACGGGTATTGTTTTCGGAGTTGGTTTTGGCTCCGTTGCTGCCACTGTCTCTGGCTTAGCCGCAGGCTTGGGTTCTACTTTAATTTGTGGCTTTGGTTGCTCGGTGACTCGTTGTGCTGGCGTCGCTCTATTTGTCGGCTTCGGCTGTTTTAACTTAGCTTCATGCGCCTTCATAATCGCAACAGCTTGCGCTGTGGTCGCGCTTTGCACTTGCTCTAGAGAAGGTACTCGTAGCCGACTACCTGGGATCAATTCATGAATGTTTTGGTTCTCAAACGCTTGAGGGTTAATTCGGTAAATGGCAAGAAGCGTTTGTTGAACGGTAACACCGCGTGAAGGTCGTAATTCTGAAGCGATCGACCATAGTGTTTGATTTTCACCAGTCGGACCAAAGAAACGTGACGGTTGAGCATTCGCAGGAGGAGCAGGTAATGCTCGCTCAATATCTTCAGCATAGCTCGGAGATGATTGCACTTCACCAGACGGTCCAACAAGACGAATTCCTTCGGCTTGAACCACTGATGATGTCTGAGTCGCGCTCATCAACACAAGGGCTGCTAACAAACGCTTATAATTTTGACGCATAGAAGGCTCAGTTTTGTGCTAAATACAATTTGAAATGGTGATCGGTTAAATATATCGGATATCGCATGCAAAACTATAGCGTTGAGAATAAAAAATGTGTGGCTCTCGCCATATTCGTACTAATCTCACACTATTTTGTTTCGTTCGTACAAAAAGCCTCGCACTGTGCGAGGCTTTGAAATGAATTGTAAACGACTTAGTAGTAATCGCGGATCAGAACTTCTGCGATTTGCACCGCGTTAGTTGCCGCGCCTTTACGCACGTTATCAGCAACAACCCACAGGTTTACTCCGCTATGATGGCTGATATCGTTACGGATACGGCCAACCATTACATGGTCTTTACCGCCCGCATCGCGAACTTGTGTAGGGAAGTCTTCACCGTGGAACACTTCGATACCGTCAGTTTGTTCAAGCAAGTTAACGACTTCTTGTGCATCGATAGGTGAACGAGTCTCAATGTGAAGTGCTTCTGCGTGACCGTAGAATACAGGAACACGTACACACGTTGGATTGACTGTGATTGATGGATCGTTAAAGATCTTCTGTGTTTCCCACACCATTTTCATTTCTTCTTTGGTGTAGCCGTTTTCCATCATTTGATCGATTTGTGGAATACAGTTAAACGCGATCTGTTGAGAGAATTGCTTCTTGTCTGCAGGCAGACCGTTTAGCAGCTTCGCCGTTTGACCTGCTAGCTCATCGATACCCGCTTTGCCTGCACCAGACACCGATTGGTAAGTTGATACGTTAATACGTTCAATACCCACCGCATCGTGAATTGGTTTTAGTGCCACTAGCATTTGGATGGTTGAACAGTTCGGGTTCGCAATGATGTTACGGTTACGAAACTCTGCAATCGCTTCTGGGTTTACTTCAGGCACAACAAGAGGAATGTCGTACTCGTAACGGAAGTGTGATGTATTGTCGATAACAATCACGCCTTCATCAGCGGCAATTGGAGCCCACTTGGCTGATAGCTCACCACCAGCAGAAAACAGTGCGATATGCGCTTGAGACCAATCGAACTCTTCTACGTTTTGAACGCCTACCGTTTTACCATTGAAGCGATAAGTCTTGCCTTCGCTGCGCTCACTCGCGAGTAGGAAGATTTCGCCTACTGGGAATTTGCGCTCTTGAAGCACATCCAAAATTGTTTCACCGACCGCACCGGTCGCACCTAAAATGGCAACATTATATTGCTGGCTCATTGACTTACCTCAATCTGAAAACCTAGTTCTGCTAATGGAGCAAGGTTACATGTTTTGTTACCCACTAGCGTGACAGCACTGTATTCACGGCGATCCCAGTAGTTTTTACGCATCAGGTCAAAAGCGCCTGGCTTACTGATTTCACGGCGGAAAAGAGCGTCATCTCTACGCACATCATAGATTAACTGCGTGATGTTATGCAGTGTTGCTTCGTCCCAAGCTCTGTCCAATACCATAGTAGGAACAGGCGCGGTTGGCAGTAAATCGCTGGCATGCGCACGTAATTCGTTATTTAAGAACTCACAGTAGCTGTTGAAAATCATCGTCGTACCGCGAGCTTTCCCTTCCAGACCATAGCCTGCAACGTGAGGGGTTGCGAATGCTAGCAGAGGCAGAAGCTCCATATCAACCTCTGGTTCAAATTCAAATACGTCAAGTGCCGCTGTAAAGCCATCGTTTTTCAAAAGACGTTGCTTCAAAGCAGCGTTGTCAACGATGGGACCTCGAGCCGCGTTAATCAAAATTTGATCGCTGCGGAGACCATTTAACACCTTCTCATCAATCAAATGATGCGTTGGGTATGGGCCATCTTTGGTGATTGGCGTATGTAGTGTAATGATGTCTGAGCTTTCAATCAGTTCTGTCAACGGAGTAAAGCTACGAGGATCACCAGCCTCTTGTTTGAATGGGTCATTGATGAGAACTTTAATACCCATGCCTTTCAAACATTTCTCTAGGTAGCTACCTACTTGGCCTGCACCAATAATACCTACCGTCTTGTCAAATACCGAGAAACCTTGTTGCTGAGCGAGCACCATCATCACGCTGAACGCGTATTCCGCTACACCCACTTTGTTACACCCTGGCGCAGCAGTGAAGAAAATGCCTTTCTCTTTTAAGAGTGCTTGGTCAACATGATCCATGCCTGCCGTGGCCGTACCAACAAACTTCAGCTTGTTTGCTTTGCTGATCAGGTCAGCATTCACTTTGGTGACTGAGCGAATCATTAGGGCATCAACATCCACTAAATCATCGGCGGTCAGTGTACGACCTGGTTTTAGAATTACGTTACCGAGTTGGCTGAATAGCTCTTCAGCATACGGCATATTTTCATCAACAATAATTTTCATAGCGCCAGCGTTCTAACATCCATTTGTAAGAGTTCGTTTATTCGCAAGATGCGAAACTAAAGCGATTGTGCCCTTTTCCCGAAAAATCTCAAGATATAACACCAATAAACCTCAAGGAGGTAACTCTTATAGAATCGATTGACGGGAAGCCTAGAGAAAAGCAGAAACAGAGAAAAGAAAAAGCCCGGCTAAATAGCCGGGCAAAGTTCCAGAACAAAAGGATCCTATCCCGCTCTCCATGGGATAGAGTCTGCGTCTGTTCGATCAGTGTGACTGATCAAGCTCTGGAAACTGGATTGTTGGCGTTTACAGTACTCTCGCAAGGCGCCAACAAATTCAGTTAACCTTGGTACTTTTTAATAACCAAAGTTGCGTTTGTGCCGCCAAAGCCAAAGCTGTTGGACATTACGGTCGTTAGCTCTGCATCACGTGCTTCTGTCACGATGTCCAGACCTTGTGCTGCTTCGTCCAAGTTTGAAATATTGATGCTTGGAGCAATGAAGTTTTTGTCTAGCATAAGTGTTGAGTAAATTGCTTCGTGCACGCCCGCTGCGCCGAGTGCGTGGCCAGTCATTGCTTTTGTTGCAGAGATTGCAGGGCTGTTCTCACCAAACAATTGTTGGATAGCACCAAGCTCTTTCACGTCACCAACGGGTGTCGATGTACCGTGCGTGTTGATGTAATCCACACCATCAACGTCTTGCATCGCCATCTTCATACAACGAATTGCACCTTCACCTGATGGCGCTACCATGTCGTAGCCATCTGATGTCGCACCGTAACCTACGATTTCACCGTATATTTTCGCGCCACGTGCCAGTGCGTGCTCTAGTTCTTCAATAACCAGCATGCCGCCGCCGCCCGAGATAACAAAACCGTCACGGTCTGCATCGTATGTGCGAGATGCTTTGTCTGGCGTGTCATTGTATTTGGTTGACAGTGCGCCCATCGCATCAAACATCATAGTTTGAGACCAATCTAGCTCTTCGCCGCCACCAGCAAAAACAATATCTTGTTTGCCTAGTTGAATAAGCTCCATAGCATGGCCGATACAGTGTGCAGATGTTGCACATGCAGAGCTCATTGAGTAGTTCACGCCACGAATCTTAAATGGCGTAGCAAGACAAGCAGAAACAGTAGAAGACATAGTACGAGGAACCATGTAAGGACCAACTCGCTTTACGCCTTTGGCGCGCATCGTGTCTGTCGCTACCGTTTGATTGTATGCAGAAGCACCGCCAGAACCTGCAACGATACCGGTACGATCGTTTGAAACCTGCTCTTCTGTAAGACCAGCGTCTGCGATTGCCTGCTCCATTGATAGGTATGCATAAGCAGCCGCATCACCCATAAAGCGCATCTGCTTACGGTCGATGTGTTCCGCCGGGTTGATTTTTAGGTCACCCCATACTTGCGAACGAAGACCGTGTTCTTTGAACTGCTCAGATGCAGTGATGCCAGATTTGCCCGCTTTAAGAGACGCTAGAACTTCTTCGACGTTGTTACCGATACTTGAAACAATACCCATACCGGTGATTACGACTCGTTTCATTATGACATTCCTATAATTCAAAAATCCGCTAGATGATAACTAAGATAGTCAACAAAAGTGGTCAGCTTTCCCATAAATTCGTACAATCGCCCCATTCTTACCGCGCCAAATCACAAATTTGCACCATTATGACTTCAATAAAAAACGCAGAACTTGGTTGGAACGAAGCTGGTACTCCGGTTTCAGACCAATTTGATGATGTTTACTTCTCTAACGTAAACGGTCTTGAAGAGACACGCTACGTTTTCTTAAAACAAAATCATCTCCCAGAAAGATGGCAGGAATTTGACCAAAGACGTTTTGTCATTGGTGAAACAGGATTTGGCACGGGATTAAACTTCTTAGCAGTATGCCAGTGGTTTAGTGAGTTTCGTCGTCAGCATCCAAACGCAGCATTGAAAGAGCTGCATTTTATTAGCTTTGAAAAATACCCATTAAGCAAAGCCGATTTAAAGAAGGCGCATGAAGCTTGGCCTGAGCTAGCTGAGTACGCGGAAAAGTTACAAAAGCACTATCCTGCCGCTGTGCCGGAGTGTCATCGCATTGTTTTAGAAGACGGTGCAATCACACTCGACCTTTGGTTTGGTGACATTAAAGACTGCATGCCGCAAGTCCCATACAACGAACAAGGTTTGATTGATGCTTGGTTCTTAGATGGATTCGCGCCAAGCAAAAACCCAGAGATGTGGAACCAAGGCCTGTTCAACAACATGGCAAAGCTAGCCAAGCAAGATTGTACAGTTGCCACGTTTACCGCAGCAGGCTTTGTACGTCGTGGTTTGAACGAAGCTGGCTTTACAATGAAAAAGGTGAAAGGTTTCGGCACTAAACGAGAAATGATCGCCGGCTCTATGGAGCAACGTGAAAAGCAGTCGAACCATCTCCCTTGGTTCAATCGCACAGCATCTAGCAATCTTGATTCGATTGCCATCATTGGTGGTGGTATAGCCAGCGCGGCGTTAGCGAAAACGTTAGTTCGTCGTGGCCAAAACGTCACCCTTTACTGTAAAGACAAACAACCAGCCAAAGGAGCTTCAGGCAATCGACAAGGAGCCGTTTATCCGCTGCTTAATGGCCCGCACACGGGTGTTTCACGAGTGTTTGCTCCTGCATTTTTGTTCGCACGTCAGTTTGTTGAACAAGCAGCACAAGAGATCGATTTTGATCATGACTGGTGTGGCGTAACTCAGTTGATGTGGGATGACAAATCCACAGACAAACTGGAGAAAATGCTTGCGGGTAACTTCACTCCAGAGCTCATTCAAAAGCTGTCCGCCGAGGAAACTGCGAACACTATCGGGTTACCTATTGATATGGCGTCTGTGCACTACCCAATGGGAGGGTGGCTGTGCCCTGCCGAGTTAACTCGCGGGTTAATTAAACAATTGGAGAAGACGTCGTTACTCTCAACGAAGTTTGAACACCATGTTGAGGCATTAGATTGGGATGAAAAGCGTCAGCTCTGGCTACTAACGGCGAGTGGTCAAACATTTGAGCACTCAACGGTTGTAATTGCGAACGGCCATGAGTTCCAGACATTGAGTCAAACCGCTTCCCTACCAATGGGACAAGTGAAAGGACAAGTCAGTCATGCGCCAGCAACCGAAACGCTGAGTCAGCTGAAAACGGTGTTGTGTTACGACGGTTACATGACACCTGTTAACCCAAGTAATCAACACTTGTGTATCGGTGCAAGCTACGACCGCAGTCACCTTGACTACGAATTTGATGAAAACGCCCAAAAAGATAATGCGGAAAAGCTAGTGAAATGTGTACCGAATCAAACATGGGCAAAAGAGGTAGATATCACTGATAATCAATCTCGCCAAGGTATTCGTTGTGTTAGCCGAGATCACTTACCATTTGTCGGGAATGTGGGTGACTTTGAGACGATCAAAACGCAATACGCCAACTTACAAAATCAAAAAGCAGAAGAGGTAGAAACCATTCATCAGTACCCTAACCTATTCTGCTTCTTAGGTTTAGGATCTCGTGGACTGAGCTCTGCACCATTATTAGCTGAAGTGTTGGCCTCCCAGATCTGTGGGGACCCGCTGCCATTACCGGTTGATGTATTGACCGAACTTCACCCAAGTCGAATGTGGGTTCGTAAACTAAGAAAAGGCAAAGCCATTACCGAGCTGTAAGAGTATTCTCTCGTTTTAATTCCCGACACAGATACGTGTCGGGAATCGCTAACTCACTAAGTTGCTCGTACTGAGATTACTTCAGCAGTGCAACTGCCTGTTTCACTTGCTCTGCCACTTCTGGGTTTACAACCTTACCCGATTCCACGTCAAAATTTTCGTAGAAGCTCGGCACAGATAACGATGCCTTTACATCCGCGCCAAAAAATTGAGCAGAACCTGTCGCCGCCGCAAGAACACTTTGTGCACCACCGGGACCTGGGGAAGTTGCTAAATAAACGACAGGTTTGTTTTGAAATACATTACGCTCAATGCGCGTCGCCCAATCGAACAAGTTTTTATAGGCCGCTGGGTACGAGCCGTTATGCTCTGCGAAGGAAACAACGAGAGCGTCAGCCTCCGCCAAGTCACGTAAAAACGCGACAGCCCCTTCAGCTTGACCAATTTCTTTCTCTTTGTCCTCGCTAAACATTGGCGCTTGATAATCGTTTAAGTCTAGAACATTCACTTGAGCGCCTTCGACTTGGTTTGCTGCGTATGTAGCAAGTAGTTTGTTGATTGAGGTAGAGCTGGTAGATGCACCAAATGCGACAATTTTCATGGTTGTAATCCTTTGTTCACGTTTTATGCTGATCAGAATAAAAGTTGAACTGTTTCGCTACAACCACAAAAATTTTATGGAGAGGTTCGAATTTTTCGAAGTAGTAAATGACTAGGATTAAATAAAGGGAGAACGCTGCTTGGGGATTAAGCCTGAGCCTGGAGCTCTTGCCACAAATCACTGACAATCACGCGATCGGCCGGGCTTAACTCGGTACGCGCATCTTCTAAGCTGCTCTCAATGCGTGACTTCAGCTCAGTAATATCGCTAATCCCTTCTTCTTCACAAGACGCCGCGGATAAAGAGATGTGACCACGTAAATAACCACCAGCAAACAATTCATCGTCAGATGCTGTTTCAATTCGAGCATCAATCAGTTCCAGTAGTTTTTCTTCAAATTCAATAATCATGGTGTATCTCTGAGGTTATTAGTGGTTATTTAACGCAAAAGTCCGACGCTTCCAGTGGCTTAGTTTGATAAAATGCGCGCAGGGCATCAGAAAGCATTTTCACTCGCAAAGGCAAGCCAACGTCCAAAATACCTAGCACTTCTTTATGCACTTTTTTCATAAAGCCGAGCCTATCTGGTTCAAAATCGCCGTGTAGATTGTCACAACTCACCGTAAAAGGGAAGCCAGCGCTTTGTGCCAGAATCCATTCATAAGCTTGAGGTCGCACTTCAACTTTCTCAAACTCCGCTTGAACTTCTGCTGTTCGTCCATCAGGTTCATACCAATAACCAAAATCTTCCAGCAAACGACGCTCTGGACCAGCCACACACCAATGCGAGATCTCGTGTAAAGCAGAGGCGTAAAAACCCCGAGCAAAAATAATCCGATGATGAGGGTGTTCATCATCAGCAGGAAGATAAATAGGCTCATCACCACCTAACTCTAATTTCGTATTAAATTGTTCTAAAAAGGTGTCATTAAAAATGGTGATTAAGTCTTGGTATTCGTGGGTCATCGTCGAGTTTGTACTTCAGTTTGACATGCGCTGCATATTGTCGCTGTTTTTAGTTATGAGGTAAAGGCACCCCCACATTTTTGGTTATTAGTTGAATTTATCTGAAGGTCGCTTTCTCCATACAATTTCTCATTCGTCAGCGTACTTATTTACCACTACACTCTCGCCTTATTTTGATGCCGTTCAAACCGCTATTTTTAAGCCGTTTGATTACAAGCATGTTGCTGGTTTTAATCACTTTTTAAGAGAGATAGAACCGTTTGTAAGTGTTGTTACTTCGCCTACGCTGATTCTCGTAGAACGTAGTGACTTTTTACGTTGAGTGTTTCCCTATGTTGCTAAGTGTGTTGTATATCATTGGTATCACGGCTGAAGCCATGACAGGTGCGTTAAGTGCTGGTAGAAGAAAGATGGACTGGTTTGGTGTTATGTTGGTGGCCAGCGCAACGGCCATTGGTGGTGGCACCGTACGTGACATTCTATTAGGCCACTACCCTCTTGGTTGGGTAAAAAACCCAGAGTTCCTTGCAATTACGTGTGTTGCAGGTGTGCTAACAACAGGTTTAGCGAAATGGGTGATTAAGCTGAAAGGTCTGTTCATTCGCCTCGATGCATTAGGTTTAATCGTGTTTAGTATCATCGGAACAAAAATTGCGATGGGCATGGGCTTGCACCCTGGTATTTGTATGGTTTCAGCGTTAGTAACTGGTGTATTCGGTGGGCTACTTCGCGACTTAATCTGTCGCCAAACACCATTGGTACTGCATGAAGAGCTTTACGCTTCTGTCGCTCTTATCGCATCAGGAATGTACTTAGCGCTATTAGAATTCAATGTTCCCGATGTCACTGCCACTATTATTACACTGGTTACTGGTTACATGTTGCGTATGGCTGCGGTACGCTTTAAGTGGCGTCTGCCTTCTTTCCATTTGGAAACCGAAGGCTCGATTCATTAAGCAAAAACTACTTAAACAAAAAAGGTTGCCTGATAAAATTGTGCCACCCGCGATTCAGTGAGTGGCATAATTTTATATTCAGTCATCCTGAACAGCGACGAAGGAGCATGATTCAGGATATATTATCCGAGCACTCTGTTGTCAGAGATGTTTCTTTCTCTTTTCATCGTGCTGAAATTAGATTCCTAGTCTAGCTATAGCTCGCTGGAATGACACAAAGCTCTTAAATCTTCGGTGTTTCAGTTGTTACGCCATGGTTTTGACCACGGTGGCGTAGTAAATGATCCATCACCACAATAGCCAGCATCGCTTCTGCGATAGGCACAGCACGAATACCCACACATGGGTCATGACGACCTTTGGTGATCAACTGAGTTGGTTCACCTTCTTTTGTGATGGTCTCACCCGGCACAGTGATACTTGATGTTGGCTTAAGCGCAATGTTTGCGACAATGTCTTGACCAGTCGAGATACCACCAAGAATGCCACCCGCATGATTACTACCAAAACCTTCAGGAGCAAGCGTATCACGGTGCTGACTGCCTTTTTGGTTTACCACCTCGAAACCGTCTCCGATTTCCACGCCTTTCACCGCGTTGATGCTCATTAGTGCGTGCGCGATGTCTGCATCCAAACGGTCAAATACGGGTTCCCCAAGACCAACAGGCACGTTAGTTGCCACAACCTGGATTTTTGCGCCAATAGAGTCGCCTTCTTTTTTCAGGTCACGGATAAGTTGGTCAAATGCTTCTACTTTGTCAGCATCAGGGCAGAAGAATGCATTGTTCTCGATTTCGCTCCAATCTACCTTGTCGATAGATACATCACCCATTTGTGACAAGTAAGCACGAATCTCAACACCAAACTCATCTTTTAAGTATTTCTTCGCGATTGCACCAGCCGCCACACGCATTGCGGTTTCACGAGCTGAAGAACGGCCGCCACCGCGATAGTCGCGGATGCCATATTTTTGGTGGTAAGTGTAATCAGCATGACCCGGTCTGAACTTATCTTTGATGTCAGAGTAGTCTTTTGAGCGCTGATCGGTGTTTTCAATTAGCAAACCGATCGATGTGCCCGTGGTTTTGCCTTCAAAAACGCCAGAAAGAATTTTAACTTCATCCGGTTCACGACGTTGTGTGGTGTAACGTGATGTGCCTGGACGACGGCGGTCGAGATCGATTTGTAGATCTGCTTCTGTAATTTCCAACCCCGGAGGACATCCGTCTACGATACATCCCAGTGCGATACCGTGACTTTCCCCGAATGTCGTCACTCGGAAATGTTGTCCGATACTGTTTCCTGCCATTACTTCCTCAAGTTTTTATCGCCACACTCTCTCAAAACAGAGCATAGCTGCTTTCCAATTCTTCGTGGATTCATAGTGGCTTTATTACGTTTTGATGTAAAGAGTTAATATCGGCGAGGTATGCATAAAAAAACACCGAGCATAAAGCTCGGTGTTTTGATGTTTAGTGCAAGACTCTATTAGTCTTTGTACAGTTTAAACTCTTCTGCACACTCAACCAGCTGGTCACGCGTTAGCATAAATACGCCATGACCGCCGTTCTCGAACTCAATCCAAGTAAATGGAATCTCTGGGTACTGTTCCATCATATGAATCATTGAGTTGCCGACTTCACAAATAAGAATGCCGTTATCTGTTAGATAATCTGGCGCGTTAGCAAGAATACGACGCACTAGTTTTAGACCATCCGTACCCGCAGCTAAACCAAGCTCAGGCTCATGCGTGAACTCATCTGGCAGGCTGTTCATGTCTTCTTCATCCACATATGGTGGGTTGGACACGATTAGATTGTATTTCTCTTTTGGAAGATCACGGAACAAATCAGAGCGAATTGGGAACACTTGCTGCTCCATGCCGTGATCTTGTACGTTTTGCTCAGCCACTTGTAGAGCATCTGTAGAGATGTCGATCGCATCCACTTCTGCTTCAGGGAAAGCGTGCGCACAAGCAATCGCGATACAACCAGAACCCGTACATAGGTCCATGATGCGCGTAGGCTCTTCCACCAACCAAGGTTGGAATTCCGCTTGAATCAACTCACCGATTGGAGAGCGTGGTACAAGTACACGCTCATCAACGAAGAACTCAAGACCGCAGAACCATGCTTTGTTGGTTAGGTATGCTGTTGGCGTACGCTCGTTGATGCGTTTTACTACGCGCTCAACAATACGCAGACGCTCGCTTGTCGTTAGGCGAGAGTTCAATACGTGCGGAGGCACATCAATCGGCAAGTATAAGGTTGGCAGGATAAGCTGAACTGCTTCATCCCACGCATTATCAGTACCATGACCGTAAAACAGGTTCGCTGCATTAAAGCGGCTTACCGTCCAACGAATCATATCTTGAAGGGTATGCAGCTCCGATACCGCTTCTTCTACAAAAATCTTATCCAAAATTGCCTCCGAAAAGCGCTACAATACTGCCAATAAAGTTTATTAATGAAATTGTTTACCTAATGAGCAAAAAAGACACCGAGAACGATGACGATTTCGCCTTGTTTCAGGAAGCAGTACAGGGCGTAAAAAAGTTGCGACAGGATACCATAATCCAGCAACCAAAAAAAAATACTAAGCAAAAAGAAATCAAGCGCTCCAACCGTGAAGCGAGTGACTCTGAATTTTACTTTTCAGACGAGTTTGTCCCTCTATTAAACGATGAAGGTCCAACTCGTTATGCACGTGACGACGTCTCCACTTATGAAGTCAAACGTCTACGTCGTGGCGTGTATGTACCGGACGTGTTCCTCGATATGCACGGCATGACACAGCAAGAAGCAAAACGCGAGCTTGGTGCGA
Organism: Vibrio sp. Vb0888; assembly: GCF_033338835.1. Taxonomy (NCBI): domain Bacteria; kingdom Pseudomonadati; phylum Pseudomonadota; class Gammaproteobacteria; order Vibrionales; family Vibrionaceae; genus Vibrio; species Vibrio sp. Vb0888. Next base: position 318,970 of record NZ_JAWOTL010000004.1, read on the forward strand.
TGATAGCCTATTGCATCAAAAACGAGATTCATTGCGCGTGTGTGCAACATGGTATTGGGAAACACATCCTGAAACAGAAAGCCCCACTTTGGTTAGCACAGCATCCTGACGTTATGGCTTTTCACCAAGCGCCACTAGAATTTGGTGGTGATGGTGCGTTGTTAGTGTTGCTTTCAATTCCTGAAAAGTAACAAGCTTGCTGTAGACACGACGAAACGAAAAGGCAGGGATCTCCTGCCTTTCTTATTCTGTCTCTAATTTGCAAACGCTTATTTTGGTTTAGACACTTATGGCGTAATATGCCATAGCACTTCACCATTTTGTGTTTGTAAATCATATTCAATGCACACTAGCCCTGATGTAGGAAACATCGGAGGTGTCATGTCTTTTACAAACTCTGAAGTCAGATAACCGACCAAAGGCAAATGCGATACGAACAAAAGCGAGTCCAATTGTTCGACTTCGATTAACGCACTTGCGAAATCGAAGACATGCTCGGACTGGCCATAAGGTGTAATATCTTCACAAGTTTCAATGCTTTTTGCAGAGAAATACGCACTGATCTCTTGCCAAGTTTGTTGAGCTCTAATGTACGGACTCACCAACACTTTATCGAATTGCGCAAAACCCTGTTCTTTACAGGCTCTCGCAACCGCTTCTGATTCGACTCTGCCTCTTGGGGTCAATTGTCGTGCTGCGTCTGAATCTGCAAAATGCTCGGCTTCACCGTGACGCATGATGAATATTTTCATGTTATTTCCTAGGGATAGCTAACGCTACCAAAAGGTTGACTGCTATCTTTATTAGATAGACGGGGCTAACTTTAACAATGACGAAACAAAAATACTGATATAATTATCTGTTCATTATACCAATTCGCTTGTTAAAGATAGCGACTTTCTTAACAATCTATTAAAAGAATGTACTCAGTTCATCACACTATTTAACTGTGCAATGAGTTCAGAGCATTCACTCAAACAGTTCTTCCCCATACGCAAACGCGATGGGCCTGTGCAGAAGTCTACGAATAACAAAAATACGGCAAGCAGTATTTGTCGAAACGCAAACTTTGCGCCCCCCGCGAGGGGAGCCTAAATTACTGTAATGCGAAATCTGGAGACGCATCGTGCATCTAAGTCCTAACGATTCAAATCAATACCGCTACATTACCTTGAGCAATGAACTGCGTGTACTGCTGATTCATTCCGATACGGCTCAACAGTCGGCAGCTGCTCTGGCAGTGAACGTTGGACACTTCGACGACCCAAACGATCGCCAAGGTCTGGCACACTATTTAGAACACATGCTTTTTTTGGGTACGGAAAAATACCCTAAAGTGGGCGAGTTTCAAAGCTATATTAGCCAACACGGTGGAACAAACAACGCTTGGACTGGTACAGAGCACACTTGTTTCTTTTTCAATATTGCTCCAAATGCCTTTGAAAGTGCCTTAGATCGATTTAGCCAATTTTTTACCGCACCTTTGTTTAACGAAGAAGCATTAGACAAAGAACGCCAGGCTGTCGACTCCGAATACAAGCTCAAACTCAATGATGATTCTCGTCGCCTGTATCAAGTTAACAAAGAAGTCATCAATCCAGAGCACCCGTTTTCAAAATTCTCTGTCGGAAACTTAGATACTCTTGGCGACCGAGATGGTAAATCCATCCGCGACGAAATTGTGGAGTTTCACCACTCTCAGTATTCCGCCGATTTGATGACACTGACTCTATTTGGGCCACAGTCGCTCGATGAACAGCAAGCTTGGGTAGAAGCCATGTTTGCCGACATCCCAAATCACCACCTTCGTGGAAAATCGATTGATGTACCGATCGGCACTGAGGAAAGCACAGGCATTTTGGTTCAAGTCGAGCCGCTCAAAGAGTTCCGTAAACTGATTCTCACATTCCCCATGCCGGGAATGGATGCGCATTATAGCGTGAAGCCACTCTCCTACTTTGCTCACCTGTTGGGTTATGAAGGAGAAGGCAGTTTGATGCTTCAACTCAAAGAAAAAGGCTGGATTACTTCTCTCTCAGCGGGCGGCGGCGCGAGTGGCAGTAACTACCGAGACTTTACCGTAAGCTGCACCCTGACGCCAAACGGCTTAGATCATGTTGATGATATCGTTCAAGCGGTTTTTCAATACCTCTCGATGATCAAACAAGACGGGTTAGATGAATGGCGCTATCTCGAAAAACAAGCGGTATTAGAATCGGCTTTTCGCTTCCAAGAGCCATCGCGCCCAATGGATCTCGTCAGCCATCTGGTGATCAACATGCAGCACTATCAACCGGAAGACACGGTTTATGGTGACTACAAAATGACGGGCTACGATGAGGAGTTACAGCGTTCATTGCTGCGATACTTAACCATCGATAATGTACGCGTCACTTTGATTGCTAAAGGCCTGGAATACAACCGTACTGCCGAATGGTACTTTACCCCGTACTCCGTCACACCTTTTAGTGAAGACCAACGTCGTTTCTATCAACAAATCGACCCAAGCTGGCAATTCGTCTTACCGGAAAAGAACCCTTATATTTGCTACGACCTCGACCCCATGCCACTCGAAAATGGTGATTCACTGCCAGAGTTGATTGAGGATCTCGAAGGGTTTCGGCTGTGGCATTTGCAAGATGACGAATTTCGCGTGCCAAAAGGTGTCGTTTATGTCGCTATCGACAGCTCTCATGCCGTTGCATCACCAAAGAACATCGTCAAAACGCGCTTATGTGTAGAGATGTTCCTCGATTCGCTAGCAAAAGAAACCTATCAAGCAGAAATCGCAGGGATGGGTTACAACATGTACGCTCACCAAGGTGGCGTGACCTTAACCCTCTCAGGGTTCAGTCAAAAGCTGCCTCAGTTGCTAGAAATGATTCTGCACCGTTTTGCTTCTCGAGATTTCAGCCCTGCTCGCTTTGAAACCATCAAACAACAACTGTTACGAAACTGGAGAAATGCTTCACAAGATCGCCCTATTTCGCAGCTGTTTAACGCACTTACTGGGTTACTTCAACCCAATAACCCGCCTTTCGCAACCTTAGTCGAAGCGCTAGAAGAAATCGAAGTCGATGAACTCTCGGTATTCGTAGAATCCATTCTTGCAGAACTGCACGTTGAAATGTTTGTTTACGGAGACTGGCAACGCCAGCAAGCCCATGACATGGCTGCGACCTTGAAGGATGCTCTAAGAGTTAACGAGCAACGTTATGAAGAGGCACTTCGTCCGCTCATTATGCTAGGTAAAAATGGCAGTTTTCAACGTGAGGTGCATTGTAACCAGCAAGATTCCGCGGTCGTTATTTACCACCAGTGCGAGGATATTGAGCCTCGTAGTATCGCGCTATACTCATTGGCCAATCACCTTATGTCGGCAACGTTTTTCCACGAAATCCGTACCAAGCAGCAATTAGGTTACATGGTAGGCACTGGCAATATGCCGCTAAATCGTCACCCTGGTATTGTACTGTATGTGCAGTCACCTAATGCAGCACCTGCCGAGCTGGTTACCTCAATCGATGAGTTTTTAAATGCCTTTTATATGGTGCTGTTAGAGTTAAACGATTACCAATGGCACAGCAGTAAGCGCGGCTTGTGGAACCAAATAGCAACGCCGGACACCACACTTCGAGGACGGGCTCAACGTCTTTGGGTTGCGATAGGAAATAAGGACACTGAGTTTAACCAACGTGACAAGGTACTGGCGGAGTTGAAGAAGCTGACGCGCGCAGACATGATTCGCTTCGTTGTGAACGAATTGAAACCTCGTACTGCAAATCGTTTGATCATGCACTCTCAAGGTCAAGCGCATTCGGAGGCTCCGCGCATCCATCTAGGACAAGAAATAGGATCGATTGAAGAGTTCCAACTTCGGCCAAAAGATTGCGGCTTGGGGTGATCTAGTTGCGCAGAAATAAAATTGTCGATTACTAGAATGTACCTACAAACCCATGAGGTTGTCGGTCTCATAGATTGAATCGGCACCATAATTGGCAGAAAATTGAAATTACGCCATTGCGGCTTATGCTCTAATTACCGCACTAAAAATAACTTAATGAGGTAATCATGAAAAAAGCACTTTTACTTGTGGCTCTTATAATGCCATTGGCATCTGCTCACGCTGAAATCTCAGTCAAAGGCGATGGCTTCGAATTAAGTGACGACTGTGTGCGCCTTAGCGGAGACAATGTATCCATCAAATCAGATGATTGCTCTTCAAAACAGTGGAATGATAAAGACAAAAAAGGTAATAGCAGCGTTCATGGGGACGACAACCCTGGTAAAGGCCACAATAAAGATAAGAAAGACAAGAAGAAGTAACCATTTCTTCTTTATGAAAAAGGCTTGCCACTGGCAAGCCTTTTTCTCTACCGAAGCAACGTTTAATAGAACGTTGTCCCTTCACCAGCTCGAGTAAGCAAACCATCACATGGCGCGTAACGATCGCCATACTTCGATGCAAACTCATTCATTTTCTCTACGAGCTCTTTAATGCCAAATTGGTCCATGTAACGGAACGGACCACCCAAGAACGGTGGGAAACCAATACCAAATATCGCGCCAATATCACCGTCACGTGGCGAGCGGATGATGCCATCATCCAAACAACGTACCGCTTCATTCAACATTGGCAGCACACAGCGCAACGCAATATCGTTATCGCTTAGCTTAGATTCAGGGTCGAGCTTAAGCAGTTTGTAAACTGATTTGTCGACATCTTTCTTCTTGCCCTTGTAAGTGTAAAAGCCCTTACCACTCTTGCGTCCTTTACGTCCATCATTTAACAAGATATCAAACACATCCGGACCTTTGAATCGGTCACCTAACTCATTAACCAGAATCGGCATAATTTTCGCGCCAATGTCGACACCGACTTCATCCAGTAAGGTAATCGGGCCGACAGGGAAACCAAAGTCAAGCAACGCCGTATCAATCTTTTCGATCGGTTCGTTAGCCAGCAGAATATGCGCCGCTTCGTTCATGTATGGCGCAAGAATGCGGTTCACGTAAAAGCCCGCTTTGTCTTTCACTACTATCGGGGTTTTACCTTGCTTCTTAGCAAGTGCAACAACTGTTGAAACGGTTTCATCTGACGTCGTTTCATGCGGAATCACTTCCACCAAAGGCATTTTTTCTACTGGGCTGAAGTAATGCAAACCAACTACGTTTTCTGGACGCTCTGCTTTTTCTGCAATTTTGTGGATAGGCAACGAAGAAGTATTGGTCGCAAAGATAGTTTCTGTCTTAGCGTTCGCTTCAATGTCCGCCACCATTTTTTGCTTAAGATCTAAGTCTTCAAAAACGGCTTCAATTACGACATCAATATGATTAAAACTGGTAAAATCGACACCACCAGACAGTTGCAGCATTTTCGCTTGCAGATCGGCCTTGGATAGAATGCGACGTTTGCGCTGTTTCTCAAATAACTTGTAGTTGTCGTTGAGCGCGTTTAAAACGCCATCGTTGCTAACGTCTTTGATGCGAACAGGTACTTTTGCTTTTGCAACAGACACATGGCTGATTCCGGCGCCCATCAGACCACCACCAAGCACACCAACTTTATGAACTGGTGCTGGTTTCGCATCCGTGCCATTTTCTTTCTTCATTTCTGTTGTGGCAAAGAAGATCGAACGGAGCGCTTTTGACTCTGAGCTCATCACAAGCTCACCGAAGCGCTTCGCTTCAAGTTCTTGACCTTTAGCGAAGCCTTTCTCTAAGCCATGTTGAATAACTTCTAGAATTGCAACCGTTGCTGGATAGTTACCGCGAGTTTTTTGATTCGTTTTCTTCGCAGCTTGCTCAAATACAAACTTGCGCCCTAGCCCGCTACCAGACATCACCTTTTCTTTCGTCGATAGCTTTTTCGTGCCCTTGTTTTTACCTTTGTCGATAAACTGTTTTGCTACGTCGAGCAAAATGGTGTCAGGCACACAGGCGTCCACAACGCCCAATTTTTTAGCTTTCTTCGCACGAAGTTGTTTACCCGTCAGGATCAAGTCCAACGACGGTAACAGGCCAATCAAACGTGGCAGACGCTGAGTACCACCAGAACCTGGCAATAAACCAAGTTGTACTTCTGGCAGACCTAAACGCGTTTTGTCAGAATCCGTACAAACACGATAATCACATGCAAGAGCCAGTTCTAAACCACCGCCCAAACATGGGCCATGAATAGCCGCAACGACAGGATACGGTAAGTCCGATAGCTGCTGGAATAAATCCTGACCTTGCCTTGCTAAGTCTTCCGCTTCACTTGCTGTGGTGCATGCTTCTAGCATTCGAACATCTGCGCCCGCAACAAAATTGTCCGGTTTTAGGGAGTGGATGATCATCCCTTTAATACCACTGGAGTCTTTTAGCTGAGCAAAAATTTCTTTCATTTCGTCAGCAAAAGCCGCCTGCAGCGTATTCATTTTTTCATTAGGAACATCGATGGCTAACCAAGCAATATTTTGCTCATCAACCTTTAGACTAAATGCTTTTTGCTCGCTCATTACTCAACCTCCAGAATCATTGCCGCACCAAGACCACCAGCAGCACATGCGGTATTCAATGCAATACCACCGCCACGGCGTTTTAGCTCTCGTAGGGTTTGCGTCATCATACGCGCACCAGTCGCAGCAAATGGGTGACCATAAGCAATTGATCCGCCAAGCACGTTGAACTTATCCATGTCAATTTCACCAATCGCTTTTGAGCGACCAAGGTTTTCTTGAGCAAACTTATCGGAAGCAAACATCTTCACATTCGCCAATGCTTGAGCAGCAAAGGCCTCGTGCATGTCGATCAACGTCAGGTCTGACAGTTCCAAGCCTGTATTTTCAAGCACTTTCGCTGTGGCATAAGTCGGCCCCATCAGCATGTCCTTTTCCACGCCGATAGCAGAGAATGCATAACCTCGGATGTAACCAAGGATCTCCATTCCGAGCTCTTTCGCTTTACCTTCTCGCATCAACATCACTGCCGCACCACCATCAGTCAATGGCGTACTGTTCGCTGCCGTAACACTGCCATACTGACGATCAAACGCAGGTCGCAATTTCGCGTATCCCTCAACCGTTGAGTCATGACGGATATTGTTGTCTTCCGAAATCCATTTTTTGTATGGTTCAGGGAAAGCCGTCATCACTTCATCTTGGATTTTTCCTTCTTTCCAAGCTTGAGAAGCCAGCGTATGAGAACGATGTGCAAGCGCATCCTGTTCTGCGCGAGAAATACCATGTGTTTTAGCCATTTGCTCTGCAGTTTGTCCCATGGATAAACCCGTAGAGTACTCTGCTACTGTTGGTGGCACTGGCATCAGGTCTTTAAAGCTCAAGTTTTTGAGGATACTAAGCTTCTGACCCATTGTTTTTGTCTTACTAAGAGCAAGCAGATTAGCGGCCAGTTTCTTTGATACGCCAATAGGCAGGACGGAAGAAGAGTCTGCACCGCCAGCAATACCAATATCGATGGTTCCCGCCATGATGCTTTCTGCGACATTAACCGCCGCTTGAAAACTCGTCGCACACGCTCGAGTCACACTGTATGCATCAGTATGGATGTTCATACCAGTGCCTAACACGATTTCTCGTGCGATGTTTGGCGCTTCAGGCATTTGTACTACTTGTCCAAATACCACTTGTTCGATTAGCTTCGGATCAATATCTGTTCGAGCAAGCATTTCGCTTACTACCATTTTCCCTAAATCGACCGCTGGCACTTGGCTAAA